>SHZA01000025.1 GCA_009692515.1 Bdellovibrionales bacterium
TGGGCTCTATATGCAAACGGTTCCACTTTTAAGAGTGATAATTTGCTCTTAGATACTCGTATAGCCTCTGTTACTTTCGGAACTTCAAATGGGATTAATAATATTCCTATTGCTATCAGTGGACGAGCCGTTAAAAATGGTCAGGCTTTCAATGTGGAATCTTTAAAGAAACTAGGAAACTAGATATTCATTTTTAATACCTGGCCCCGAATAAAGGGTAAACCCGCCCTAATCAAGGGTGGGGGTTTGTAGGGAAAGATAAATCATTACGCTACCCTAGAATTCTTGAGGGACAGGAAATAGCTGTGTAGCTAATAGTTCCTATGGGATTTTTAGTACGCCATAAATCCGTTCGTGGGTTAATGCGTAATTGGCAATGTTCCAGTTTTGAAGAACATTTTCTCCGGTGTAGAAGATTCGAATTGCATTACAGGGCCATTTTAAAACCTGGGCAGAATTCAAATCGGCGTAGAAAATAAAATCGGGCCTATCATCAAATTGAAATTCAAAATAGTGAGTAAGAAAATGTTTTAATAGCCAATGTCGATTCGGGTCTATCGCGCCTTGGTCGCGAAAGGTCGATCTGCAGAAATTAATGGAAACTAGATAAAAATAGTTACACCTTAAATGGGATGCCCAGCTTAACAATCAAATCAAAGTGTTCATTAGAAACGGGTTGAACTGAAAGTCTTGCTCCGCGTTGTAATACCATCATGGTTTTTA
Organism: Bdellovibrionales bacterium; assembly: GCA_009692515.1. Classification (GTDB taxonomy): domain Bacteria; phylum Bdellovibrionota; class FAC87; order UBA2466; family UBA2466; genus UBA2466. Next base: position 724 of record SHZA01000025.1, read on the forward strand.
CTTCCGGCTCTTTTTTTAACTGTTCTCGATAAACGGGATTTTTGAAGCGGTGAGTTGCTTTGACATCAACCATCACCCAAGGGGAGATTCCCTTTGTTTTAGCCGCCTCGTCAAAATATTCACTTTTAGGATCTAAAGCGTGAAGATCCGGATATCCCTCTCGGACTACTAAAGCAATACCGAAGACTGCTGGCTCAGCCACATTACTATGATATATTAGTACTTGATCCCCATTTTTAAAAGTATCACGCATAAAATTTCGGGCCTGGTAGTTTCTCACCCCTTCCCAACAGGTGGTGCGATTTGGAGCTTTAACCAGATCTTCGAAGGAGAAAACATTGGGTTCCGTTTTCATTAACCAAAATTGAGGTATTTTTTTTTCAGCCATTGAGTTCGAATAGCATGACCTAACTCTAATGCAAAGAGAGAAGTCGGAAAGTAATCTTATGAGAGTAAGCAAAAAAGATATTCAACATCTTAAAATAGCTCTTTTACTGCCCTGTTTAAATGAAGAACTCACCCTAGCTAAAGTGATTCGTGATTTCAGAACCGAAATTCCAAATCTTGATATCTATGTTTTTGATAATGGTTCTACCGATAGCAGTCGTGAAATTGCCAAAGCTGAAGGTGCGAGAGTTGTTTTAGTTCCTCGCAAAGGAAAAGGAAATGTAGTTCGTCGTATGTTTGAGGTGGTCGAGGCCGATCTCTATATCATGGTAGATTCAGACGATACCTACGATCCTAAGGGAGTCTGGCAACTTTTAGCTCCCGTATTAGCAGGCGAAGCCGAAATGGCTGTCGGAAGTCGCCAGGCCCAATCTACCAATGCGTTTAGAAAATTTCATCAATTTGGAAATCAACTCATTATTCGCTTGATAAATACCATTTTTAATAGCTCCTTTACCGATATCTGCTCGGGTTATCGTGTGATGACCCATTACTTTGTAAAAAATATTCCCCTATTAAGAAATGGTTTTGAGGTAGAAACCGAATTGACCGTTTACTCTTTAATGAATGGCTTTTCGATAAAAGAACTTCCACTGGCTTATGGAGAGCGTCCCCTTAATAGCCATAGCAAATTAAAAACTTTTTCAGATGGTTATAAAGTTTTGCTTACAATTGTATGGTTAATGCGAGATCTAAGACCTCTTCTATTCTTTTCAATGGTTTCAATCGGGCTCACTTCGGTGGGATTCATGACCATTCATTCTCTTTTTCAAAATAATCTATTTTTACAAATGCTTGTAGCGGTGGCGGCTGTGGGACTGTTCACTACAGGTCTCATTTTGAATACACTTAATGTTAAGTTTTCAGAGCTTCAAGTATTATATCGTCGTCAATATCAAACTAGAAAACCGATTGTTATAAGTAATACAACCCTATTTATGGAGGAAGAATCATGCAATCCGAAGCTGTCCGCAGTACCGAACGTGTAGTTCCAATCAATCCAAAGACGCAATCTTTATGGGAAGAGGTTAATTGCAATCTTTGTGGAAGCAGAAATTCTAAGGTCAAATATCATGGTACCACCGACCCAGATATGGAAAAGTTATTGACCTCCTATAGCGCCTCAGGAAACTTTGTTTCGAAAGAGACTTTAGTCGAATGTACCGATTGCAATCTTATCTATACCTCTCCTAGACTCAGACGAGATTTAATTCTTAAAAGTTATACCGAGGCTGAAGACCCCACTTATGTGTCTCAAGCGGTGGGAAGAATCAAAAGTTTTGAACGTTGTTTAGATTCGGTAGAGGAGTATAAAAAAGGGGGCACCATTTTAGATATCGGTGCTGCCGCTGGATTCTTCCTGAAGGTAGCTAAAGAGCGAGGGTGGGAAACTTATGGCATCGAACCGTCTCAATACCTGTCTAATTACGGAAATAAAAACTACAATGTGAATATCACCTGTGGAACTTTAGAAACGGCTCCTGCTCCGCAAAAAAAAATAGACTGCATCACTCTTTGGGATGTACTGGAACATACCTTTGATCCTAAAGCGGTATTGAAAACCTGTAATTCCTACCTGAAGGATGATGGAATTGTGGTTATTAATTATCCTAATATTGGAAATCCGATGGCCAGGCTGGCAGGAAAGAACTATTGGTTCATTCTTTCAGTTCATCTTTATTACTTTGTTCCGAAGACGATCAAGGCGATGTTAGAAACCGCAGGTTTTGAGGTGGTATCAAGTAAACCTCATTTTCAATGGTTACAATTAGGTTACTTAACCTATCGATTAGAGGCCTATTTACCCAAACCTGCAAAGCTGATGGGAAAACTCATAAAGTCATTGTCTCTAGATAAAACGCTAATTCCCTATTTTGCAGCACAAACAAGGGTCATTGCAAGAAAGGTAAAAAACGTATGACGACTAAAAAGCGCGTGGTGGTTTTAGGAGCTGGAGTCACAGGCCTTTCGGCTGCGTATCGACTAAGTCAAAATCCAGATACAGAGGTTCATGTTTTTGAAAAGGAATCTGAAGTGGGCGGACTCTGTCGGAGCTTTCGTGAAGATGGTTTTATTTTAGATTATGGCCCGCATAAATTTTACACATTGATCGAAGGTGTTTTAGAGGAGATGTGTCAATTGATGGGCGACGATTTTTTAGTAAGAGAAAAATCGCAGAATTTATTTCTAAATGGAAAATACTTCGATTTCCCATTGAAAATGACCGAAATGCTCACGAAGTTTCCGCCTCAAAAAAGCTTAGAAATTCTAGCCAGCTTTGGGTTGTCTGCAGCTAAAAACTTCAAAAACAAGGTGGATCCCAAAAGCTATGAAGATTTTATCATTCAGAGATTTGGAAAATCACTTTATCAACAGATCTTTGAGCCTATGGCGAATAAGATGTTTGGCAATCCCAGTCAACTAGATCCCCATTTAGCAGAGGTGAGAATCTCCTCTCCAGGATTAGTATCTGTGATGAAGCAGCTTCTTTCTCGTAAAAAAATAGACAAGACGATTTCAGCGCCCAATTTTCATTATCCAAAGTATGGATTTGGAATGATTCCAGAAAAATTAAAACAAAAAAGTGAAGCCAATGGCGTCAAGTTTCATCTTGGCGTAAAGGTAAAGGAATTAAAATTACAAAATGGAAAGGTTTCTGGTGTGAGTTTTGAGGATAAATCAGGAATGGTCCAAAATATTTCGTGTGATGACGTAGTCTATACGATTCCTATGCAAGCGATTGCCGAGCTCATACCGCAACTTGCCGCCGATGTTCGTCAGGCGTGTCGGTTTGTTTCGTTCAGGCATACTATTATCTATTACTATCTACTGAAATCTCAGCCGGTGTTGCCTGCTATGTGGGTTTTCTATCCGGAATCTCGATTTCGTTTTGGACGTCTTAGTGAGATGACCAAATTTAGCCCTTATACGGCGCCATTAGGTCATACCGCATTGATGGTAGATTTCACCTGTGACGATCTTGATCCTACTTGGTCTATGGATGATTCCCATCTAGGGGATCTACTATTGGATCAATTAAAACCGCTAAAATTATTTAATAAGGATCAAATAGTTAAAAACTTCTCGAAACGTTTTCGAAATTTTTATCCTGTCTACCGTATTGGATATCAGGAGAGAATTGCGAAAATTAGATCACTGGAGAAGGAGTTTAATAATATCTATTTTGTGGGTCGCTTAGGTGACTTTAACTATAATAATTCCGATCAGTGTTTTGACATGGGCTTTAAAGCGGCCGAGCATATTCAAACTAATGGTCATGTGGGCGAGCGTTGGGGTGAGTTAAGAAACGAGCGATTTGATAAATACAGGATCGTAGATTAACCATTCTCATTTTTCGTTTACAATTAGGGATTTTGAAATAGGGTGCGAAGCTTTTCGTGAGAAATGGCCTCCACCCTATTTTCATTAATACCGGTCATACCTGTCGCCGCAACCAGTGCATTTAAAATAGCCTCTTCAGTTGCCTCAATAGTAGCTCTGAAAATTTCATCCATCTCCTCATTAGGAATCGATTCATAAACTAAAATTTGTTTTTTCTTCTTGGGTTCCTTACTTGAAAAGGCGATGAAAATATCCCCTGAAGAATCGTGTGAGATGCCGCCTACTTTACCAATGCCTAAAGACACTCTCTTTGCGACTCGTTTAAGTTGGTGAGAGAGCAAAGGGGCATCGGTTCCAATAACAACAATAATAGATCCGTCTTTTTGTGAGGAGAGATTAAGTTTGGGTATGGGGTCTTTAAAGATCTTTGCGATGTTCTTTCCGTTAATTTGTAGTTCGTCTCTAGTCCCAAAATTCGATTGGACTAAAGCACCCAAAAGATATTTTTCTTTTCCTATTTGAATTTGTCTGGAGCTAGTGCCGATACCAGATTTATAGGCAAAGGAAACCATTCCGGTCCCACCTCCTACATTACCTTCGGCGAAGGGGCCAGGTTTTGCATTGTTTAAAGCCTCAAATACCTTTTCTTTGGTGACATGATTACCTCGAAGATCATTAAGCCTTCCGTCCCATGTTTCTCCTACCACCGGCAGAGAGGCGGGATCATCGGACAGAGTGCTTTCTTTAGGGGTTAAATGCAGATTGGCCCAAGATTGAACGGCATCGCGAGCCACTCCTACACTATTGGTATTGGTCAAAATAATAGGGCCATCTAAAAAACCGGTTTCTTCCATCCATGTGGTACCGGTGAGTTCTCCATTTCCATTTAAAGAAAACCAGGCTGCGGGAACGGGGCTGTTTACCTTTCCTTTTGGAAAAATGGCGGTCGCTCCCGTGCGAATAGGCCCCTTTCCAATGATGAGTGGGCCTGCACCCGAAATCAGGGTGACGTGACCTACTTCAACCCCTTGAATGTCTGCAAGTGAATTTAATTTTCCAGGCGTTCCGGGAAGAGGAACTCCTAAATCTCTGACGCGTGAAAAACAGTGACCTGTAAAAAAACTGAAAACAAAAAATATAAAAAGATGCTTCATGAAAAAGCAGATTCCTTAAAGGATAGTTTTATGTTTTCAAAACTTTTAATGAAGTTAGCTCCAAAAGCTAAAGAGGGTGTATAGCTTCCTGCCTTCACCTTACCATCCAAAACCATTTCTACCGACTTTAAGGCGGTAAGCATGGTGAAATGATAGCCCTCTGGAATCTCTAAGGAGCCTTCAATACGTGTTGAACTATTAATCACCTCTCCCCAGAGATGCATTCTAGCATTTTGTTGCTGGAGTTCTGTGGGACCATGAATGTATTTATCGATCTGGGATCTTATAAGTGTTTGTATTTTAGTGTGGCGTAAAATAGGACTCATTAAACGGATTGGGGTTTTTAAAAAACGACTCCATTTAGGTGCCGATCCATACACTGTGATATTAGGTATTTGAGTCGAGTAAAAAGCAGAGGCCACATCTCCCCAGGGAATAGCGGCACAGTGAATAGATTTTCCATTAAAAGATATGTGTTTGAAAATAGAAAAGGTCGGAATGGTAGTAAGTTTTCCATCTCTCCTAATTTTTCCTCCTCTGGGAAGTATTTCAAGCATCGTTTTAGTGGTTCCAGGACTTAGAGTGGCTTCACCGTGAAAGGCCAAATTTAGCTCGTGTGCCGCAGGAAGTTTTTCGCTTAAAAGAGCTGCTAGACAATCGGAGGGAACCACATCAAAACCCACTCCAGGAATTAAAACTGAGCCTTGCTTTTTGGCTTCTGAATCTTGAGACAACACCCTCTCTAAAACGGATATCTCACCGGTAATATCAAGGTAATGAATACCTAAAGACAGGCAGGCATTAAGCATAACCTGACTGGTCTCGGAGAAAGGGCCTGCACAAAGAAGAACCAAAGAAATGTTTTTGAGATTTTCTTTGATTTCATCCATATTACTAAGAGAAAAAGCCTGGTAGGGAAGATCTAGTTCAAAGGCGAGGCTCTTTAGTTTTTCAGAGGATCTCCCAGCTAAAATTACCGACATTTTTCGCCGCTTAGCCTCTCTAGCGATTAGCTTTCCGGTGAAGCCATTGGCTCCATAGATCATCCAGTTTTTTTGGGTGTTTTTTGATGTCATTCAATTCCTCCCTTAGTTCGCAAAAGTTGAGATATGAAATTTTCTAGCGCTAAAAACGCTCGTCCTTCCATGGGAATTCTGATCTCCCTTTTAGGTTTTTTTGTGATTTTAGAAATGAGCCGCCCCGTTTTATTTCTCAGACTGGCACCACGCTTTAATCCCGTTCGAGTTTTTTGTAAAAGGATCTCGGTAAATCGTAAATGTTTTTGCAGCTCTATTCGCAAAGAGAGGGTTTCTACGGAGCTAGCCTTTTCTAAGGTTCTTGCAATGATAGCATTCATCCAATCTAAAAAAAGCTCTGATATAAAAAGGGAGGCTCTTTCTAAAGTAATGGCGTCCTGCTGAGTCTCTTTTTTAAAAAGAATGACATTGTTTTGGGGTAATAAAAGCCCCAAAAAAGCTGACGTAAAAAGGGCCGTACTTTGAACTCCCGTTTCAAAGAGACTCTTTAATTTGCCCTTCAAAGATTTTTGATTTAAATCGTGAAGAGCAGAGATGAGAGCTGTTTTTGCTTCATCAAAAGTAAGGGTGATTTGGGTCGAAGGAATTCCCTTAGCCGTTTTCTCTTGAAAAAGTTTAGCCCACAGTACCTGCCCCTCTGTTTCAAGAGTGTGATTGAGAAGTTGACTTAATTCTCTTAGAAGGTCTACCTCTCTAAGTGTTTCTGTGGTGAGTGACGTTTTTTTCATCTACTCTTTTTTTAACAGTTCCGCTAAGGTAATGACAAATGAATAAGGAAAAAGTTGGTTATTTGATCATTAATCTTGGCACTCCGGCGAGTCCCTATCCAGAGGATGTGAGAAATTACCTAGACCAGTTTTTAATGGATCCAGAGGTGATTGATATTGCCTATCCCCTTAGATGGATTCTTGTTAAATTATTAATTTTAAAAAATAGACCTTTGCAATCTTCAGCCCAATATCAATTAATTTGGACCGACCAAGGCTCACCTCTTTATTTTCACACGAGAGCACTTACCGATAAAGTAAAACAACGATTAGAGGGTTTAGCCGAAGTTGAAATGGCGATGCGCTATGGAGAGCCCTCAATTGCCAAGGGCTGTGAAGCCCTGCTTTCTAAAAATTGCACAAGAATTGTCGTGTGCCCACTTTATCCCCAGTACTCTTTAGCGGCGACAGAATCCTCTCTGATTGCCGTAAGACAGGTAATGAAGGGGCTTAGAAAACGTATTCCAGTTGAGTCAGTTTCTGCCTTTTACAAGGAAGATTCTTATCTTTCTGCCGTGGCTAAAATTAGTCAGCGGTATTTAAGAGATGAGCCCTTTGATATGGCGATTTTTAGTTTCCATGGTCTACCCGAAAGACAGGTTAAAAAAACCGATTCGACAAAACAATATTGTCTTCAGACCAAGGATTGTTCTCTTTCTGTTAATGCGATTAATTCGAATTGTTATCGAGCGCATTGTTTTTATACAGCAAGGAAACTGGCCGAAAAACTAAATATTCCAGAAAGCCAATATCGCGTGGCCTTCCAATCACGTCTTGGCCGCACTCCTTGGATTAAACCCTATAGTGATGAACTTTACCGAGAGCTACCTAAATTAGGTGTGAAGAGAATTGTGGTCTTATGCCCCTCCTTTGTTGCCGATTGTTTGGAGACATTAGAGGAGGTGAGTGTTAGAGGACAGGAGGAGTTTATAAAGTATGGAGGTGAGAAGCTAACGCTCATTCCTTCTTTAAATGCAGAGCCTGAGTGGGTAGATGCTTTATTGGAATTACTTGATAAAGCTCCACGAGAAAAATTGTAATGGGTAGAGTAAACAGCCAAATGCTATTAGTGAAGTTGATGAGTCTACTTCTTTGGGTTGCCGGTGTGCTGCATTTAATCTCTCCTGAAGTATTTCTTCCTGCCATGCCCTCTTACCTACCGTTTCATTTACCCCTTATTTATTTAACAGGCATTTTGGAATTAATGGCTGCAGTGGGCCTGGGTATTAAAAAATATCGACGAGTCACCGGGTTTTCTTTGGTCGCCTACTTTATTGCCATTCTGCCTGCGCATTTTCATATTGCAATACACTCGGTGAGTCTATTTGGGATTACAGATCCTGTTGTGTTATGGGGCCGATTGCTATTTCAATCTGTTTTAATTTATGGAGCCTATCGGATAGCAAATTATGAGTGAAAAAAAAGAGAATTTAAATGTTTTAGGAGGGCCACTGCAATCTTGTTGTGGAACTCATCGTACCGGATATTACCGAGATGGTTTTTGTCGAACTGAAGAGGATGATTTAGGTCGTCATGTGGTGTGTGCCATGATGACAAAGGAGTTTTTAGAGTTCTCATTTAGCCAAGGTAATGATCTCATGACCCCACGTCCTCTTAATGAGTTTCCGGGGTTAAAAGAGGGAGATCAGTGGTGCCTGTGTGTTCTAAGATGGATTGAAGCACTAGAGGCTGGGAAGGCCCCTCCAGTAGATCTACTGGCAACGCATGAATCGACGCTAGAATTTATTTTATTAGAGGATCTTAAAAAATACGCACTGTTTTCGTAATACCTAGGTATTACGCTGCTTGAATAGCATGAGTGATGGCTTCAGCACTAAGAACCTTAAGGATTCTTTCTGCAGCATGGCCATCGCCGTAAGGGCTCACAACTTTACTACGACGGCTATACTCCAATTCATTTCTGAGTAAGAGATTTGATTCTAAGACAATTTTATTAGGATCTGTTCCTACAAGCTTTACGGAGTTTTCTAATAAGGCCTCGGGCCGTTCGGTAATATCACGGGAGACTAAAACGGGTTTACCAAGAGCCGGACCCTCCTCTTGAACTCCTCCTGAATCGGTTAAGATAAAATAGGATTGGTTCATTAAATAAACAAAAGGCACATACTCCAGAGGATCAATAAGATGAAGTCGCGAAGACAACTCTTTACCCGCATTTTTTAAAATTCTATTTACCGGTTCTCTCACATTTGGATTTAGATGAACCGGATAACACACCTGAGAATCTGGATTTTCTTTAAGAACGGTCAGGATGGCATGACAGAAATTATTGAAGCCTTCACCAAAGTTTTCCCTGCGATGCCCTGTAACTAAAATTAATTTTTTATTTTTATGAATAAAAGAAAAGTTGTCCTCCAGGGCGGTTTTCAAAGGTCCTGGATGGGTAGTTTTTGCAACCACACTATATAAAGCATCAATCACCGTATTTCCAGTAACGAAAATTTGAGACGGAGAAATATTTTCTTTAATTAAGTTTTTTTTTGCGGTCTCAGTTGGTGCAAAATGCAGGTCGGCAAGTACGGTGGTGACATGACGATTCATCTCTTCGGGCCAGGGGGCAAAGTAGTTTCCTGTTCTTAGGCCTGCCTCTACGTGTGCGACTGGAATCTTGGCATAAAAGGCTGCAAGGCTGGCCGCTAAAGTAGTTGTAGTATCCCCATGCACTAAAATACGTGACGGTTTTTCTATATTTAAAACCTCCCGAAGGCTTATTAAGACTTTGGAGGTAATGTCGGTGCAGTCTTGGCCCGATGTCATAATATTTAAATCGTAATCGGCCTTCATTTCAAAAAGAGACAACACCTGGTCTAGCATTTGTCGATGCTGCCCAGTGACACAAATTTTGACGTCAAAAAGATCGGGTCGGTTTTTTAGGGCTACAAAAACGGGCGCCATTTTTATAGCCTCTGGATGGGTACCAAACACTAAAAGAATTTTAGGTTTTGAAGTCATAAGTAATTTTTAAGTAAGTGATGTAGAAAAAACTATAGAGAACCTAATTATTTTATCATGAAATCAGAAAAGGAAGGGGCTATTTCACAAGTCTACGGGACATAGTGTCGCGACTTAATAAAACTAAGAGGACCAGCCAAAAAATAAAAACTCCCATGGCTTCAGGATGAAATGGAAAGTCTAATGTGAGTGTACGAATCAAAGAGAGCAGTGCAGTAAGGGGTAATAAGGATGCAAATATTTGAATATTTCTAGGCAGGTTTTCTAGGGGGAAATAGACTCCACAGAAAAGAAACATGGGAAAAACAATGAGATATTGCGGATAGGATATTTCCTCTATCGTTTTAGATAACGCTGCCATCCAGAGCCCTAAGCTAGAAAAAAGCAAAGCTCCCAAAAAACAAAGCGGAATGCATATGAGACTACCTAAAACGGAAAAATCTCCTATCAAAACCCCTAACGCTAGGACAGCGGTCGCCGACAAAGTTCCTTTAGTAGCATCCCAAATGAGCTCTCCCCAAAGAACCTCTGAAAGGGTGATGGGAGTTGAAGCCATGGCTTTAAAAATTCGTTGATAATACATGCGAACAAAGGAGCCGTAAGCGGCCTCAAAAAAACCTTGAAAAAGACAACTTTGCGCCACCACTCCAGCAAAAACAAACTGACGATAAGAAACTACAATTCCATTACTTTCTACATTGCCAATCATACTGCCTAAGCCGTAACCAAAAGAACATAGGTAGAGCATAGGCTCGACAAAGGTAGTTACCAGTCCATAGCGCCAATTTTTCAGATAGACGTCAAAATAACGGAGCCATACACAGCGAATGGGCCAAAAAGATTCTTTAAGTTTATGCCAGCTACCCATTGCGAGCCTCTCCCGACAGAGATTTTCCTGTGAGTTTTAAAAACACATCCTCAAGATTAGGATTTCTTTTCCATAAAACTCCAGGGCGAATCTCCTCTTCTATTATTGTTGAGCCCACATGTTTTTCAATGAGCCTCTCTGGAGAATCAAGATCTAAAATAGTGCCTTCAAATAAAATAGCAATCCGATCACAAAGTCTTTCGGCCTCCTCCATGTAGTGAGTAGAGAGTAGGGTGGCCACACCCTTTTTACGATTTTCTTTTAAAAGAGACCATAAAACTCTTCTGCCATCGGGATCAAGTCCGGTGGTGGGTTCATCTAAAACTAAAACCTTTGGATTTGAGATTAAAGCTCTAGCTACCTGAAGTTTTCTTCGCATTCCTCCCGATAGATTTTCAATGAGCTCATTGCTCTTACTGATCAGACCTAAAGTTTCAAGCAGCTCTCGTGCTCTTTTTACAATTTCAAAGTGGTCCATTCGATAAAAAGTACCGTAGCGAATCATTTGATCCAGAACATCGAAATCGGTATCTAAGGTGTCCTCTTGATGGCAAACACCTAATCGTTGTTTCGCTTTTTTTGAGTCGGTATGAACATTAAACCCATCAATTAAAACCTCTCCTTTGGTTGCTGGATAAAAGCCGGTAATACAGTTAAGCGTGGTTGATTTTCCAGCTCCATTCGGACCCAGCAGCCCCAAAATCTCACCAGCATTAACTTCAAAAGAAAGGTCCTTAACTGCAATAAAAGGAGGTTTCCCTATGCGCTCATAGCTTTTACTGAGAAGCTTGATTTGTAAGGGGGCGATCACTGCCCTAGTACATAAGCAAATAATAAAGGCGCTACAATAGTGGCATCCGATTCAATAATGAATTTGGGAGTCTCTGCATCTAGTTTTCCCCAAGTTATTTTTTCATTGGGGACTGCACCAGAGTAGGAACCATAGCTTGTGGTGGAATCACTGATCTGACAGAAATAGCCCCAGACAGGCACTCCCTTAATTAAATCTTGATTTAGCATAGGAACCACACAAATAGGAAAGTCTCCTGCGATGCCGCCGCCAATCTGGAAAAAACCGATCGGATTTGCTCGACAGGTGGCTTCATACCATTTGCAAAGGGACATCATATATTCGATACCACCCTTTAAAATTTTAGGAGAAATTTTCCCCTCTAAACAACGAGCCGTAAATATATTTCCCAGGGTAGAATCTTCCCAACCCGGTACAAAAATAGGAAGGTTTTTTTCGCAGGCTGCTAGTAGCCAGCTGTTTTCGGGTGGAATTTGGTAGTACTGTTTTAGTTTTCCACTTTTTAAAATGCGATACATAAATTCGTGAGGAAAGTAGGATTCATTTCTTTCACTGGCTCCTAGCCACTCCTCCATCACAGAACCTTCAATGCGTCGGATAGCCTCCTCTTCAGGAATGCACGTATCGGTAACTCGGTTTAGGTGCTGACTTAATAATTTCATCTCATCTTGTGGCGTTAAGTCGCGATAGTTCGGAATTCTTTTGTAGTGGTTGTGCGCCACTAAATTAAAAACATCCTCCTCTAAATTGGCTCCTGTACAACAAATAGCATGGACCTTATTTTGACGAATCATTTCTGCAAGTGAAATTCCTAGCTCGCCGCTGCTCATGGCACCTGCGAGAGTAATAAACATGGGTCTTTTGCTTTCAATGTGAACTCTATAGGCCTTTCCAGCATCGACTAATGCGGCCGCATTGAAATGTAAAAAATTTTTTTCAATAAAATTAGAAATAGGTCCCTGGGTCATTTTGTTCTCCTTCACATCTGACTAATTTGAACTCCCAGAAACTAGCGATAAAAAGGAGATAAAGCAACCTCCTTCGAGTGACAAATCTCTTTAACTTTGAGATCCTTTACCCCTATGAATAAAATTGAGATTGGAACCTTAAAACAGAGTCAAAAAAGTTTTTTCAATAGGGGGCAAACCCTCTCTTATGAATTTAGGATTCAAAAATTAGAGCTGCTTGATAAGTTGATTCGGGACCATGAGCCTCAGATTATAGAGGCTTTAAAAAAAGATCTAAAAAAACCGGAAACTGAAGCTTATGTCAGTGAAATTGCATTTCTTTACGATGAGCTTCGATTCACTTTAAAAAACTTGAAAAAATGGATGGCACCTAAGAAGGTTTCGACCCCTATCACGCAGTGGATAGCCAAGAGCTATTTATATTCGGAGCCATTAGGGGTGGTTTTAATCATTGCTCCATGGAACTATCCTTTTCAGCTCGTGATTTCGCCTTTAATTGGAGCTATTGCGGCAGGTAATTGTGTAGTGATAAAGCCCTCTGAGATCTCCTTTCATACAGGTCGGTTAATAGAGGAGCTGATTTCAAAAAGCTTTTCAAAAGAACATATCGCAGTCGTTTTAGGGGGCGTGGAAACCTCCGAACAGTTATTAATGCAATCTTGGGATCATCTCTTTTTTACCGGGGGTACAGAGGTCGGAAGAAAGGTGATGATAGCGGCGGCTAAAACCTTAACTCCTGTGACCTTAGAATTAGGAGGGAAGAGTCCCTGCCTAGTGGATGATGAAGTCGACTGGCAGATCACAGCCAATCGAATTGTTTGGGGGAAATTTTTTAATGCGGGACAGACCTGCGTAGCTCCCGACTATTTATTATTGCCCAAAGGCAAAACTGCAAAATTTCTTCCCTACTTTCAGACCGCAATCAAAAACTTTTTCGGAGAAAATCCCGAGAGGAGTCCCGATTACTCTCGCATTATTAATGATTCCCATTATCAAAGATTAAAAAAATATTTGAATCAAGGAAAGGTAACTGTAGGAGGTAATTTCACCGACTCCGAAAGATATTTGTCTCCTACACTATTAACCGATGTGAAATGGGAAATGCCGGTCATGACTGAAGAGATCTTTGGGCCGATTCTTCCTGTAATCGAATATGACTCACTTGATGAAGCTATTCTTCTAATTCAATCGCGACCTAAGCCATTAGCTTTGTATTTCTTTTCTAAAAATAATAAAAAGACTCAAGAGGTTCTCACTCGATTATCTTTCGGTGGTGGGTGTGTGAATGACACTCTTGTTCACCTAACTAATCCCAAAATCCCTTTTGGAGGAGTGGGTGAAAGTGGAATGGGCAGATATCACGGAGAGTTTAGTTTTAGTACCTTCTCCCATCAAAAAGGAATTGTGAAGCGGTCATTTTTAATTGATCTCGCCCTTCGGTACCCTCCGTACCTCGGAAAGTTAAAACTAATTAAAAGAGTGATGAAATGATAATAACTCCCGATTTTTATTGGTGGGTACATCGGGAGTAAAGATTTAGATGTAAATATTATTCGGCGGCAGGTATCTCAGGTATTAGGCCTTAAGATGCCATGCCTTAACCTTTAAGAAGGTTTCGATTCCATAATGAGAGAGAGTGCATCCCATTCCAGAATTGCCTCGTCCAGACCAAGGGAGCTTGGGACTCACGCGATCGCAAACATTCCAATAGACGGAACCTGCATTGAGTTGTTTTAAAATAGATTCAGCTCGTTCTTCTTGAAGAGTATAAACCCCGGCTGTTAGACCATAAGCGGTATCATTCATTAATTGAATCGCATGAAGATCATCTTTTACCTTTTGAATTCCAATAATAGGACCAAAGGATTCCTCCTTCATCACGGTCATTTCGTGAGTCACATCGGTTAATACCGTAGGCTCAAAGTAATTTCCGGCACGCGCCATCGCCTTACCCCCACACACCAGTTTAGCTCCTTTGGCCATCGCATCGGCCACCTGAGATTCTAAAAATTTGATTTGAGCGGGCTGTGTGAGCGGACCAATATAGGTTTTTTCATTTAAAGGATCTCCAATAACGAATTTTTTTACCTCTTCAACAAAACTGGTGCAAAATGTTTCATAAATGGAATCGTGAACATAAATTCTCTCGACACTACAACAGCTCTGCCCATTATTATAAAAAGCACCATCGGCAAGACTTGCAGCGGCGCTCTTGATCTCCACGTCGTCACAGACGTAAAAGGGATCCTTACCTCCGAGCTCTAATTGTACCTTGGTAAAGTGCTCAGAAACTGCTCTGTTTATTTTCTTTCCTGTGGCGTAGGAGCCTGTAAAAAAAACTCCATCGAAGGGTAGTTTTAAAAGTTCTTCACCCACCTTCCCATCTCCCACCACTAAAACAAAGACATCCTCCGGGATTCCAGAGTCATGGAGCAGTTGGGTAATAGCGGTTCCGGTGATACTTGCAAATTCTGAGGGTTTATAAAGAACGGTATTTCCTGTAAGAAGGGCGGGAATAAACACATTAGAGCCTACGAAATAGGGGTAGTTCCACGCGGAAATATTTGCGATCACACCTAAGGGTTCTTTAGATATTTTTTCTGTAACTGTAGCGGCACTATCAGAAACTAACTCTACCGCTAGGACCTTTGGCGTTTCTTCCAGGAAAAAATCGATTCGGGTAAGTAGCCCATTTAATTCCTGGGTGGATTGAGAAATGGGCTTACCCATTTCGTTGGTTAAAATTCTGGCTAAGGTACTTTTTTGTTCTACCACCGCACTTCGAAATTTTTTGATAGCCGTTAACCGAGTCTCCAATGAGGTTTGGGACCAGTGGCTTAGTGACGCCTTTGCTTTTGCAAATTTATTTGCGATCTCTTTTTTTGAATCATTTTCTATAGTGAGTAGATGTTTGTCGGTTGCGGGATTGTAAATTTCTAACATGGATTGTCTCGTTGTAATTTAGCCTGTTTCAAAAAGTCCTGTAAAATTAATCTGCAGTCCAAAAGAGTGGGGTCATTGGGATTGTGAAATTCTGGGTGCCATTGAAAGGCATAAACAAAAGGCTCGGTCTCTAATCTGATAGCCTCAATGATATTATCCTCTTTCGAAAAAGCCTCTGCTATTAGCCCTTTTCCAAGTTGTTTGATCCCTTGATGGTGAATAGAATTTACCTTGGCAGAAGATTTTTTAAACCTGTTTTCTAAAAGTGAACCCTTTGCAAAGGTGACCTCATGAAAAAGCTGGTCATAAACTTCCCAGTTACGATGAACTCTTGCGGTCGGAACTTGGGTAGCAATATCTTGATAAAGACTACCACCAAAGGCCACATTTAAAAGTTGAGCTCCTCGACAAATCCCCAATACCGGTTTGTGTTGCCTAATACATTCTTTGACTAAAGCGATCTCATATTTATCTCTGACATAATCGCCAGACCACTCAGGTTTTAGAGGGGTTTCTCCATAGTTGTCAGGCGATACATCAGAGCCCCCTTGAAGAATGATGCCATCAAGATCTGCCACCAGATCTTTTAAAGAGATCGTGGAGCTGGGATGAACTGTAGGAATTAGAAAACCTAAAGCCTTCTCGGTGAACAGCCAATGAGCGATCGATTCTTCCATATAGATAAGCGTTTTTCCTTTGAAAAGGGCTCGCTTAGGATCGGCGTGAAAAAAGCAGGCCGAAAATCCAATACGAAGAAGGGCCATCTAAAAGGCCTCCGTGAAAATGTGTATGAAATCCCTCTCAGTACAATCTCTTGGATTACTCAAATGACAGGAGTCTTGAAAGGCTAATTGCGATAGTCTTGGAATCAATTCATGACTTAGTTTAGCCTCTTTTAAGTTCGCTGGAATTCCTAATTCTTTTTTCCATTCGGTGAGCCAGGAGATAAAAGCTTCACCCGTTTTATCGGAGAGGCCAATCGCCTCTGCTATTTTAGTAAATCTTTTTGGAACCGATTGTAAGTTAAAGGCTAAAGTATGATCGATCATGATCCCGTTAGCCAGGCCATGATGAAGATCGGCTACCGTCGATAAAGCGTGAGCACAGGAGTGAGTGAGTCCCAATCCCTTTTGAAAAGCGATCGCTCCCATCATCGATGCCATCATCATTTGAGATCTGGCCTCTAGATTTGTGGGATCTTTCACGCAGATTTTTAGGTATTGCGCGGAAAGTGCGATTCCCTCTAATGCAATCCCATCACAAATAGGATGATAACCCTTTGCGAGATAGGATTCCACGCAGTGAGTGAAGGCATCAATACCTGTGGCAGCAGTGATGTGACTAGGAAGTGCTAAGGTAAGTTCGGGATCTGCAAAAACTATTTTAGCAAGTAATAAAGGGGAGAATATAATTTTCTTAATATGAGTGGTGTCATCTGAAATAACGGTGCTTCTACCTACCTCACTTCCCGTTCCTGAGGTGGTCGGAAGTGCCACCCAAAAAGGAATTCTCTCGGTCACAGGCAATGCGCCCGGCTTTTCATCCTCATAATCAAAAAGGTCACCCGTGTGATTAATAAGAAGGGCAATGGCCTTTGTGACATCTAGCGCTGCTCCGCCACCAATTCCGATTAAGCAATCGGCTTGGTGAGCACGATAGGCTTCAACGCCCTTTAAGACCTGAGATTTTACCGGATTTCCCGAGATCTCAGAAAAGGTAGCGACCTGTAATTTTTCGGAAGCTAGTGACTTTGAAAAGTGACTAAAAAAGGGGAGGCCGACGATTCCTCTATCGGTCACGATCAAGGGTCGAGACAGTTTTTCCTTTAGTAAATTTTCTGCAACGTCATGACGTACGCCGGGTCCAAAAAAAATGGTGGTGGGAAAACTAAATTTTGTTTTTTTTATAATCATATAATTTCAAAGTATCTTTTTAATTCCCATTGGCTAACAGAGTCTTGAAATTGTGTCCATTCCCACTCGCGGGTTTTTACAAAATGGTTCACAAAAACCTCTCCTAAAATCTCCCTCGCTATTTTCGAATCGGATAATTTTTGTGTCGCCTCTTGAAGTGTTCTAGGCAGTCTTTGTGTGTTTTTATTAAGATAAGCACTTCCAATGATAGGCTTCTCATCGAGGTTTAAATTTTTCTCTATACCCATTAGGCCCGCGGCTAGGAGCGCGGCTGAAGCAATATAGGGGTTAATGTCACTACCTGTAATTCGTGCCTCTAATCTTGTGGATTTACTATTTCCAGCAATGACCCGAAAGGCGGTGGTTCTATTATCCACTCCCCAGTTTGATTGAGTAGGTGCCCAAAATCCGTCTACAAGCCTCCTATAACTATTAATCGTAGGAGCACAAAAAGGAAGTATTTCGGGAAGACATTGAAGTTGTCCTGCTAAAAAACTTTTGAAAAGAGCCGACATTTTATGGGGATCCTTAGGGTCATAAAAAACATTTGTCTCTCCTGCTTTTCCAGTGGAATCACAGTTCCATAAACTTTGATGAATATGCCCACTGCAACCTGGGAGTGTTTGACTCCATTTTGCCATGAAGCTTGGCATGATTCCAAAGCGATAACCGATCTCCTTCACCGCAGTTTTAAATAAGATACCTCGGTCGGCAGCCTCTAAGGGATCGGAATATAGGATAGCGGCCTCTAAAACTCCAGGTCCTGTTTCCGTATGTAATCCCTCTAAGGGAATTCGAAATTGATTTAATTCAGAAAGAAGTGCCGCAAAAAAAGGTTGATTAAGACTGGAGCGGAGTAATGAATACCCAAACATTCCAGGTGTTATAGGCTCGGGTGATGTGTATTTTTTATCGGCCCAGCTTTGTGGAGTTTCTTTGAAATTAAACCACTCATATTCAATGCCAGTTTTAGCGGCAAATCCTGCAACCTTTAATTTTTGAATCACCTTTTTTAATAGTTGTCGGGGGCAAATCGATAAAGGGTTTCCCTTGCCATCTTCAAAATCGCCTAGGAAGAAGGGGGTGTGATTATCCCATGGAATTTGACGATAGGTAGAAAGATCAATTTTCGCCTGGGCATCGGGATAACCTGAATGCCAGCCTGTATAAGAGGAGTTGTCATAACAGACATCGGTGCTATCCCAGCCGAAAATAACATTACAAAAGCCAAAAGAACCCTCTACACTAGAAAAAAATTTATCTTTAAGAAGATATTTACCTCTTAAAACACCATCGATATCGGCTACGGCAACTTTAACGTGAGTGGCCTCACTATTTCGAATCTCTTCAAGAACGGCGGCATTGTCTTTTGGAATAATATTTTTGTGCGGCATGAAACTTTAACTCCTTAGTCGTTTGCAAATCAAGCAAAGCAATACTATACCCAATTTTTAGAGACTCTTTAATAAAATAGATGAATTTGAAATTGAATATCATTAGAGGTACTTTCTGTTCCAGAAACCTCATCTTTTTTGTTTATATAAAGAAGCTCTAAGTCTAAACCGGAGATCAAATAGCTTTTTAATCCAAACATCCATTCAAGCCCTTTTCCTTGAAGCAAACTTCGAGCTATATTAGATTGGGAGCCACTAAAGAGAAAATAATTTTCTCTCCAGAATCTAGTTTGAGTGTCTAAAGTAAACACATCTCCTCCATTGGAAAAACCCGGAGTATACTCTTGACTGACATGAAGGAGATCTACATTAAGAGTTGTAGGGCCTAATTGAAGTCCTCCTGTAGCCGAATACATCATTTTTATTAATTCAGTCGGCCCAGTTGTCGTATTAGTTCTCCAAAAAGAGAACATAAAAGAAGCACCGAGCGTTACAAACCTTCCGCCTAGATTAGTGGCAAAACCATGAATGTTAGCGCCTCCAGCGGTAGGCTGGATCAGGTGAAAATTAATAAAAGGAACATTAGGAGAGGCTCCCACTGAAGCTGCTAGAAAAAGACTGCGGATTCCTAAGCCTGAAATAGTTTGAGCAAGCGTGGTATGATCGGGAGTGTAATAACCAAACAAAGGACGATAAAGACCTGCCATGACATAAGAATTATAGGGAAGATTATCTGAAAGCACATAAGCACTTCTAATTCTAGATTCATTCGTGAAGAATTTTTCTAGTTGGGAATTAGAAGGGCCATTTAAAAATCTAGCCTCTGTCACTAAGCTTAAGTAGGACGGAATGGGTCTGAATCGTAAGTAAAGATCTGCCGACATCGGAAAGGCTCTAAACTTTTGGGTGGTAATGGGTGTGTCATTAATTCGTTGAAGTACGAAATATCTAAAATCGGCTCCACCTGAAAGGTAGAACATTTTTTCAAAGTGATACGGATCTCCAGTGGGAATAAAGCTTTTATAGGTTCTTTCATCAACTTCGATGTGATCAAAGTATTCATGATTACGATCGTACTTAGATTCAATAATACTTAGATCCGGCGTAGTGATTAGCATCGGACGATTATCAAGAGGGGCTACGGTGATCGAGTGTCTTTTTCTAGCCTGTAAAGCTAACTGGCTATTAAAATAGGATTGTTCTTCAAATTTAGCAGGAGTTTTTTTGTGGGTTAAAAGACCGTCTACAAAAAAGGTTCGAAGCCATCTTTCTTGAGTCCATTTTCCATAAGAGCTTCTCATTCCACCGCCATTAGGACTTACATGGCACCCTTGACACGCTAATGTGCAGCGTCGTTCAGATAAGGGTTTGTTAAATCTTCCAGGTGCATGGCAGGCTGCACAATTTTGTGCATAGCGATTAGACAACCAGGCTTGGGCTAATGCCAAATTAGAAAATGAAAATAGGTAGATTGAAACTACAAGAGATAAATAATAACGATGAACGTTGGAGGAGCGATTTTTAGGTCTTTTGTTTTTCATGAAATCCCAATTAATTGCTACATCTTGAGTTAAAGAAAGCTATCTGTAAAGACGGGCGAACAGTTCTTAAAAATAACTTTCCAGTAGAGCCTCAAACATGCCGACAAATAGGTGAGGATCTTTATTATGTCTGCAGCCCTAGAAGACTTGGTGCGCCAAACACTTTGTGTCATCAGCGAAGGTGAGCTTTGTCGAAAGGCGACAGCGCCTGAAGGTTGGCCTCAGTCTAAAATTCAATCCCTAGATCAGCTCAATGCTTGTGCAGATAGAGCCGTGGCACAGGCAATGAGATTAATTCTCATCGTAGGTGAAGAGGAGCTCTCTCGAAGTCTTCAGCTTCTTAACCTGAAAAAAGAAGTCTATCCTCAATTTATTTTTGGTGTGTTGCTTGTTTCAAAAGATCCTAAAAACTTTTTAAAAAAACAGGGACTTCCTTTCCATGTTCTAGATATTTTGAGTGATAAAGAGGCCAAATCCCAACTAGATTATTTTTTATTAAAGAGTTTAAGACCACAGGGAATTTCACAAGGGGCAGGAACTAAAATAATAGCCGATACGATAGCTAAATTAAATTCAATTTTCTTCTGTTTTTCTCAGGAAAAGGTTCAGGACAAACTTTTCGAAAAAATTGTCACAAAAGCGATTGAGTTTGGGGAATGTTCGGCAGCCACACTCTTTATTTTGAAAGAGCAATACAGTGAAAGCTATTTCGTTTCGAAGGTTTTCGGAGAGTTAAATACCCCTCTAGAAATTGAGAAAAAACGCATCCCTGTTTTCGAAAATAGTATTTGTGGATATGTTGCTCTAACTGGAAAAATCCATACCCTTTTTAATTTTCAAACCGGTAATTCTCTGGTGCCAGGAAACTATAATCGTTCTTATGATTATGCGATTACAGAGGGAGTGGATTCTATTATCACCCTACCGCTTAAAAATAGTCACAACGAAGTGGAGGCGGTTCTTCAGCTTATCTATAAAAATGATCCTAATAAAGTAACTGGAAAAAGAAAAACTCATTTTGATTTCGAAGATGAAACTTTGTGGACCACTTTTTCAACTCAAGCAGGTATTTGTCTGGAAAGTGTAGAGCTTTATGCCGATGTTCAAGGCCTTTTTGAGGGGTTTGTTCGCGCTTCGGTTAAGGCTATTGAAGCTAGAGACCCCAGTACGGGAGGGCATTCTGAACGAGTTGCGAAAATGTCTGTGGGATTAGCTAAGGCGGTGACCGAAAGTGAAGTGGGAACTTATCGTTCTGTGAAATTTAGAGATGAGGAGATTAGAGAGTTAGAGTACGCAGCTATGTTACACGATTTTGGAAAGATCGGTGTGCGTGAAGAGGTACTGGTTAAAGCGAAAAAATTACATGGATCACAGCTTACGGGCATTAAGGAGCGAATAAAAATCTGTAAGGCAGCAGCTAAAATTCATTTACTGGAAAACAAATTGAATTCCAGTGCTCTCTTGCATCCGAAACTTGAACTAGATTACCAAAAAAGATCTCAAGAATTAGATCATTACTGGCAGATCATTCAGAGTTCTAATTCTCCTAGTATTTTAAAGCAGGAAGGTGTGGTTGCTTTAGAACGAATAAAACGAGAAAGTTTGCTTCTGCCCGATGGGCAGACAATATCGCTGCTTAGTGATGAAGAGTATCAGGCGCTGTCTATCTCTCAAGGAACCTTAACACCCGATGAGCGGTTAGAAATTGAGTCTCACGTGAAGCATACCTATCAGTTTCTCAAGATGATTCCTTGGACTAGAGATTTTAAAAATTTAACGGAGATTGCCCATTGTCATCACGAAAAATTAGATGGCACCGGCTATCCCCGAAAGTTAACTTCACATCAAATACCTCTTCAATCCAAAATAATGACGATTGCAGATATTTTCGACGCCTTAACGGCTAAAGATCGCTGGTATAAAGAATCGGTTCCTTTAGAAAAGGCAACTGAAATTCTTTGTGAAGAGGTCAAGCAGGGAAAGCTAGATGAGGCCTTAGTGGAGATTTTTATCGCAAAGCAAATCTACGAACACACCATCCTCATGCCGTTTAATCGGGTCGCATAATAAAAACACTTTCTACCTTCCAAATTTAACTCTTTTTACCTGTACCAATGCGGCGAGCATGGGTAATATCTGTCGATCAGGAGAACCTTATGGCAGTCGGCATCGCCGCTATAAAAACGGAATCCACCCCCCGTAAAATTTGTTGGCCCAATGTGGTCTATCTTTTGGGCTGCCCTTTATTTGCTATTACGTTAGTTCCTTATTGTCTTTACACTCAGGGTTTTGATTGGCGAATCTGGTTATTTACCCTTTTATTTGCTTCAAGTACCTCCCTATCGATCACTGGAGGCTATCATCGATTGTTTGCTCATCGGAGTTATTCTGCTAAGGGATGGGTTCGATTTTTCTTTTTATTAGTAGGTGCTGCCTCTTTTCAAGGGTCGGTTTTAAAATGGGGTTCGGACCATCGACGTCATCATCGTTACGTGGATACCGATAAAGATCCTTACAATATTAAACAGGGATTTTTTTATGCCCATATCGGATGGTTATTAATTGAAGATGATCTGCAGTTTAAAGATCAATTTGCAAAAGATCTGCTGAATGACAAAATGGTTTATTTCCAGCACCACTACTATTTGCCACTCGCTCTTTTAACGGGCATTGGTTTTCCTATGTTAGTGGGTTACTTTTTAGGATCGATATTATCGGGGTTTGCTATCGGAGCGGCTCTTCGTCTTATTTTTACAAATCATTCTACCTTTTTTATTAATTCTCTTTGTCACATGGTAGGAAAACAGCCTTATAGTGATGACCATTCGGCTAGAGATAGTTCATTAATGGCATTTTTTGCTTTTGGTGAGGGGTATCATAACTTTCATCACCAGTTTCAATCAGATTATCGCAACGGTATTAGATGGTTTGATTGGGATCCTACAAAATGGGTTGTTAATGGTTTAAGTTATCTGGGCTCGGCTTCAGGATTGAAGAAAACATCTCAAGCCACGATTATTAAGGCTCAACTTCTTATGGATGAGAAAAGACTGATTCGTGAAGGGGTTCCCGCAGAAACTCTTCATCCTTTTCGAATAAAAGTAGAAGAGGCTGGAAAGAGATGGAAAATCTTACGAGAAGATTACTTAGTCATGAAGATTGAGATGAAGGAGAAATCGCAGGTAAAATTAAAGGCAATGCGATTAGAAATAAAGCGAAGTCAGCGCGAATTTAAAACGGCATGGCAACTATGGTTGGCCTATGCGCGCCATGCTAGGACCGTAGTGAGAGCTTAAGCTTTATTTATGGGATCTAAAACACATGACAGTTTAATTTTCGATCTCGATGGGACACTGTGGGATTCTACGACAGCCTGTGCAGATGCTTGGAATATCGCTTTAAAAAAGGTGAAGGTTGAGCGAGCTCCATTAACTCCTGAGGATGTTGGAAAAATGATGGGGCTTCCCATTGCTAAAATTTTTGAAAAGTTTTTTCCCGATATGGGACCCGAGAAACGAGACTTGGCAGCTAAAGAATGTTTTCAAGAGGAGTTAGAGATCATTAGAAAGATGGGGGCTATTCTTTATCCGGGGGTACAGAAGGGCCTATTACAGTTGTCTGAAAGGTATCAGCTATTTATTGTGAGTAATTGTCAGCAGCCCTACCTAGATACCTTTTTTCATTATTCTGGACTTAAGAATCTATTTAAAGACACTGAGTGTCATGGAAACACTCGTCGCCCTAAAGGGGAGAATATTCGGTCGGTAGTAGAGAGAAATAGTTTACAAAAGCCTATCTATGTAGGAGATACAGCAGGGGACCAGGAGGCGGCAGTCTTTGCCGGGGTTCCGTATTTTCATGTTAACTATGGTTTTGGAGTGAATTCTAAACCCTGTATGCAGTTTGATAGTTTTACAGAATTGGTAATACATTTTTTGGAGCCTTGGCAAAATAAATGACTCGATCCTTAAGTATTTTAATCACCTACCACAATGAAAAAGAGCTTCTTACAGAATGCTTAAGGTCTTTGATGGGGCAGTTAGATCCTTGTGATGAAATCTTAATCTATGATGATGCCTCTGAGTTCCCTCCACAAAAATATATTCCTCGTGGCATGTTTGCGAGAGTTTTTAGAGAGGAAAAAAATCGTGGTCCAGCCTTTGGTCGTAATTTACTGCTCAGTAAAGCCAGAGGCGAATACATTCATTTTCATGATTCGGATGATTGGTTTGCTGATAGTTGGGCAAGACGAATTCGTCGATTACTAATTGCAAGCCCTTGTGATGCTATTTTTACAGAGGTAAATTCATATAGAAACGGAAAACAGGAGGGCCGAGACGTGGTAGGAATTAAAGCCATCGATTCCCCCGAAAAACTGTTACCGTTTTGTATTAATCACTTTATGTTAGTTCCCACCGGAACCTATCGCAGAGAGGTGGTTGAAAAAATCGGGGGCTATCGAGAGGCGCTTTGGCAATCTGAGGACTTTGATTTTCATGTGAGACTGGCCAATAGTGGTATTAAATTTGAACTTATTTTAGAGCCCTTAGTTTCTATTCGCTTGAGAGCTGAAAGCCGGAGTCAAAATAGAGAGGAGGTCTTAAGCGATGCCGTTAATTCTTTAAGATTTTTAGCCGATGAAATTCCGTCACAATACCATCTGACCTTAGCTCAGAAGGCCTCAAAATTAGGATCCGATCTTTTTCAACATGGATTTAGAAGAAAGGCGCGTGAAGCTTTTCGATTAGCCAAGCGTTTGGGCCCTGCTACCTTTGAACACAGACCTCCTTTTTATCAGAAGATAGCTTCTAGATGGGGCCAGGAGCTGGCTGAGTGGGTGGCTCTTCTTTATCGAGTTATGATTCCCGAGGGCCTTAGGAAAAGTGCACAAAAACCGCACCTGCCATCGGCTGAAACTCGTGTCGGTTAAATAAAAGATTTAATCTTGACTGCCCTCGCTGCTATTGACAGCCTAAGCTGAAACCACAAAAATGAAATTTTAAAAAATACTATATTAAGGATTAATTTATGAAAACTCGAGCTGCGGTGGCATGGGAAAAAGGGCAACCCTTACAGATCGAGTTGCTTGATCTTGAAGGTCCCAAAAAAGGTGAGGTTTTAGTCCGCATTGTGGCTTCGGGTGTCTGTCATACCGATGCCTACACCTTATCGGGTGCCGATCCTGAAGGAATTTTTCCTTGTGTCCTAGGCCATGAGGGTGCTGGTGTCGTAGAGGAGATAGGTGAGGGTGTGACCAGTGTTGCCGTGGGAGATCACGTGATACCTCTTTATGTTCCCGAGTGTGGCGAATGTAAATTTTGTAGATCCGGTAAGAGTAATTTATGTAGTGCGATTCGATTAACTCAAGGCCGGGGAGTGATGCCAGATGGAACGGGTCGGTTTTCTAAAAATGGGAAACCTGTTTTTCATTACATGGGAACCTCTACCTTTTCTGAGTACACAGTCCTTCCAGAAATATCATTAGCTAAAATAAACAAAGCAGCCCCTTTGGATAAGGTAGGACTATTGGGATGTGGAATCACGACAGGTTTGGGCGCTGTTTTAAAAACGGCTAAGGTGACTCCTGGCAGCAGTGTGGCTGTGTTTGGGCTTGGAGGCATAGGTCTCAGTGTGATTCAAGGGGCCGTACTTGCTAAGGCCGGTCGAATTTATGCTGTGGATATTAATGAAGACAAATTTGCCTTTGCGAAACAATTAGGCGCCACCGATTTTATTAATCCCAAAAAGTTTGATCGGCCCATTCAAGAGGTGATTGTGGAATTAACCGATGGGGGAGTGGATTACTCTTTTGAGTGTGTGGGAAATACTCAGCTGATGCGACAGGCTTTAGAGTGTTGTCATAAAGGGTGGGGCGAATCGATCATTGTAGGTGTGGCAGGTGCGGGACAGGAGATCTCCACTCGCCCCTTTCAATTAGTGACAGGGAGAATTTGGCGAGGCACCGCTTTTGGTGGAATTAAGGGACGAAGTGAGTTGCCAGGTATTGTTGATCGCTATCTAAAAAAAGAGATTAAAGTAGACGAAATGATCACCCATACGATGCCGATTGAAGAGATTAATCATGCCTTTCATTTGATGCACGAAGGGAAAAGCATTCGCTCAATGGTGACCTTTTAATGATTACCCAAATTAGTACGCAGAAGGCCTTTAATGGAAAGGTAGTTTTTTTTTCACACCTATCTGAAACCAATCACTGCACGATGAAATGTTCAGTTTTTATTCCAGTTGAGGCAGAAACAAAACCGGTTCCTGTTTTATATTGGTTGTCGGGACTTACCTGCACCGAAGAAAATTTTACTATCAAAGCCAATGCTCAGCGTTTTGCTGCTAAAGAGGGCATCATGCTAGTGGCACCCGATACGAGTCCTCGGGGAGAGGGCGTTCCTGGAAAAGGGGAGGCTTGGGATTTAGGTTTTGGGGCTGGGTTTTATGTAAACGCAACCGAGTCGCCATGGTCTAAACATTATCAAATGTACGATTACATTACCGAAGAGTTACCTCTATTAATTCAGAAAAACTTTTCTACCCTTTCCAATTCTCAGAGTATCTTTGGTCATTCGATGGGAGGTCATGGGGCTTTGGTGATGGGAATAAGAGAGCCTAAAAAATATCGTTCGGTATCTGCTTTTGCTCCGATCTCAAATCCGTGTAGTTCCCCCTGGGGAGAAAAAGCATTCTCTGCCTATTTAGGTAGCGATCGACAAAAATGGGAAAACTACGATGCCAGTTATCTCATAAAAAAATTAGGTTACGATCGGACTCTTTTAATTGATCAAGGCACCGAGGACCAATTTTTAAAAACCTCCCTTCTCCCAGAAAACTTTGAGAGGGCCTGCGCGGAAACCAAGGTAAAATTAGAAATGCGTTATCAAAAGGGATACGATCATAGCTACTATTTTATTAGTACCTTTATTGAAGATCATATTAAATTTCACGCTAAGTTTCTAAAGGCTTAGATCGATATCAAGACAACTATCCTAAAAAAGTCCGATATCTAGTTTAGACCGAATTGATTCCACTGAGCTTCAAATCGTGTCTGTGAGATTGTGGTTAAGGTACGAAGTTTTCCTGAGGAAAATTGTTTTACTATTTTAGCAGGAACGAGCAGGCAGAGTTCGCTTAAGCCACCCTTGGTCGCAGCCTCCATACCGGCTAAGGCTCTCGCATATCCCACAGCGGTTTCTAAATAAACCCACCCTTCAAAAAGAGCTCCAGCGATCTCTGCAATATCAAAGGCGTCAAGAAGAGGGCTGGTGGCAACAGTTTTTCCCCAGTCGTCAAAAAAGGGTCCGATGGGTAGTAACAGACTGGGGTGATTGCGAATGGGTTTGGGTTTTCTTAGGGCAAAATTTCTGTGGTTTTCAAGGGCCATGTATTGTTTATTTAAAACACTTAAAGTAGGAAAGGCACCTTTGAGATAGGAGCTAGAGTTTCTTGAAAGAAATTCGGTTTTTAATCTATCATCCGCGGGTAAATTCCACATCTCCATGACTCTCGCAAAATCGCCTGTGTTGTGCGCTATCACAGTGGCTGCCTTTAGTGCCCCCATTCCATCTCGTACCTGCCTAAAGTGATTAAAAATCTCTAACTCTCTATCTAATTCTATTAAAATTTTATGAAGCAGAACCTTGGCCCGTTCTGGATGCCTGAGTCGTAACGCTCCATAAGCGGCCACGGAAATACTAAACCACTCTCCGTGATGACCACCGAGAGTGTCATGGCTGATGGGGCTCTTAACCCAACGAGTAGACACTGGCGTGAAATCCCAGTGCAGGGCCTCTTCAACAAGATCGGTCATCGCAAAAAGAGTTTCTAAGGGCAGTTCAGGATGCCAAAGGTGAAGACGAATTTGATTGTCAACATCTGTGGGAACGAAGGTGCCAATGGTAGCCCAATGAGCTGCGATACAAAGTTCAAAATAGGTGAGGTGATCCATCGTGGCATCTGGAAATTTTTCAAGCCAC
>SHZA01000026.1 GCA_009692515.1 Bdellovibrionales bacterium
CGTGCTCTGCCAGAGTAAAAGCGGGTGATAATAAAATAGTGATTAAGATTGTCAGTGGTGTTTTCATGTTCTATCCCAGTATGAAAAGTAGTTTTGTATATTGCATTGCAAGCCGTAGGCCCCTAGTAAAACGTGCGTAGATTAAATTTTCTGATGTTATTTAGTACGAAAGATCTGTCCAATTTTCTGACATCGCTACTAAAACTTAGTCATCACATAAGTATCAGAAATTACAAGTCATCCTAATTATTAGGGCTGTATTGACACTACAGTTATTAGTCCCCTGTTTACATTTTCATGCGACAACTAGCCTGACCGAGGGGGATTCCTCATCTACGGGGTAGCCCCGCTTCTTTAGGTCTGATTAATCCGTTTCCCCCTTTTATAGTGACTCAATTTGTACTTTATTTAACCTCTTTATAAATGCCTGAGCCAATTTTAGAGTCCGCTCCATGGAACTGAAGGGAATGTTGAGTTTCGATCTAGAAGAGCTGGAGACCCCTCTCATTTAGTAGCCGACACCTCAAAAACGAAACATATCCTTCAATGGACACCAGAATTTAATCTTGATCGAATGATTGGGGACCATTGGAAATTCATTAGGGCTCAGGTAAACTATAAGGTATGCAATCTAATCTTCCTCTTACCACTCATTGGAGTAAATGCAGTATCTGTAAAAAGCCCATCGCATTTAATACTCTTTATTATAGATGCTCGGTGTCAACCTGTAATCGAGTAAGATTTCAACTCAACTTCTGCACCGTGACATGCTGGGATGCCCATATTCCAGGGGCTCGACACCGAAGTTCCTATGCTAGTGAACAACGTTCTCCATTGAAATAAACTAAAATAATCGGATTTCATAATCCTGATTTCGGGATAATTTGAGCCCTCTCTTTAGATTGTCTTGCCAGACAATCTAGGCTGCTGCATATATTAATCCCTTTAAAATAAACTGTTTTAAAAGATGATACTTTTAAATCTCGGAGGAACTATGGAACTAACTATTATTTTCGTCATCGCTGCTATCGCTTTAGCGTTTGCAGGTTACCTATGCAGCTATGTTTTAAAACAGGATGTAGGAACACCGGAAATGCAAAAAATCTCTAATGCTATTAGAGAAGGAGCCGAAGCTTTCTTAAGACGACAAAACAAAACCATTAGTGTTTTGAGTGTGGTAGTCGCTGGCCTACTGTTTATCTTTTATAGTAAGTTCAAAGGTCCAGAGGCCGCTACCAAAATGACCATAGGATTTCTTCTAGGTGCTCTTTCTTCCGGTTTCTCAGGATTTATTGGAATGTTCGTATCGATTCGTTCGAATATCAGAACTGCCTCAGCCGCAAGAACCAGTTTAAATAAAGCGTTGCAGATCAGTTTAAGAGGCGGTGCAGTTTCTGGATTAACGGTAGTTGCATTAAGTCTTCTAGGTGTTGCAGGTCTTTTTATGGCCTTTGGTGGAAAAACAACAATGGGTGCTACTGAATTGAAGGACATTGCGCTTCAACTTGTAGGTTATGGATTTGGAGCGAGCTTCGTAGCTCTTTTTGCTCAATTAGGTGGTGGAATTTACACTAAAGCCGCTGATGTGGGTGCAGACTTGGTGGGTAAAGTAGAGGCTGGAATTCCTGAGGATGACCCACGTAATCCTGCTGTAATTGCTGATCTTGTAGGCGATAACGTGGGTGACTGTGCGGGTCGTGGTGCAGATCTTTTTGAATCTACAGCAGCAGAAAACGTAGGAGCTATGGTTTTGGGAGCTTTCTTATCTCAAAAACATCCTGAATTAGGAGTCGGAGTCGTTTTTTTCCCTCTAGTGGCTCGTGCTTTTGGAATTTTAGCCAGTATCGTGGGAATTTTCTGGGTAAAAATGAAAAATGAAGAGGCCGACCCCATGGAAGCCTTAAATCATGGGTATTATGTTTCTAGTATTTTATCGATCGTCGGATTTTTCTTTGCCGTGAAATGGTTGCTCCCTTTTGAAGGTAGCATGTATTATTTTGCTGCGGGTGTTGTAGGGGTTATTACAAGTTTTGTATTTGTATTAATTACTCAGTACTACACAGAATATCGATTTCGTCCTGTGCAATCCATAGCAGAGGCCTGCAAAACAGGCGCTGCTACTAATATCATTACAGGTCTTGCGGTAGGAATGGAATGCACAGCAGCTCCCGTCCTAGCTATTTCTGTAGCTCTTTACACCTCTTATTGGCTTGGAGAAAAAGCGGTGATAGGTGGGGGATTATATGGAACAGCCGTGGCCACTATGGGAATGCTTTCTACTGCAGCCTATATTCTAGCTATGGATACTTTCGGACCGATTACAGATAATGCCGGAGGAATCGTAGAGATGTCTGGGCAGTCAGAGGAAATTCGCAAGCGTACCGATCGTTTAGACTCGGTAGGAAATACTACAAAAGCCCTTACTAAAGGATATGCTATTGGAAGTGCTGCTCTTGCGGCATTTCTTTTATTCTCCGCTTATCTAGATGAAGTTTCCGATTTGTTGGGACGAGAGTTTCACTCTGTTGACCTTGCAAAAATAGAGGTATTCATTGGTGGCTTAATTGGGGCAGGATTGGTTTTCTTTTTCTCTGCTTTAGCTATTAAAGCAGTGGGTAATGTAGCTCAATTAGTCATTCAAGAGGTGCGTCGTCAATTTCGTGAAAATCCTGGAATTATGGCCGGGACCTCTCAGCCCGATTATGGTCGTTGCGTAGATATCGTAACTATCGGTTCTTTGAAAGCGATGGTTGCTCCTGGAATTTTAGCGGTGGTAGTTCCGTTAGCCGTTGGAATTATCTTTAAAATGCTATCTCCCGAGCCAGGAAGAGGAGCCGAAGCTGTAGCTGCTCTACTCATGGTAGGAACGATTACAGGTGTCTTGATGGCCACCTTCATGAATAATGGTGGCGGGGCTTGGGATAATGCTAAAAAATACATTGAAACTGGAGTTCACGGTGGAAAACGATCCGACGCCCATAAAGCAGCTGTAGTAGGAGATACCGTAGGGGATCCTTTCAAAGATACAGCGGGTCCTTCTCTCCATGTATTGATCAAATTATTAGCAACCCTCACTTTATTGATGGCACCGTTATTTATCTAATTTGTGACGGAACGCTAAAATATATTCATTAGAGCTCTGAAGAGACCTAACTCTTCAGAGCTTTTTTTATTAGCGGTGCGTTACTCCATGCCTTCTGTTCACTCCTCTCTCAATCTGGTATTATTTTATTTAAGTTAAGGAGAACCGCAGATGGAAATAAACATAGGACAAATATTTTTTAGAGGTGGTTGGGTGATGTGGCCACTATTAATTTTTTCGGTACTTTCTTGGGCCGTGATTCTAGAGCGTATTTATACTTACGTCACACTTCGTCCCAAGCTGACTGAGCTTGCTCGTTCATTAATGCAAAGTCTTAGTTCCGGGAATTCCGATGCAGCAAAACAGATCTGCCAATCTGGAAAACCCTACATCACTGAACTTTTTGTAAACACACTTGATACGAAAAGACCTAGAGAACTCGCAGAGAGAATGACCGAAAGAAGTCGAGTTCGTTTAATGTCTCACTTAAAACGAAACTTATGGGTTCTAGGTACGATTGGAAGTGCTAGCCCCTTCATAGGCCTTCTGGGAACGGTAGTTGGAATTGTAAAGGCCTTTCATAATATGTCTGAAAAAGGGGCTGGAGGATTTTCTGTCGTGGCTGGGGGAATTTCAGAGGCCCTTATTGCGACTGCAGCAGGGCTAGTGGTGGCTATCGTCGCCTTGATTACCTATAATATTTTTGTCACTACAGCGAATCAAACTATTAATGGAGTTAAACTAGCGACTGAAGAGCTTTTAGATCTCTCTTACAGTAATACTACCACTAACTAAAGTAGGCAGCTCATGGCACTTAGGTTTTCAGAAAATGATGATGATCAAATCGTTGCAGAAATAAACATCACGCCCCTCACCGATATTTTTTTAGTACTGTTGATTATTTTTATGATCTCCAGCTCGGCGATAATGGAAAGTGGACTGCAGGTAAAATTACCCACTGCCAAAGCTACCACTCTCACCCATTCTGGAAATGGGAAGCCCACCTATGTCAATTTGTCTAGAGATGGAAGAATTTTAGTGAATGATAGAGAAGCTAGTGAAGCAGCATTGGCCGAAGTGATTAAAGAAACATTGCTGAAAGCCACCGACAAAACAGTAATAATTCGCGGTGATGAATCTATATTCTTAGGTAAAGCGGTAAAGATTATGGATGCCGCAAGAGCCGCCGGAGCCGACAAAATTGCTCTAGCCACGCAATCGCCTAACTAAAACACCCCAATAAAGCGAATTAGCTTTACCTAGTTTTTTCGCACCTCATTTTCTTCCTTTAAGAAAACGGAATATAGCTAGAATAGGGCATTATAATTCTATCTAAGCGTTGTTTTTTGTAGCATTTTTTTTGAAGCACAATTTTTTTGATATTTTTATCTAACAGATCTTGATGCTTAGAAATTTGGGAATATTGTTTCACCGCTTCAATACGTTTGCCCTGTAGATCTAGACTTCTTGCCCAATACAACCAGGCTTCAAAATATTCAGGCGGGAAATAGGATCTACCCGAACTAGCTTTCTCTTTCTCAATGTGCGTTTTAGCTGTCAAAAACATTTCAGCCGCCTTTTCATAAAATCCTTCCTTCATTTGTAATAAGCCTTTAACTAATCTTGCCTCTGCAAAATCTTCAAAACTTAAAGTATTAGCCAACTCTTTTTGGGCCCCATCAACATTCCCCTCAAAGCAATGAATAAAAGAATATATAAAATGTTCTTTTGCTTTTTGTAGTTTGGGATTTTGGAACCGATACCCCTCAAAATTATTTTCTGTCTTTCCATTTTTTCCATCAAAAATGGCCCCCATGTCATACTCCTGATAGTTTCCCAAATGAATAGGAGAATCCCCTTCTGCAAAGTAGGCCTTCATATTTTCTAAATCCCAAACCACACTCTGTACATTATAGAGTTGAGATACCGTTCGATTCATAATCTTTTCTCTTTGCCAGTAAGGGTCCCAGTGATCACTTAATGTTTTCACCGCCTCTGCAATATCAAATGCAGACCCATATTCAGCGATCTTTTCCTTCATTCGATTGGCTCTAGAATAATTATCCCAAGTCATTCGTTCAGTTGTTGCGTATTCTTTTTTCGAGGGTTCTTTAGTTTGAAAATAGTTCGAATGGGTTAATGTAGGATTGTTTTCATCTAACCAACGAATCCCAGCAGCATTTGAATGACACTCATAAATAAAAGCTCGTCTCGTTTTACCGTCTGCAACTACAAAAGCCCATGCAGAGGCCACTTTCGAGTTTTTCAAGATCTCTAAAGCCTCATTCAAATTTCGTGCATTTCTTAAGATGTCTTCACCAATTACAAACGGGAGTTTCCCTTTAAGATTGGTATTAAAACAATAATGCTGATGTAGCGCTACGCTGATTTGTGCTTCATTCACTCCGGTAATTCCCGCAATAGGAACACCGGCGGTTACAAATCCTATATACCGAAGTGTATTTTTAGGCGCCATCATTTGAATTACAGGATAACGATCCCAATACCCTACCCCTGGAAAGTCTAAATTTCTTCCCTGTAAAAATTTATTTCCATTATGAATAAAACTGGAACAACCAAAAAGAGGTGGAGGAGACACATCAATAAAATTAACCGCACCCAATTTTCCCCCATAAGCTTGTAGCAAAGGCAATAGATCTGGCAACACCAATGGGATCACCAATTTTTCAAAGGATATTTTGGATGCCTCTGATAATCCTAATATTCTATTTTTACTATCGGAAGGTAGTTGTTTTACTAAGATGTTTACCAGGCCAGGATCGACGCATTTCTGCAGAGCAGAAACAATCAGCTTCTTAGGAAATGATTTGGGCCTATTGCTGAGTAATTTAGCCCAGAAATCACCGTAAAACCCCACCATGCCCTTAGCAACCAATGGGCCCATGGCCTCGGCATGTTGCTGTCCTATTTCAAAATCGGTTCCGAACGTATGTAATACTCGAGTGGGATGTGAAGGCCATAAATTTTTCATGCTGTTATTTTAAATTACTTTCTGAAACCATACCACTTTTCAAATTGTTCCCTTCCCTTTACTCCGACAGCTTAGTTATAATTTACTTTTAACTTTCATAAAAATGATATTTTGTACCACCTATGAAATCACCTTTTCACATAGCTTTAGAATCACTTCATTTTATTAAAACTCATTGGCTTAATGTACTGCTACTTCAAAGCCCAATGGGACTATTAGTGCTTCTTCAAATATTCTTATCACCTAAATTAGAAAATTATCCTTGGATCGCCATTGGGATTCTCCTTCCCCTATTTTCTATCGGTTCCAGTTTATGTACGGCGGCTACTTTTGTATTGATAGATCAAAAACCTAGTCAGGGATTAGCCTTTTTGCCCACCATTTTTAAAGAGGTCCTCTCGCGGCTGATTCCCTTAGTTTTTAGCTCACTAACAGTTGCCATTTTTTTTGGGCTAGGATTTGCTGCTCTGATTATTCCGGGAATTTACTTTTTGGCCATCTATTTCTTTGTGCCCTTTTTAGTGATGATTCAACCCAGACAACCTGTCGCTAACTATCTTTACCAATCGAAACAACTCATTACTAGAAACCGAAAAACACTATTCACTACGATGGGCATAGTACTTTTTACCTTTCTAATTGAAATTCCCATTAGCTTTGTATCGGATTCTTTATTAGGCAACGTGAATTTTGCCTTTCTTTTTGAAATGCTGCTTACTATGGTTTCAGCAGGCCTAATCGATTGCTTTATCGTTTTTTATTTTATCA
The DNA here is from genome assembly GCA_009692515.1 of Bdellovibrionales bacterium. Taxonomy (GTDB): domain Bacteria; phylum Bdellovibrionota; class FAC87; order UBA2466; family UBA2466; genus UBA2466. The sequence goes on from SHZA01000026.1 coordinate 6,843, forward strand.
GCCTTAACTCGAAAGGAAATTCATGAAATCAATTTCAGAATTACTGGAAACAACATTAGCAAAAGCACCCTGTTGGGCAGAGGCCCGTTACCACCGAAGAAATTCTCAATCACTTTCTGTTCAAAAGGGTTTAGTCAAACAGGCCAAATCAAACCTTACATCCGGTGTAGGGATCAGAGTTTTTGTTGATGGCGCGTGGGGATTTTCTTCCACCTCGGATTTAAACCCACACGCATTAGAAAAAGCTCTAAGGCAAGCTATTGAGTGTGCCAAATCCCTCAGTCAATTAAAAAAATCGAATCTCAAAAAACTTCCAGAGACTAAATTGGCTAGAGGGGAGTTTAAAATTCCAGGGTATGAAAATTTAAAAAAAATGCCACTGGAACAAAAACTTCATGCCGTGTTAAAAGCAGAAAAGCTTACGCGAAATAACTCTGCACTCATTCATAGTGCCACATGTGTTTACAACGAAATTTTTGAAGATAAAATTGTAGTCACTACCGATGGTGCCAATGCCTCTTCGCAATTAGCTAGAAATGAATTTAAAATTGGAGCGATTGCTTCTAGAGATGGAGAGATGGCAGAGAGCCATGAGTCGGTAGGTAGGACTGGAAGTTGGGAGTGTTTATTTTCTCGAGCAACTCTCGATGAGATGTCTGATAGTGCAGCTAAACTTGCAGTAGACCTTCTTTCTGCACCTAAAATTCCAGGGGGAAATAACGTTCTTGTTTTATCCCCTGCTATGGTGGGACTACTATCTCATGAGGCGATTGGTCACACAGTCGAAGCCGATTTTGTACTGTCAGGATCGGTCGCTCAAGGGAAGTTAGGAACTTTAGTCGCAAGTCCCCTTATCACATTGAGCGATAGTGGAATTGTGGCTGGGGTGGAACATAGCGGTGGGGAACTTTTAGTTGATGACGAAGGAGTGCTCACCACGAAAACGGTTATTATTAAGAATGGTATTCTGAGTTCATATCTTCACAATCGCGAATCTGCAGCTATTTACGGAGTGGAACCCACTGGGAATGGAAGAGCTTGGCTATACTCTGATGAACCGTTGATCAGAATGAGAAATACCTATATCGAGCCAGGAACTCAAACCCTAGAGGAGATCATTAGCTCAACCAAAGAGGGTTATCTTGTCGATTGCCCCCTTGGTGGCCAGGCAGATGCGACCGGAGAATTTATGTTTGGTGCACAGAAAGTAACAAAGATTGAAAATGGCAAACTCACAAAAATGTTTCGTGGAGCCACCATTTCAGGACAGGCCTTTGAGGTTCTATCCACTGTAGATGCTGTTTCTAAGGAGTTCTTATTAGATCTGGGATCGGGGTATTGTGGCAAAGGGCAACCGGCTAAAGTGGATGCTGGAGGTCCCTATATTCGTTGTAAAGCTACGATTGGAGGAGTTCAAGAATGAGCCAATTATTTAAAAGTGAAAAAGAGAAACTTGAAACGGCTGCTAATAAATTACTTTCATACGCCATTAATTCAGGGGCCGATACCGCTGAAGTTTGTGGTGGGTATGGAACAAAAACTAAGATCACTCTCGAAAAACAGGACTATCATTTAGCTTCATCAGATGATGGGTACTCTTTAGGGGTTCGCGTTCTCAAAGGTAATCGTCAAGGATTTGCGTCGTGTAATTCAACCGATTCTGCAGAATTAAAAGAGATTGCTATTAAAGCTAATGAAATTGCAGGATTCTCTCCGGACAATCCTCATTATAATATTCAACGAGCCAATAATATTCCCATTGAGGCGCCTCATAATTTAGTGGATCCTGCTCTAACGGAAATCTCACTTCAAACCCAAAAAGAGTGGACTCAGCTACTAGTTGGAGAGGCTACTAAAGATAAACGATTTCGGTTGAATGAAGGTGGTGTTGAAATTGGAACTGGTATTTCATTAGTGATTAATTCTTTAGGAACCCATCAAATGGAAGCAGACACTGCGGCCAGTTGGAGTCTTATGGGAATGGGAGTTGAGGATAAATTAATTACGAGCTTTGATTATTTTTCACAAATATCGAGAGACGCGTCAACCACTCCTGAGACTATTATTCTTTCTGCAAGAAAGTTTGTTGAGGAGGTGCTTCGTAATTTAAAGACAGGAAGATCAGAAAGTTATAAAGGACTAGTAATTTTTTCACCGAGAGCGGTGTTAGACATTTTAATTTCCAGTTTGTCTTATCATTTTAATGGTCGAGTTGTCGCTGAAACCACGGGTCGATGGGGCCTTAAAAATCGTGACCAACAAATTTTAAACTCTCAATTAAGTTTAAAAGACAATCCGTGGTTACGTGACCGCTCTGGCTGTTCGACCTTTGATAGAGAGGGAACCCCTACTCGCCCCATGGATTTGATTGAAAAAGGGGTTTTAAAATCTTTTTGTTTAGATCACTATGCGGCACATGCTCTCAAACTTACTAGCACCGGGCATGCTGCAGGGGGGCCTTCAAGTCTTCCCGCTGTTTCTACTCACACTCTATGTTTGGCTCCTGGAGAAGAGACCCAACACTCACTTTATCAAAGAGTGGGTGCTGAGCAGAAATCCTTTTTAGTAGTCCAACGCTATTCAGGCCAATCGGATCCCGTCACTGGAGATTTTTCGGGTGTGGCGAAAGGGGCGGAATGGTGGGTAAATGGAGAACGAAGATACTATGTGCAAGAAACTCTTATTTCAGGAAATATTTTTCAGGCTTTGGGAGAGGACCTATTTGCCATCTCGAAAGAAACAGAAGTTATTGACTGTGATGAAGAAAGCCCTACTCTTGTCATTAATAATATTTCTGTGACAGGTGGATAAAATGGATAGCAAATCAAAAAATACCGAAATCGCAACTCTCTCCGGGGGATGCTTTTGGGGAGTTGAGGAGTTACTAAGAGCCACCAAAGGTGTGATCTCTACTGAAGTAGGTTACACAGGAGGATCACTTCCTAGCCCCACTTATGACATGATAAAAACGGGTGCCACTGGGCACACTGAAGGTGTGCAAATAGAATTTAATCCCATGGAGATCTCTTTTGAAGACCTATTAAAAAAATTTTTTAAGCTTCATGATCCCACAACCCCCAATAGACAAGGCAATGATATTGGAACCCAATATCGTTCTGTTATTTTTTATCATGGTGACGAACAAAAAATGACGGCAACCAAAGTAAGAACACTAGTAGATCAATCGGGGGCCTGGAAACGCCCAGTAGTCACTGAAATAGTTCCTGCCATGCCTTTTTATCGCGCTGAGGAATATCATCAAAAATACCTCATTAAGAATCCTGGTGGCTATACCTGCCACTACATTCGAGATTATAACTTTTAATTAATTCCGAGAGGGTTCTTAATAATTCACCTTGGCTGGGCCTTTTCGCAAATTAAAAAGGCCCACGCAAATCCTAGACTCGACAAGCGGCAGTGTTAGGCCTATTTTACCCAAACTATGTTTGATTCTTTAACAGAAAAATTAATTACCACATTACGAAACCTTAGCGGTAAAACCCGTCTCACTGAAGAGATTCTAGATGAGGTTTGTCGAGAGCTACGGACCAATCTTTTAGAGGCCGATGTAAACGTTAAGGTCGTAAAGGATTTTATCGAGTCGATACGAGCTAAAAGTTTAGGAGCTGAAGTCCAAAAAAGCATCACCCCTGAACAACACTTTATTCGTATTGTATATGAAGAGTTAACTCAAATTATGGGTGGTAAAGCCACCGAGCTAAATTTCAGAGTCCGTCCACCGGCAGTTATTATGGTAGTGGGTCTACAGGGTAGTGGAAAAACAACTACTACCGTTAAACTAGCCAAATATATTAAGGAACATTTTAAGAGATCTGTGCTTGCCGCTTCGATGGACGTATATCGGCCTGCAGCTATTGAACAACTTGCCACTCAAATGAAGGAGCAAGAGATTCAACATTTTGAAAGTCCCGTCATTAAATCTGTTCGCGAGCGAGCCACTTTGGCTAAAGAGGAGGCCATCAGAAAAAATATGGATGTTCTCTTAGTCGATACCGCAGGACGTCTTCATATCGACGATGAGATGATGAATGAGGTCTCTGAGTTGGCGCAAGTTTTTGAACCGGCTGAGATACTTCTAGTAGTAGACGGAATGACTGGACAAGACGCCGTTAATATTGCCTCCAGTTTTAATGAGCGATTATCGTTAACTGGAGTCATTCTTACTAAACTTGACGGAGATGCTAGAGGTGGAGCTGCTCTATCGGTCAGAGCCGTAACTGGCGTTCCTATTAAGTTTGTTGGAGTGGGTGAAAAACCGGCCGATTTTGAAGTTTTTCATCCAGACCGCTTGGCCTCAAGAATATTAGATATGGGAGATTTGCTCTCATTAGCCGAAAAGGCCAATAGAACTTTAGATCACGATGAAACTTTAAAACTGGCAAAAAAGGTCAAAAAAAATGATTTCTCTCTGGCCGATTTCTATGCTCACCTCCAGCAGATCAAAAAGATGGGTTCCTTTGAAAACCTAATGAAGTTTCTCCCAGGAATGGGGCAAATGACTAAGCAATTCAAAGAGATGGCACCCCCTGATGCCGAATTGAAAAAGATTGAAGCCATTATTCAATCGATGACTGCAAAAGAGCGTATCGATCACAATCTCCTAGATGGTAGCCGACGAAGAAGGATTGCTTCAGGTTCAGGCACCAAAGTTGAAGATGTGAACAGGCTTATGAAACAATTTCTCGAAGCACGTAAGATGATGACTCGACTTACAAAAATGTCTTTGGGAAAACGGGGTAGGATGTGGTAGGAGAATACCCAGTAATATTATTCGCTAAATGCGCATGTTGGAGGCTGATAAATCAATGGCGACAGTGATTAGATTTGCAAGACACGGTACAAAGAAAAAACCTTATTTTCGCATGGTCGTACAAGATCATCGCGCACCAAGAGACGGTCGATTTTTAGAACACATCGGAGCTTACGATCCTATTAAAGGTAGTGCTTCGATCACAGTAAAAAGAGAGCGCTTGGAGTATTGGCTTAGCACAGGAGCTCAACTTTCTGACTCCGTGAAAAACCGATTAAAATCCAAAATGAAAGAATGGTCAGCTGCCGCCCCAAAAGCAGTTATTGCTGATAAGCCTGCTAAAGAAAGCAAAGCTAAAAAGCCCACTAAAACTAAAGCCAAGACTAAAGAAGCTTAAATATCTTTAGTTATGGAGTGACTTTAAACGGAGGACTCTAATGGAAGAGTTAAGACATTTAATCGAAGTGATGGCAAAGGCACTGGTCGACTTTCCGGAACAGGTTCATGTTGCCGAGATTGTCGGAGAACAGACCACCGTTATCGAGTTAAAGGTAGCCAAAGAGGATCTTGGTAAGGTCATAGGTAAAGAGGGTCGTACCGCTCAATCCTTACGAACTATTTTAGGGGCCGTTTCGACTAAACTTCGCAAACGATCCGTTTTAGAAATTCTGGAATAGAGCCACAGTAAAGCTTGGTATTGATGGATTTAGTAGAAATAGCAATTGTAATTAGGCCCCATGGTTATAAAGGGGCTCTTGTGGCTAAAAGTGCTGCAGGGAAAAGCTCTGCCCTCTCCTATTTAAAAATTCTCTACTTAGGAAAATCTCCGGACGATATTTCAGAACATGAGGTATTAGAGAGTGCTTGGATGCCTAAGGGATGGAAGCTTGAACTTTCTGGCATCACTAGCGATACGATGGTTAAAGGGTTCCAAACCTTTATTGTCTATGCCGATCGTGTCGATTTAGCTCCTGTTGCCGATAATGAATTCTACATTCATGATCTATTAGGTTCCTCAGTTATTGATTCTTTATCAGAAAAAAATTGTGGAACTTTAACCTCCATAGAACCTGTGGCTCAGGAATCTTCCCATATTTTACAAGACAGATGGTGGATTGAGTCGAATGGGAATCTTTTCTCCATTCCAGCAACTAGTCATTACGTTCATAAAATAGATATTCCACAAAAAATGGTCTGGTTGAAAAATATTTCCGATATTTTATCCTCCTCATGAGTGTTCCCACATTTCATTTTGTTACCCTCTTTCCGGAAACTATCCAGATTTGGATGACTACGAGTATTTTAGGACGTGCCCATAAGGCTGGACTGTTTGATTTTAAAATTTATCAATTAAGAGATTATTCCACAGCCAAACATCTAAATGTAGATGATGTAGCTTATGGAGGTGGTGGAGGAATGGTTTTACAATTGGAACCTCTGGTCCGAGCGGTGGAATCTATCCAGGAAAATCTCAAAGCAAAAACGTCTCAGGTCATTTACTTTTCTCCTGCAGGCCAACGACTTAATCACACTCTGGTTCACAAGTGGGCCACATCCACCACTATTACCGATTTTATTTTTATCTGTGGGCACTATGAAGGAGTGGACCAGCGTTTTATCGACCATTGGGTGGACGCTGAGATTTCTCTAGGTGACTTTGTAATTACAGGCGGAGAGCTTCCCGCTTTAGCTACTGCAGATGCAATGATTAGGCAATTAGAGGGAACTCTGGGTTCTAATACAACCGCGGAAACAGAATCTTTTGCTCTCACTTCGGAAGACTCCCCTTTATTAGAGTACCCCCATTACACCCGCCCTAGTGAGTATCGAGGACTGAAGGTCCCAGATATTTTACTCAGTGGAAACCATGCAGCCATTGAGGCTTGGCGTTTACAAGAGGCCAAAAAAAGAACGATGGAAAAACGACCGGATCTACTAAAGCTTAGTCCATCGGGAACAACTTAATTTTTTTATCCACCTATTTGACAATTTATAGGTGAAATCATTATTCTAAAACACTTATGACAGACTTTGATGCTTTAAAAATAATGGGTTTTGATTTTATAGAATTTGCAGTCGCAGATCTTGATAAAGCTTTAGAGCTTTATCTGCGCATGGGCTTTGAAAAAGCGGGAATGAGAGAAATTTTAGAAAGAAAATTAAAGTCCTATCGAGTTGTCCAAAACGATATCAATATTATTTTAAGTCAAAGTGAAGATCCTAAAGATCCGGTGGCTAAATTTCATCAAGCCCACGGAGATGGAATTATGGCGGTGGCTTTTCGTTGTGAAGACGCAGTATCGGCACTTGAAATAACGGCCGCTCGAGGCGCTGAGGTTGTAGAAGCTCCTCGCTCCTATCAAAAGGATTTTGGCTCCGTCACTCAAAGCTCAATTAAAGCCTTTGGTGATGTCAGACACACCTTTATTTCTCGACAGGGAAACCTATTCGCTGAAGGTTTTGATGTCCCTTATAAAATCTCCAGCCGTGGCTATGGCCTAATGGGAATTGATCACGTGACCAATAACGTTGCCAAAGGTGATTTAGGAATTTGGGTTGAGTACTACGAAAAAATATTCGGGTTATCTAGCACCCGTTTTTTTGATATCCATACTCAACGCACCGGTCTCTACTCTAAAGTAATGGAAAGCCCAAATGGCATTATTAAAATGCCCATTAATGAACCCACTGAAGAGGCCTCTCAAATCCAAGAGTTTTTAAATGTAAATCACGGAGCGGGGGTTCAACATTTAGCTCTTACCACTAACAATATTGTAGAAACTCTCACCGGTTTAAAAAAAGAGGGATTGAAGTTTCTCGAAGTGCCCCGGACCTATTATGAGGAGATCCCTAAAAGGGTTCCCAATATTATCGAAGACCTTTCGCAATTAGCAGATCTTGGGATTTTAGTGGATGGCAGTAGCAAAGGCTATCTCTTGCAAATATTCACTCATAATCTAGTGGGTCCCTTCTTTTATGAAGTGATCCAACGTCGAGGAGATAATGGATTTGGTGAAGGTAATTTCACTGCACTTTTTGAGGCCATAGAGAGAGAGCAAATCCAACGTGGCGTTTTAAATGAACATTAATTGCTGCCATTAACACTATGTTATTATAGTGCTTTATAGAGACAGTAGAATAGACACCTGTTTTTTTCTGTAGCTATCGTGAATTCATTCTGAGAATAAAATTAGTAGATCAACTATTTCACCTTTGTAAAATGAGATAACTCTTTAATATTTTTATTTATCTTCCTATATTTATAATTGACACAATGGCCAAGAAATAGGAAAACAAGCCTTCTCAAATAAAAGATTAATATCTTTTTGTTAATCTTTTAAGGTGAAGGCAAGGGCTGGAACCGCGATTTTCGGTAAGAAAACCAGAACCGTTTTGAATAAATAACGGACTTCGGTCCTTTGAAAAATCCTGATTGATTAAGAATCACGGGTAGCTTCAGACGATTTTCTCGTCAGAAGTCTTGGAGTCAAAATAAATGTCATTAGAAAACCCTGGTTTGGGCGAACCAACCAATAGAAATCAAAAGAGGCTGGGATTGAGTCAAGAAACAAAAGGTAAAGGCTTACTATCTCAATTAACAAAAATTTCGGTAACTGAGTTACCTGAACTTCCTACACTGGATCAAGACTTAGATGATCTAGGTGCGAAACTAGAGGAAAATGGAAAAACATTTTCTCAGCTTCTAGAAGAAAGTCAAAAAGGAGTTAAGTTTCAAGAGGGAGAGGTCGTTGAAGGTTTAGTTGTTAGCACTAATCGTGATTATGTCACGATAGACATTGGCTATAAATCTGAAGGCCAAATCAGCGCTCAAGAATTTTTCGATACTAGAGGAGAACTCACTATCGCTGCGGGAGATCATATTCTCGTATACATCGAAAGAGTTGAAGATGACGAAGGTCGCTTAATTCTTTCCAAAGAAAAGGCCGACGTGCTACGGGCCTGGGATGAGATCAGCGAGGCTTGTGAAAAAGATGAACTCGTTGAAGGTGTTGTGGTTTCTAAAGTTAAAGGTGGTCTCTCTGTTGATATCGGTGTTAAGGCTTTCTTACCCGGTTCACAGGTGGATATTCGTCCTACTAAAAACTTGGACCAATATCTTGGAAAAACTTACAAATTTAAAATCATTAAATTTAATAAAAAACGTGGAAACATCGTTCTTTCTCGTCGCATGTTATTGATGGAAGAAAGAGCTCGAATGAAAGAGAAAACTCTTTCTAATATTGAAGAGGGCATGGTCACTGAAGGTATCATTAAGAATCTTACCGACTACGGCGCCTTCATTGATTTGGGTGGCCTTGATGGGTTGCTTCATATCACCGATATGTCGTGGGGCCGCATTAAGCATCCGTCAGAGCTATTTAAAGTATCTGATAAAATCCAGGTTAAAGTTCTTAAATATGATGAAGAAAAAGAACGTGTCAGCTTGGGCTACAAACAAATGTTGCCAGATCCCTGGCATACTGTGGAACAGCGTTACACCGTGGGTGTTCGCGTTAGCGGTAAAGTTGTCAGCTTGACCGACTACGGTGCTTTTGTTGAACTCGAGCCGGGAGTTGAAGGGCTTGTTCACGTTTCTGAGATGTCATGGACACAGAGAGTGAAACATCCTTCCAAGATTCTTAATGAAGCCGATTCTGTTGAAGCCATCATTCTCGATGTAGACACTGGAAATCGACGTATTTCATTAGGCATGAAGCAAATTGAACCTAATCCTTGGGACATCATTGCTGAAAAATATCCAGTAGGCAGCAAAATCACAGGTGTTATTAAAAACACTACCGATTTTGGTGTATTCGTCGGAGTTCCTGAAGGTATCGACGGGTTAATTCACGTTAGTGATATCACATGGGAAAACAAGGCCATCGATCCCAATACTCACTTTAAAAAAGGTGAGGAGATTGAGTGTATGGTTCTTTCCATCGATAAAACTGCTGAAAAATTCAGCTTAGGCATCAAACAACTATCCAATGATCCATGGAGAGCGGTTGCAGAAAAATATGCTCCTGGAACAAAAGTAAAAGGCAAGGTCACCAAAGTTGCTGACTTTGGAATTTTCTTGGAAATTGAGGCCGGTGTTGAAGGATTAATCCACGTCTCTGAATTAGATGGAGACGGTGGAAAACCCAAAGAACAACTAAAGACGATAGCCGAAGGAACTGAGATCGATTGTGTCGTGACAGCTGTGGACCTTAAAGAACACAAGCTATCCCTATCTGTAAAAGCGATGCATAAGGCAGAAGAAAGAGAAAACATTCGCCATTATGCTAAACAATCTACCTCATCTCGCACCAGCTTCGGAGATGTTCTCAATGAGTCTTTAGCAGCTAAATTAAAGGGCTCTGAAACTCCAAAAACTGAAACCGACTCTGTAGAAACAGAAACGGATGGAGACTCAGAAGCTTAAACATGAGAAACCTCATGCGAATTCTCGGATCGATCATGGCAGTGTGTTTCACTGTCATGATCGTCCTATTGACTCTTTCAATCCTTAAGCGTTCCACTTTTGAGACTGGAAAAGCCTCCTACTCCCCTCACGTAGCGGTTCTTGATCTATCTGGAATTATTTCTTCAAGTGCTTCATTTATAAAAGAAACGGAAGCTTTGGAACAAAATAAACAGTGCAAAGCGGCTATAATTCGAATTAATTCACCGGGCGGAGTCGTAGCACCCTCTCAAGAAATTTATGATGCTATCAAAAGGCTGGACACTAAAATACCGGTCGTCATCTCGATGGGATCTCTCGCTGCTAGTGGTGGCTACTATGCGGCCTTAGGTGGCAGAACCATTTTTGCTAATCCCGGAACCTTAACTGCGAGTATTGGCGTCATCATGGAATTTATGAATACGGAAAAACTTTTCGATTGGGCGAAGGTGGAAAGGGTCACCATGAAGGCTGGTAAATTAAAGGATGTGGGATCTCCCACTCGTAAAATGATGCCTGAGGAAAAAGAATTTATTCAATCCCTACTTAATGATGTGCATGCTCAATTCCGAGCGGCGGTCAAGGAACGACGTCACCTGACCGATGAGGAGCTGGAAAAAACGACCGACGGGCGCATTATGACAGGAGTGCAGGCGAAAAATGCAAAACTGATCGATGCCATTGGGGGTTATCAGCAGGCTGTGAAACAGGCAAAAAAGTTGGCAGGACTTCCAGACTCTGCTCCTGTTATTATTAAAGAGGCTTCCCACGGACTACTTAAAGATCTACTTTTTGGAGATCCAGAGGAGGAAAGTCGTTGGGACCACCTCTTTGATGTTTTATCCCATGCAGTTTCTACTCTTACAGACTCCTCAAAGTGGAGAGTCCTTTACTTGAGCCCCTTGGGTTAGATTTACACCTTTTATTTAGTTTTTATAATCTGCTTTGAGCTATCTAACTTAAACAGAGTTGCGGCATTTAGGTAAAACACATCGTCCCAATGTTCTTTAGGTATCGCTCTCATCACCACTTTGACATAAGGCTTTACCTCCATCAAAGGCCAATCGGAACCGAACATCATCTTTTTAGGATTTTCTACATAAAGCCAAAACCAGTGAATTGGCTTTATGGCTAATTCTTCCACCGCTTCCGCATTAGCTTTTGAAACATCCCCTAGCATTAAAGCTGAGATATCGACGTAAACATTGTCATTTTTATAAACCACTTCGGCCGCAGTTTGGATCCAAGGATTTCCCATATGGGCTATGACAAAATTAACCTTGGGAAACTGTAATGCAATCTCATCGACCTGTAGCGGCTCGGCATACTTAATTTTTGCCTTCTTATCATAGGTATCACCTGTATGAAAAACTACAGGCACCTCATATTTTTCTGCTAATCGATAAAATGGGATATAAAAGGGGTCGGCAGCATATTTAGAGACATAGCCTAAATAAACTTTCATACACCGATAATCCCTATTTTTTAATCCTATTTCAACCTTCTGAATATCTTGACCAGGAACAATAGCCGCACATATAGCCATTTTAAAATCGGGTCGGTTTCTATCAACCTTAATTTGGCTAGATTTCTCCATGTTTCTAGGGAAATGAATCACAGCACCGATAACATTCGCCTCTTGATACATCTTAAGCATTTCAATTGTAGGTTGACCGGGTCTAGATTCATCTTCTAAAGAGAAATGGCTGTGAGCATCTATCACTCGTTTGGGATAGTTCTCCTCTGAATACTCTTTTTCCAAGTTTGGTACTGGCGTCACATGAGCACAAGAAATAATCAATGACCCTATAAGAAAACACCTTATCGTTTTTATTATTTTCATTTGTAATTCCGTTTGTACCCGCTATTGAAAAATTTCAAAAAAAGAAAACTATCCTAATCAAAGACAAATGGGAAATCTTCTAATTAGTATTAAGAGGTTCTAAACTATTATTATTATTAGCCGGAGAATTAATAGGGGCCTTTTCAGAATCGATTAGCGGGTTTCCTTTGGGTATTGTTTCTAAGCGAGGCTCCTTTAAAACATCCAGAATCTGAGGCGCCCCCCCATTAACCTTAGTTTTTGATGTTTCAACCGACTGCTCACTAGGAACTTCTTCAACCTTCAGTAGTGGCTCGGTCAATACGTCAATAATACCTGTAGATTCTGGATCTTCACCCGGCTCAGAATCATTCTCTTTAAAAGGAATGAGTTCTCCCGTAACTCCCCATAGTTTTTCTTCTAACGCCAATTGATATTGTGTCTCCTCTAAAAAACCCATTCGCTGCATGACCCTTAAAATTTTACCCACACGAGCTCTAGCAAATGGAGTTAAGAACCTCTTAGTAAAGTAGGTATGGTATTTAATAGGAGAGGGTACCAGCATGGCTAAGAAAGCAGCCTGTTTTGCCGATATCTCTACCGGGGTGATTCCAAAATAATGCTGAGAGGCCTCACTAATTCCATAAATACTTGGACCCCACTCGGCCATATTCAAATAGAAGGTGAGAATTTCAGTCTTACTTAATACCTTTTCAATTTTTTGAGCCCAGACCAATTCCTTAAATTTTCTCCAGAGAGATTTTTCACGACTCAAATAAACATTTTTAACCACCTGTTGCGTTAACGTACTGGCACCCCTAGCCCAACGTTTCTCCTCCCAGTCCTTTTTTATAGACTCTTGAAGTTCGTGATAATCGATCCCTTGGTGACTAAAAAAACTGGTGTCCTCAGAGGCGATAATCGCCATGAACATGGCATTGGAAATCCCCTTAGCACCCACCCATCCTGGTGTTCGAGGCCCCATTTCTCTATCTATCCATGTTTTATCGGCCAATCGAATAGGAACCACTACCTTAGACCGTAGGGTGGTGAAATCGGGAACCCTAATAAAGGCATCTAAAATGAGAGCAGCCCCTCCCCCAATTAAGGCGGTGGTAGCTAAAAAAATACTCAATATAACTTTGTTGCTCTTGTCCATTGATGGAAGTCACCCTTGGTAGTAACTTAATAAGCTTAGCACTTTAACCGATGGCACAAGAAAAAGACATAGATTCTCAACCCGACCTCATCTTAAGAGGGGTACGTCAAAACAACATCAAAAATATCGATCTCGACATTCCCTTAGGGAAAAAAATAATTATCACCGGTCCTAGTGGGTCTGGGAAATCTTCGCTAGCTTTTGATACTATTTATGCGGAAGGGCAACGCCGCTACATGCAGTCGCTATCCACCTATGCGCGTCAGTTTTTAGAACGTTTCAAAGCGCCACTAGTCGACAAGCTACAAAACATTCCACCCTCTATTGCTCTAGAGCAAATAAACCCCGTAAGAAATTCTAGAGCTACGGTCGGAACTACCACCGAAATAAATGATTACTTAAGACTTTTATTTGAAAAACTTGGTAAGGAATATTGCTCAAAATGTCAGATACCTAAAGAACAACAAACCACTCAAGACATTTATGAAACGGCAATACAAAAATATCCTGGTAGAACAGTTCTTATTTGTGCTCATACCAAACCTAAGGAATCTCCTCAAGATTTCTTAGCAGAGCTGATGCGATCAGGATTTACCCGAGTCGTTATTCAAACAGAAGCTGTTTTAGTTGAGGAACTTCTAACAAAAAAGAAACTACCGAAAAGCTTTATCGTAGTGATCGATAGAATTCGTTTGCAAGAGACTATAAATACTGAAAACAAAGAGGAACAAAAACGCTTTTGTGAAGCCATTCAGAACGCCATGGGAATGGGCGACAATGAAGCCAATATCTATTTAGAGGATAATAAATTATTTAGTCTCGTCGATAACTTTGCAAAATGGGCCCGTTGCCCTAAGTGCCATGAAACAGCGAGTCCCAAATCTGCGATCTCTTTTTCCTTCAATAGTCCACTAGGAGCCTGTGAAACTTGTAAGGGGTTTGGAAATACATTAGAAATTGATGAAGACTTAATCATTCCAAATCCAGCACTTTCTATTTTAAGGGGAGCCATCGATCCCTTTACTAAACCGTCTCTTAAAAATTGGGAAAAAAAGCTAATCGAATTTTGCCGAACCTCTCGCATTGATGAAACTCTACCCTACAAAGATCTCTCAAAAAAACATCGCGAGTTAATTTTTAATGGAGATAAAAAGTTTAAGGGAGTTCGCGGAGTCTTTAAACTACTAGAGGCCGATAAATATAAGATGCGCATTCGTGTGTTCTTAAGTCGCTACACCTCCCCCTTTACGTGCAAGACATGTTTAGGAGAGCGCCTCAATAATGAGGCCCTTCGAGTTAAGATTGCAGACCAGAGTATTGCCCAGGTGTCTTCAATGACTATTGCCGATATCAGAATATTTTTTGCAGGATTATCTTTAACTAGCCGGGAACAAAAAATTGGGAACGATGTGATAGCACAATTAAAACGCCGATTTGATACCCTAGAAAATGTGGGACTAGGATATCTGACCCTAGCCCGACTTACTAAGACCCTTTCAGGTGGGGAGTATCAACGAATTCTGCTCGGAACGCAGCTGAGTCAGGGACTCACCGATACTCTTTATGTTTTAGATGAACCCTCTATCGGATTACATCCGAAAGACACCCACCAACTATTAAACGTCCTTAATACACTTCATGATTTAGGTAACACGCTACTATTAGTGGAACATGATCCCGAAGTTATCGAGTGGGGTGAATATTTAGTAGACATGGGGCCAGGATCTGGAATGCGTGGAGGAGAGGTTGTTTTTGCGGGCTCTAAAGAACGTTTCATGAAGGCCGACACTACAACGGCACGAGCCGTAAGAGACTGGCGAATCGAATGTCGTCATTCTCTAATGAGACCTCTCAGCGATCCCAAGGGCGAGTTCATTGAACTGCGCGGCGCCAGTAGTCATAATCTTAAAAACGTAGATGTCGACATTCCTTTGCGATCCCTAGTGGCAATCACGGGTGTTTCCGGTTCAGGAAAAAGCACTCTTATCGTCGATACCTTATTTCAGGCACTCTCAAAAGTATTAAATGGCACCAGCGATAAGATTGGGAAGTTCACCTCTATTAGTGGCTTTGAAAATCTTTCTTCGATCGAGCTAGTAGATCAAAGTGCGATTGGAAAGTCCTCTAGGTCTAATCCGATTACCTTCATAAAGGGTTACGATGAAGTTCGTGCTCTATTTGCACAGACCCCCGATGCCGTAGGTAAACGATTACCTCCTGGCCACTTTTCCTTTAACGTTCCCGGAGGTCGGTGCGAAGCTTGTGAAGGTGAAGGCAGAATTAAAGTGGATATGGTCTTCATGGAGGATGTTTGGGTTCCCTGTCAGACCTGTGATGAAAAAAGATTTAAGCCTGTGGTTTTAAATGTACGCTATCGTGGAAAAAACATAGATGACGTTTTAAAACTGACCATCGACGAAGCCTATGAGTTCTACAAGGGAATTCCCTCATTAAGAAATAAGCTTTCACTACTTGTTGAGGTCGGGCTCGGTTATTTGCAATTGGGACAACCAGGATTCTCACTTTCTGGTGGGGAGTCTCAGCGATTAAAAATCGCAAGAGAACTCACCCAGACCTTAACCAAAGGGGCTTCGACTCTCTTTATTCTTGATGAACCCACAACTGGGCTACACTTTAATGAGGTGGTTCGTCTCATTCATGTATTAAGAAGATTAATTTCTAGCGGTCACTCGGTGATAGTCATTGAACACAATCTGCAATTAATCTGTGCAGCAGATTACATGATCGATCTTGGTCCCGATGGAGGGCAAGGCGGCGGTAATATAGTCGCTAGCGGCACTCCTAAATCTGTCGCCCAACAAAAACTTCTACACACCAGTAAATATTTATCTGAACTTTTGTAACAATATTTAGGGTGGCTATATTTGTACTTTGTTACCTCTCAAAGTGGGGGAGATTATGTTTCGAAGTAAAGTCGATATAGTCGTTATTTCAGCTCATGATTTGGCGCCCAATAAATGCCTTGGATAAACCAGGATATTCTTGAGTCGTAAAAAATGAACTTCATAAAGGTGGTAACTAATAAAAGATGTGGCCAGTACGAGAGCCATATCTCCAAAAAACTTAAAGAAAGCGAGGGGTAAGGAGTGTCGAGAAAAAAGACGGATTCCTATAGCATTTAAGTAGGGATCAAATATAAAAATCACAGCAAGATGTAAAATATAAATTCCATAACTGTATTTCCCTAAGAATCGTAAGATTTTAGATGAAAAAAACTTTTGAAGCAGCGATGGCGTCTCTTCTGGGTTCAACAGCAGCAAAAGAAGGCTTCCAGACAGGAGTGAAAGAATGGAGAAAATAAAGAGATTGGTCATAGGGGGCTCCCAGCCATACCCATTCTTTAAAAAAACACCGGCTACGGCAATTATCAAACAGGCAAAACACCACTTAGTTACAACAGAATATTTTGTTTTCCAATCCATAGCCCAGTGGGGACGTCTCACTAAAAGAGCGATGGCGGCTCCTACTGCCAAACCATCAAGGCGAGTGATGGTAAAGTAATAAGATTGGTCGGAGGTGTAGCCTAGAGATAGAAAAAGCAGCCGAGTAACAAAAGAGAGCATAAACATTCCAATGCAAGTTTTAAATAGTGCCCTCCGACTCAAAATACTTACCATTACCGGCCAAATAAAATAAAACTGTTCTTCAATACAAAGTGACCAAGCAGGTCCGAGCGCTCCTGGGTTCCCCTGAATAAACAGAAAAAGGTAAATATTATACAGGTAAGAAAAAAAGTAGGGTGTTGCATTTTTTGATCCCGTAAAAACTTCGGTACGAATACCGAATAACGGAAAAAGAAACCAAGCGATGATGAGCAATCCGAAGTAGAGGGGAAAAATTCTAAGTGTTCTTCTCCAATAGAAGGTTTGGAAATAGGAGATGGAGCCCTTATTATCGACCAAGATTCCGGTAATTAAAAACCCCGATAAAACAAAAAACAGATCGACTCCAGCCCATCCCCACCCAAACAACCCTAGTAACAGAGAAGAATCAACCCCATCGAACCACACAAAGTGGGCCAGATGGCAAAGAAGAACTGCCAGAATGGCAAGACCGCGAACGCCATCTAATACAGGAATGTGTTTTGAACTCGATTTTTCTATGGTCACGATTTAAAGGATGCTGGCCACTCTTTAAATTGTCAAAAGCAAAGGACGTCTCGTAGCGTTACGGGATAAAGGGTACCCCTAAATCTGTCGCCCAACAAAAACTTCTACACACCAGTAAATATTTATCTGAACTTTTGTAAAAATATGTAGCAGAATACAAATAACCAACTGCGGGTTTAATTTGCAACGACTAATTTATTGCCGCCCACACAATTAACAATCACCGGTTTCTATCTCATTGAATTTTTATCATTAAAATAAATTGTGAAATTTTCGACACAATCTTCCGACTGAAAAGTAGCCGATCGTACATTGACTATGCGTGTCACAGTCTGTACAGTAGTAATTAGTTGGGCGTCGTTTTTTAGTTCAGTTCATAAAAAAAGTTTAGATAGGTAAAGAAAGAGGGAATAAATGTCACTGCGATTCGGCAGGGGCTTTCGGTTCTGTCTTTGTTATCTCTGAATTGAACGTTAACTTTTTTAAGGAGGTGCCTTGTGATTAATTGGGATGAATTTGAACATATACATGTGATCAAAAAACTTAAAGAGGTGATCGCCAAGTGGTTTAGCATCGATGTTTATTTTGCTGACGATCGAGGCAATCTAAAATTGCTAGATAAGGGGAGCAAAAAGGAGCAGGCTAATCCTATAATGAACATGATCCTTCAGCGAGATGAGGGATATGATTCGCTTTGTGATTTCATACGAAACACCACAACGGATTTAAAAAAGACTCAAGAAAAAGGCTCTATTAAAGAGTTTCTTCCACACTTAATGGGGTCGGCCTTTCCTATCATGATCGACAGTGAGTTTATGGGTGCTGTTATTTGTTTAGGATATTTTGGAGAAGGAATTACTGAGGGACAAAAAAAGGAACTATGCAAAGCGATAGCTCACTTTAATTTTCCTCATCAAGAAATTGAGTTGGTAGTTTCAAAAGTACGATGTCTTGAAAAAGAGGAGGTCCCCTATTTCTCTGAACTATCAGATCTAGTCTCTCAAGAGATTAGCACTCTTCATAAAGAGATCAGTATGAGAGATGAGCGTATACTTGAGCTCAATAAAGAATTGGGAGTGAGGTATAAATACGACAACATGATCGGAAAATCTAAACCGATGCAAGATGTTTATGGGTTGTTAGATAAGATTAAAAATAGCGAAAGTACGGTGCTCGTTCAAGGAGAAAATGGTACGGGTAAAGAACTTATTGCAAAAGCTATTCACTATAATTCACCCAGAAAAGATAATATTTTCGTCACTCAAAACTGCTCTGCTTTTAATGATAATTTATTAGACTCAGAGTTGTTCGGACACGTGAAGGGATCTTTCACGGGTGCGGTAAGAGATAAAAAAGGACTTTTTGAAACGGCAGATAAAGGGACCTTCTTCTTAGATGAAATAGGTGATACCTCTCCAACGATGCAGGTAAAGCTTTTAAGGGTCATCCAAGAGGGATCTTTCCTTCCTGTGGGAGCCACAGAGCCTCGTAAAGTTGATGTAAGGATCCTAGCTGCCACCAACCGTGATTTAAAGGACATGGTAGAAAAAGGAACCTTTAGAGAGGATCTTTATTATCGAATCAACGTTATTAACATCACAGTACCACCATTGAGAGATCGAAAAGAGGATATCTTAATGCTGTGTGAACACTTCTTGGCTAAATCTGCTTTAGAAAAACAGATCAAACCAAGGCTCTTAACTAAGAGAGCCTTGGAAAAAATATTTGATTACCCTTGGCCAGGTAATATTCGAGAACTTGAAAATGAGATGGAGCGAGTCACTGTACTTGCTGGTACCGAAAGCAAAATCACAGTGGATATGCTATCGACTAGAATTCGAGACTTTGGGGAGCGCAATAAAGTTCAAGGAGTGCGAATTCAAGGAAAACTTCGTGATGCCCTTGAGGAACTTGAAAGAGAGATGATCCGTGAAGGTCTTAAACGAACCGGATGGAACAAATCTCGATTAGCTAAAGAGTTAGGAATTAGTCGAGCGGGACTTATCAATAAAGTTGAGAAATACAACTTAGATAAGCGAAAACTGCTAGCCGCAGGGAAACGGCCGGGTGAATTATAAATAAAAATATATGTTGGTTAACCTCCCCGATAACAATAGAAAAGTTATCGGGGATTCTTTTTTTCCCTTTAATAAAAGAATATCACCACAAGACACTCAATCCACTTATAGGCTGCATAGCAAGGGTTCTGGTTTCTTTCTCAGTTTCAAACTCCTCGTCGGAATCTGAATGATCCTCCCTATTTTCTGAGTCTACTTTTTCGATGGCAAAATCGGCTAGAGCCTCTTGAATGGGATCTTCCTCTAATACGATTTTATTATTACTGTAGGTGAGCCCCTCTAAAATTGAGGCTTCGATAAATTGGATTTCACATTTAGTACATTTCTCTATGTGCTGAGAGCCCTCATTGAGAAACAAACAACAATGACAAAGCCTCAAGTACATACTTGGGGTGCCTCTATCGTCTGCTAAGAATCGCGGCCTGGAATGGCGGCTTTTCAATTTTTTCATAAAGCCCTCCTCATTCACAATTTGCTTTCTACCTCAAGTATATCGAATACTGGGCATCGGGTCAAAACCCAATACTAGCAAGGCTAAGGGAGTTTTTGTGGGCTGTATAAAAGATAGACAGACAAACACAGCTTTCCCTACACAGTGTCTTGCCCTCCTATAATAAACAAAAAAACCCCTAGCCGATTTAGCTAGAGGTGCTTTTATTTCTTTAAAAGGATTAAGAGGAACTTCAATTTTCACTACTCTCAACTTTTAACTTCAACTCAGCTACCGTGAAAATTCAACTCAACTACTACATTCACTCTACTTAGTAGTTCCTCTAGCCCTTTAAGCCGCAGTCCTTTTAGAGACGTTGGTTTAAGCTTAAATTTATTACTTAGTCAGAGGGCCTCGAGTTACATTTCCATTAGCCGGAGTTCCTGCTGCGCGATTTCCAAAAGCTCCACCCAATCTTGATGGAGGTAATGTTCTCGGACCTCCATTATTAAATCCAGGGAACCTTTGTAAGGCACTACCGTTGTTTACGTTTTGAACTGCACCATTTTGTCCTTGAAACTGAGCCATTTGAAGCTGTTGGTTTTGATTAATCAGTTGGCTAATCGCCTGTTCGTCCTCTTTGATTCCAGACAACTGAGAGTTAAGTTTATTAACTTCAGAGTTTAGTGAATCGCGTACTTTAGCTAACTTCTTAATTTGTCTGCTACCATCCTCGACAGCGACATCAACTTGAGCATTAAACTGAGAGAGCTTTTGCTCTTTTTGGTTTAAGTCTTGTTGTAAAGACATCAACATGGGTTGCAATTGCGTTCTTTGGTCGGCATCAACCATCTGCAACATTTGTCGTTGTTGGTCATAGTTTCTCTTTGAAGTATCAACATCACTCTGTAATTGAGCGACCTGTTTTTTAACTTCAGGAGAAAGAGCTGCACGCCCTCCATCTTTAAGTTCTTCTAGCTGTTCATCTAACTTAGAGGCTCTATCTTTTGCGTTAGTTAGAGCTATCTGAGTTTTTTGCATGTCGGTTCTAGTTCTAACTTTAGCTGCAATTAAGTCGTTTGGCGTTGCATACGGACTTAACTGCGCCGAGATAGGAACTCGTCCTTCATTTGCAGAGGTAACGGCTTGAGCATCTCTTAATTCTTGCTGTCCTGAATTCGAAGGCAGATCCAATCTAACCGGTGTCTGAACTCCAGGATTAGTATTAGGAGGCAAGATAAATGGAGCCTGTTGATTATTTTGCTCAGGCAAAGGCTGATTAAAGGCACTCTGGTCGTTGTCTCGATCATTTCGATTCGAGGCAAGCGGCTGTTGCGTATTATTAGGAGCCGGAGTGATATCCTCTTGTTTGTCCTGTCCTAAAGCATTGGCTAATAATCCAGGAAGAATGTCCTCTAAACCTTTTTCGTTCTTCTTATTTTGTTCAGCAGCTGGATTGATAGTTGAATTTTCAGCTCTTCTATTTAAGATCGCATTAGCACTATCCAATAGAGCCTGTAACTCCTGCTCACGTTTTTTATTCTGTCCTTTGATATCGTCACACATTTGCTGAGCACGCTGTCTATCTAAAGCATCATTACCCTGTTCCCCAGTCTCAGTTTTTGGGGGAGCTGGTTTTTCT
>SHZA01000027.1 GCA_009692515.1 Bdellovibrionales bacterium
GTTGTGTTGTTGTGTTGTTGTGTTGTTGTGTTGTTGTGTGGGTGGGAAAAATGTATAATTTTCATAAGCAAATTCATTTTAATCACTGTTTCACTTCGCGTAAGTCCCTCTATAGTTATTGCTGTAGAGGAGCAAGTTAAAAGATAGGGCGTAATGCCAGAACACCAAGTACATCTTTCGCATCCCAAGTATCGTCGAGACATTGATGGCTTAAGAGCTGTTGCTGTTTTGGCTGTAGTTGCTTTTCACGCCTTTCCAAATTGGGTTAAGGGTGGCTTTATAGGGGTTGATGTTTTTTTTGTGATTTCTGGCTATTTAATATCTACGATTATTTTTGAGAGCTTAGATAAAGGGACCTTTAGCTTTTCTGAGTTCTATGCGCGACGTATTAAGCGTATTTTTCCGGCGCTTATTATTGTCTTAGTAGCTTGTTTGGTTTTTGGCTGGTTTGTCCTATTTCCCGATGAGTACAAACAGTTAGGTGAACACATAGCCGCGGGTGCTGGATTCTTATCCAATATTGTTTTGTGGAAAGATGCGGGTTACTTTGATAATACCGCAGATGCTAAGCCGCTATTACATTTATGGAGCCTGGGGATTGAAGAGCAGTTTTATATTGTTTGGCCGTTTTTGCTTTGGGTTTGTTGGAAACGTAAGTTTAATCTTCTAATAATCACTATACTGGTTGCTACTCTCTCATTCATTCTCAATATTCAGGGAGTAAAGCACAATGCTGTTGCTACCTTTTACTCACCATTAACACGATTTTGGGAGCTATTAATAGGGAGTCTATTAGCTTGGATAACAATCTATAAGAAGGTTGCTTATCAGAATGTTGAGTTAAAAATTGAGGGTTGGTTAGGTAGTGTTATCTGTCTTAAAAAATTAGAAGGTGATGGGAATATTTTATCTAATGTACTCTCAGTTTTAGGTTTCTTCCTCTTGGCTTTAGGATTTTTGAGAATTAATAAAGATTTACCCTTTCCAGGTGGGTGGGCTTTATTCCCTGTATTAGCTGCTGTTTTAATTATTACAGCAGGCTCTAAGGCCTGGGTTAATCGAATCATCTTGTCAAATAAGGTTGCGGTGTGGTTTGGACTAATTAGCTTTCCACTTTACTTATGGCACTGGCCGTTGCTCTCTTTTGCTAGAATAGTCGAGGGAAAAGTTCCTATCGTTAATATCCGTATTGCGGCCGTTGTACTAGCGATCGGGCTGGCTTACTTTACCTATGAGCTTATTGAGTGTCCTATGCGTTCAGGTAAACACGGTAAAGTAAAAGTGACTATTCTTACTGTGCTTTTATTCATCGTTGGCTATGCTGGCTTTTATAGTGGCATTACAAATGGCCTTAGTTTTAGAAAGAACTTTATTGGGATGGACCTTGCAAAACAAATTAACGACCAAAAAACACCTTTTGCGACCCGGGGTTCTGACGACTCTTGTCAAACAAAACTGGGACTTAGGGTGTCAGAAGGGACTGTTTGTTTGACTAATTCTTCTGCGCCCGAAGTTCTAATAGTGGGTGATAGTCACGCGATGGCCTTAAATAGCTCTGCTTACCTCGGTAAGAGCAGTCTAAAAACTCTATTAATCGGTGCCCATCTCTGCCCGCCTTTAGTGGATTACACCGTGACTGAGTTGGGCATAAATATTCCAGGATGCGATGGTACCATCATAGAACAGGTTAATCGTGCGCTTGCTAAGTATGAAAGTATAAAGACCGTTGTTTTGGCCTCTCGAGGACCTTTTTATTTTTCCCATGAGGGGTACGGAATTGAAGGGAAAAATACAGTGCTCATACAGCCAGTAACAACCCACATTGAAAGTGAAGAGATAATGTTTAGAAATGGACTCTCTAATTTCATTTCTAGCTTAGAATTAAAAAAGAAAAACATTGTTTTGGTTATAGATGTGCCTGAACTTGGTGAAGATCCATTAGGTTGTATTTTTAAAAGACCCTTTGCAATTATAAATAGATCAATAAGTACCTGTACCCAAGACAAAGCTAAGATTTTACATAGGCAGGCAACCTATCGTAAACTTATAGATGATATAAAATTGAAGCATTCCTCTATTAAGGTTTATGATCCCTTATCTGTTTTCTGTGATGATTTAACCTGTTACGGTGTTCGTTATAATAAGCTTTATTATTGGGATGCAGATCACATATCAATTTCGGGAAGTACCATTCTTCTTACTGACATGGTTAAAAAAGATTTATTCAATTAATGTGGTATGAGTTAGTTGTGCATGATTAAGAATGATGTAACTTATTATAACGAAGATATAACTCGCCTACGTTATTATTAGGAAATAGATAATGAAAAACAACAAATTGACCTCTATTTTTTGTAAAGAGGCACCGATTCCACTTGGGAATTATGCCCATGCTGTGCAGTGTGGGGATCTGATTTATGTTTCTGGTATTGCATCAAGAGATTTTGTGACCGATCAGATTCCAGGTTTAGAAATGGGGGAAGATGGGATTAAACGTCATTATGACATACGCCTTGAAACAACGGCTACCCTTGAGAACATCAAGAAGATTCTTATCTCCGCGGGAAGCGACTTAGAACATATCATAGAGATAAATTCCTATTTACTCGATATGAAAGATTTTAAGGCCTATAACGAGGTTTTTTCCGTTTTTTTTCCCACTCATCGTCCGGCGCGTACTACAATTGCCGTAGCGGGATTGCCTGGAAATATTGCTATTGAAATGAAGGTAATAGCATCTAAAAAATAAAATATGGAAACTCAATTTCAATCACTCGAAGACGAAATTATTTCAGGGAAAGATATTTCTGTTCCCGATTTTTTAAAAGCCTGGCTCGCTAAGCCCAAATTAAATTTTGTTGGAAATCAGCTTTGTGAATCTAATTCTAAAAAAGTGTATTGCAATATTAATCCTGCAACGGAAGAGGACATTTGTTGGGTTGTTCTTTCGGATAAAACCGATGTCGCAAAATCGATTCAAGTAGCGCGCGATGCTTTTAATAAAGGCGAGTGGTCACAGCTTTCACAAAGAGAGAGAGCTAAAATTGTAAAACGCTTGGGTGAATTGATAATAGAACATCGAGCTCCTTTGGCAATTCTGGAGAGTCTAGATACCGGGAAACCTATTTTTGAAAGTTTTGAAGGGGATATTCCAAGGTCTGCTAGTAATTTTCAGTTTTTCGCAGAGTTTGCTGAAGATGAAGAGAAGCTTGTTTTTCAAAATTTACAGGATGAGCACACCGCTTTTCGCGAACCCTTGGGTGTGGTTGCACTGATTACTCCGTGGAATTTACCACTGTATCTAGCGACATGGAAAATAGCGCCTGCACTAATGATGGGGAATAGTATTGTATTGAAACCCTCGGAATTAACACCACTGACCGCCTGTTATTTTGCCGAACTTACACAAAAAGCAGGTTTGCCTTCAGGTGTATTTAATGTGGTACACGGTTTTGGAGATAAGTCTGCGGGAGAATTTTTAGTGAGTGATCCTGGTATCGATGCCGTCTCTTTTACCGGAGAGACCTCAACAGGTAGAGCCATCATGCGCTCGGCAGCTGTAGGGCCTACTCGTATTTCATTTGAGCTTGGGGGGAAAGGTGCGACTATTATATTTGAGGATGCAGATATTTTGGAGGCTGTTGAAGAAACATTGAAAGCCGGATTTAGAAATCAAGGACAGATTTGTCTGGCAACCCCTAGAATCTTTATCCATAAAAATATATATTCAAAATTTCGTAATCTTTTTGTAGAGAAGGCGAATCAGATTAAAGTAGGAAATCCTTTGAATTATTCAACTCGAATGGGTTCGTTGATTGGACGCGAGCATTGGGAAAAGGTAATGGGATATGTTTGCAAAGTGGAAGAGCCAATGAAGATATTAAGCGGTGGCGATCGTCCAAGAGAGATAAGAAAAGGGGCTTTTTTAGCTCCTACTATAATTGAAAATGTACCCTTGGATCATCCTATCAGCCGAGAAGAAATTTTTGGGCCGGTGGTTTCACTTTATTCATTTCAAAATGAAGGTGAAGTCATAAAAGAGGTGAACGATACTCAATATGGTCTATCTGCTTCTATTTGGACTACCGATTTGGACCGTGCAGAGCGAGTTTCTAGAGCTGTGCAGTCGGGGCTTGTGTGGATTAATTGTTGGTTTGCTAGAGATTTGAGAGTTCCGTTTGGGGGGCAAAAGCGGAGTGGAATTGGGCGAGAGGGTGGAAAACATAGTTTAGATTTTTTTAGTGATTGGAAAAGTGTTTGTGTGAGGAGGAAAAAATAGATGGGACTTTCACAAAGTGAGCTACTAGATATTGCGGACAAACTTGATAAGGCGGAGGCTACATGCACTCCCATTGAATCGTTGGTAGATACCTATCCGGGAATGGAAGAAAAAGATGCCTACCAAATTCAATGGATCATTGCTTCAAGAGCTCTACGAGCCCAACGGCACTTAGTGGGGTATAAAATAGGACTCACAAGTTTAGAGGCGCAGAAACATTTTCAGGTCTATGAACCCGATTATGGACACCTTTTTGATTCCATGTTGATAAATGAAGAGGGTGAAATAGATCTTACACAATTAATTCAACCCAAAATTGAAGGGGAGATTGCCTTTGTTCTTGGCAGAGATTTGAGAGGGCCAGGAATTACTCCATTTCAAGTCGCTCGCGCCGTGGAATTTGTAACTACAAGTTTTGAAATTATCGATAGTCGAATTAAAAATTGGAAAATAACCTCTAAAGATACCATTGCAGATAATGGGTCTTCGGCTCGCTTCATCTTGGCTGGCCAGAAAGAAAAATTAGAGGGGCTGAATCTGGCTCATTTGGGTTTGGCTCTTTATAAGAATAATGACGTAGTGGTGACCGGTTCGGGAGGGGCTGTCATGGGAAATCCGTTAAATGCCGTAGCATTTCTGGCTAATACTTTGGCTAAACATGATCGGTTTCTCATGGAAGGCCAGGTCATTTTATCGGGAAGTATTGGCGGGATGGTATCAATGCAACCCGGGGACCATTTTAGTGTGGAAATTCAAAGTTTAGGAAGAGTCTCTACTCGGTGTAAAGGAAGGTAATATGAATAAACAGGAAATAGCAGAAATGCTAAGGAATGCAGTACTCACTCAGACTCCGATTACACAGGTTAGCCGAAATGAAAAAGTATTTTCTTTGACCGATGCCAAAGAGGTTCAAGCCATGGGATTGCAATTAGCCCTAGAGGCTGGTGAGGCTCTCTGTGGGTATAAAATGGGTTTGACTTCTAAGGCTAAACAAAAAGATGTGAATGTGTTTGAGCCCATTCAGGGATATCTGCTTAGAAGTTTTGAAATCCCAAAAGCTGGCGTAGTAAAGATGAACACTCGAATTCATCCACGAGTAGAGCCTGAGGTAGCTGTTGTTTTGAAAAAAGATTTAAGAGGCCCTGGAGTCACCTTAAGAGATGTTGTAAATGCCTTAGAAGGGATCTATCCAGCATTAGAAATTGTAGATAGTCGTTACGAAAATTTTATTTTTAAATTGGAAGACGTAGTAGCAGATAATACCTCCGCTTCGGGATTTATGGTTGGAAGGGTGAATTTATTGGCGGAATTAAACTCGTTAAACCTAATGGGAATTCTGGTGAGAAAAAATGGACGGATCGTAGAAACTGGAGCTCCTGCTGCGGTATTAGGTGATCCTTTGTTGTCTGTAATGTATCTAGCCAATAGTTTAGCCGAGGAATCGAAATCGATTCCTGCTGGAGTTGTGGTTTTAACGGGTGGAATTACCCAAAGTGTTTCCTTTGAAATGGGGGATCGCATTGAAGTTGAATGGCCGCAGGAAGTTCTTTCCTTTACGGCGGAATAAGAGATAAAAAATGTTTGATACTACGCAACTATTTTCTTTGCAGCGAGGTGGTTTTAGCGAAGTTGTGGTTGCAGGAGAAATAGTAGTTCATGATGGACAAAAAATTATTTTTCAAACAAGGGATTGTTTAGGAGAGTATCCTACCCGTTCCTTACTAAAACCATTTCAGTTTTTGGCAACAGGAATTACAGAAACGACGGAGTGTGAGCTTAGATTAGTTCCTTGTTTAGGTTCGGTTTCGGCCTCGATTCCCCAATTAGAGCAGCTCAAAAGCTGGTATAGTAATCCCCGTTTTCTTAATTTAATTAACAGATTGCAGTTGAGTTCTGGGTATCCAGCCGATGAGGAATCTAGAGTCATATCGAAAAGAAATGGAGCTCCTCCGTCCCCTTTATTTCACATGTGTTTTTCAAAACACATGGCTATTTTGGAGAGCTGTCAGATTAACCGTTGGGATTTGGACTCCTATACGAATGCTAAGCACCCCTACCATAAAAAATTAATGGGATTGTTGTCTCAATTACTAGAAGAAAATATTGATGATATCCAATTAGTAGTGGATGGCTGCTTGCTACCATCACCCGTTTTCACCGTGGCACAAATGGCAAAATTGTACCAACGCTTGGCTGCTGCGAGTCTCGGATCGGATCTTAATATTATTCAACAAAGAATGATTAAGAACCCTAATTGGATTGGGGGACCTGAAAGAATTGATACTTTATTGATGCAAAAAAATACCGGTCTTATCGCAAAAGAGGGAGCAGATGGATTGCTAGGAATTTCAATCCTTCCAAACACAAGATATCCCAATGGATTAGGAATTGTTGTAAAAACACTGGTGGGCTACCAACCTAAAATGGCAGCTCTTGCCATTGCACCACTGTTAAAGGAGATGGATTTAATTCCAATTGATGATTTATCCCCAGGCCACTCTATAAAGTATTTCTATCGGCCATTTAAGAATAAAATTTTTAAAATGTGGGATATTAGTCCGGAATTAAGTGAATCGATTGCAGTATGGCCCGGTGACATCAAGTTTTCTCGTAGTATTTCGCTCGATACGCAACAGGGTAATCATTTAACGTTATCGAGCATTGAAACGACTCTTCATGTGGGAGCTCATACCGACGCTATCAATCACTTTGAAAAAAATGATAGTGGAATTGAGAGTCAATCGGTGGAACCTTATTGTGGCAGTTGCCAGGTGATTTCTATAAATAAAAAGAGAGCAACTATAATTGAAAAGGCAGATCTACAGAGTATTAAACTATTGGCTAAAAGAATTCTGGTAAAAACAGGGTCATTTCCAGACCCCCAATTTTTTAATGAAGATTTTGTTAGCTTTTCACAGGAGGCCATTGAGTATTTAGGAGAGCAGGGGATAATACTGATTGGAATAGATACTCCCTCGATAGATTATTTTTCTTCAAAAGAACTGGCTGCCCATCACGCAACCTTTAAGTCGCAAATGAGTATCTTAGAAGGTATCGATCTTTCTAAAGTTAATGATGGTATCTATTATCTCTCTGCCATTCCTCTTAAAATAAAAGGCGCAGATGCCAGTCCTGTTAGGGCTATTTTGTTTTCGAATGGATAGAAAACTCAAACAAAAAAACAAGGATAAGACTTAAGAGCCCGTGTGAATGAAAACAGTTGCTCAGTAGAATATTATTTTAAACGGGTATTCCAAGCTAATTAATTATTAGAGAGATGGGTTCTTAATTCCCATAGTTCTGGAAAAAATCGCTTGCTCAATGTCTGCGCCAGATAGGAAACTCCTAGAGAACCGCCTGTTCCTTTTTTCATTCCGATCATTCTTTCCACCATCTGTACATGACGAAAGCGCCAAAGCGAAAGTTGCTCATCATAACCAATTAAAGCTTCGCATAAGGATTGAACCTGTTGATGTTTTGGGTTTCTGTAGATTTCTAAAAGCCCAGCAAGAATATTCTCATGGCTCTGATCGCTAATTAACTTCCTTTTTAGCAGGAAATTTTTGAAAGACTGAGGCAAATTTCCTGCGGTTGCTAATTGTGAGAGGTTCGACATCCATTCAGGTTCCAGGGTGGCAAACCTTTCGTAGTCTGCGACATTAGCACCTGAAATAATCTCTAATTCTCGAAACTGCAGACTTTGAAAGCCACTAGCAGGATTGAGATTGTCTCGAAACTTATTGAAATCGGTAGGTGTCATGGTTTCAAGAATATCTAATTGTTGAACCAATACCTTAAATATTTCCGAAACTCTTTTTAAATTATGAAAACTTTGATTGACATTATCTTGGTCTAAATTGGCTATAAGAGATTTGAGTTCGAAGATAGTTAACTTAAACCAGAGCTCATAGACTTGATGAATTACAATAAATAGCAACTCATCATGAGCGACAGGTGTGCTTAGCGGGTTCTGTAGAGAAATTAACTCTTTTACCTTTAGGTAAGAGGAGTAGGTGAGCCCTTTGTCATTTAATGGAATTTTAGGATTCAATGGTGCCTTCCGCCTCCCCGAATTCACGAGGATTGATGTTATATTTTTTTATTTTTCTAAGTAGAGTGTTCTTTGGGATATTTGAGATTTCAGCCGTTAAATTAATTCGCCCACTATTTTTCTTTAGTGCCTGAAAAATAAATTCCTTCTCGAAACTCTCTTTTCCTGTTTCCCAATCTAATCCAGTCAGTTGTAGCGTGTTTTTTAGGTTGAGGGAAATCGATTTTCTTGACGATTTTCTAATCTCTAATGGCAAACTCGCCAAAGTTAAAACAGGGGAATTTTCAACGACAAATCCATGCTCGATTGCATTTTCGAGTTCACGAATGTTTCCAGGCCAACGAAAACTTTCTAGCGCCGCCAGTGCTTCAGGAGCAATAGACTCGATATGGGAACCATGCAATTGATTGAACTTATCGATAAAATGATTTACCAGGCCCGTAATGTCATCTTTACGTTCTCTTAAAGGTGGTAAAAAAATCGGCATGACATTGAGTCTATAATAAAGGTCTTCTCTGAATTTCCCCTCTCGAATCATCTTTTCAAGATCACGGTTAGTGGCTGCAATGATTCTAACATCCGATTTCACCTCTCTAGCACTTCCTACGGGTGTGAAGGTATGGTCTTGCAATACCCTTAAAAGCTTTACCTGTGTGGCAGAACTAGTATCTCCAATTTCATCTAGAAAAAGAGTTCCTTTTGCTGCGTATTGAAACTTTCCAATGTGTCTTTGGTCGGCACCTGTAAAGGCCCCTTTTTCGTGTCCGAATAGTTCGCTCTCTATTAAATTCTCAGGGATAGCCGCACAGTTGACTGCGACAAAGGGCCCCTCTTTTCTTGGGCTATTAAAGTGAATAGCTCTAGCGACTAACTCTTTTCCTGTTCCATTTTCTCCACGAATTAAAACTGAGGTGTTGACGCGGGTTAGTTTTTCTACCAGCTGAAAAATACGTTTCATTTCTCTGCTTTGTCCAATACATTCTCGTCCCTCTCCAGGATTCAACATTGGAGCCGAAAGACTTAATCTATGAATAAGATCATGGGCCTGTTTTGCTTTGGCCACCACATCAAGAAGGACCAACTCATTAATGGGTTTTTCAATATAATCAAAGGCGCCATCTCTCATCGCCTCTACGGCATCTTTGACATTAGCGTGAGCGGTAATCAAAGCCACTGTAATAGCGTATTCATGGTCGCGAATATGTTTTAAGAGTTCTAATCCTGTAAGGCGAGGCATTCTAATATCACAAAGAACTAGCGCATAAGAGGTCTGCGAAATCTTTTGGGCCGCCTCCATTCCATCACAGGCTTCATCAACGAGATAACCCTTGGCAGTGAGCAGACTCACGACCTGTTTTCTTAGCGACTCCTCATCATCAACAACTAAAATAGAATACATGTTTCGGTACCCCCCCGGACAGGTAGCCTTTTTACCTCTGGAAAGAGGTGAGCGAGGTATAACAGAATATAAAAATAAAACAATGTATAGCCTTGCAGTGAGTATCTAACCACATGAATATATGAATGAAATATTAGTATTGTGTATCGGATAAAAATCGGTGAAATGGACTATTTAGAGTGAATAGGAAGTGAAAAGGTAACTATGGTTCCTTGCCCTTTTTGGCTTTCGATTTTCAAGGTGCCTTGATGAAGTTGAACAAAATAGTTGGCTAAGTAGAGTCCCAGTCCGGTGCCCTGACTTTGTTCAAGTACACTAGGAGATCTAAAAAATTTTTCTGTGACCCTTGGAAGATCCTCTTTTGAAATTCCAATTCCGAAGTCTCTTACAGAAACTAAAACTGAGGTCTTAGTTTCTTCAGTGCGAACCGTAACGGAAGAATTTTGATTGCTATATTTAATCGCATTTTCAATTAAATTAGTAATCACCTCCTGAATCAGTTTGGAATCACCTTCAATAGAAAACAGGGGTTCTAAATCCATCTTTAGCTGTATTTTTTTTTGGTCTGCTAGAAATGTTAAATCGGTAACACTCGTTTCAACTAATCTATTTAAATCCATGACCTCTTTTGAGGCCTGAAGCGACATCGATTCTAATCGTGTGATCTTTAAAATATCGGAAATAAGTCTGGATAGATCACCGCTGGTTCTATCAATTCCCTTTAAAGACTCTAAAACGTCACTAGTAAGGTCTTTATTCTCAGTCATGAGTCGATGGGTAATAGCTTTTATTTTTGCTATGGGGGTTTTTAGATCGTGGCTGAACAAGGAGATGAAATTGTTTTTGAATTGATCAAGCTCTTTAAAATTTTTTGCCTCCAGCTCTAAAAGCCATTGTGACTCCTCTTGCCTTCTCAGCTTATATCCTAACAGGATTAAGTGAGTCCCCATGACCGTTGCAATGACATTTGAAAACCCAATCCAAATCTGGAGTTCAGAAAAAAGAAAAAGCTCTACAGTCGCAATAAGAAAACAAAAAATGACTAAAATAATCCAAGCTAAAGTTAAGGGGTAATAAAGAATAATAAAAACGGAAATAGCGAGTGATATGGAGGCACTAATTAAACTATAGGATCGAGATAATAGTTTTATCTCATGATGATTTATGAAGGTATCAATAATATTAGCCTGAATCTCTAATCTCGACATCTTACCCATGGGTGTATTGAAGTCGGAGGAGGGGGAACCCTCTTTTCCTACAAGAATGATTTTATTTTTGAAGGTTTCAGAGTTAAGAGGCTCACTATTAAATAGATCGGAGGCATTATAGTTGGAATAGGTTCCCGCAGGACCCCGAAAATCGATTCGAAGCGGTTCCACTAGATTGCGATTAATCGGAGCTGTGCCCAAAGCCTTTTGTACTGCCAAAGCGAGCGAGGTTCCATAAGAATAAAAAAGATAACTCTGTCGAATAATATTATCGGTATCTGGAAATAAATTATTGAAACCGTAATTATCTCCTGAAGTAAGTCTTGATGGAGGGATGAGACGGTTTTCATCATTGATAGTTCCTGAAAATACCATGTTTTTAATGGGGAGCTGGAAGGGAGTTGGGTGATCCACCCAATCATAAAATTGTGTAAAGACTAAAAGCTTAGGGCTGGAGGGTTCTAATTGTTTAAGCATTTTTAAGTAAAAAGGACGGAACCAGAGAGATAAATTGCCCTGTTCAATGGCTAAAGTATTCGGGGGGAATGTTGAACTCTCCTGTTGTAAAAGTTGGAAAATTTTCGCGTCGCTGACACGAATTAAAACAATTTCGCTTTGGGTTTTTTTAGTGCCTCGTAGTTTAAAAAATTGGTCGTAAAGCCATTCATCTAAATTACCGAAGGGCAAAAAAATCAGGATCACACAAACGGCTAGCCTGAGAATGAGGTTAAACTTAATCATGGCGGCGCATCATAGCAAAAACAGAAATGAAAACAACTGCAGGATTATTAAGTAGGGCCAAAAGGGGTTAAGTTAACTAAATAAGAGGGCAGCTTTAAAGTCTAACTCCAAACATGAATTCTAACCCATTGATACTAGTGTCATTTCCCAAACGATTCACAAGCCATTTGAG
Source organism: Bdellovibrionales bacterium (assembly GCA_009692515.1). GTDB lineage: Bacteria > Bdellovibrionota > FAC87 > UBA2466 > UBA2466 > UBA2466. The sequence goes on from SHZA01000027.1 coordinate 11,851, forward strand.
CTCAACCATGAAGGGATTAAATTCAAATCCGGTTTCAATAACTATACTTGGTAGAAAAATAGTTTCTTCATACGGAGAATTGGCTGTCAAAGAACGATACCAAGCGGCAGTACTCACTCCTACACCTACGCCAAAAGAGGAGTTCTCTGAAAATCGCCACATTCTACGGGCCATTCCTTCGACATCAAAAACGTGTACAGAATTTAATATATATTTATAACCTACAAAGCCTCTGAGCATGAGTGGAATATTTTCAGTCATCTCTGAATAGTCGTAATCGAAAAAAACGCCTCCCTGAAAACCAAAGTCATTAAAGTACTCTCCAATGGGTGCCTTAGTTGTGGCATCTAGTTTTGGCTCAACATAAAAATTTCCACCAGCGGCAAAAGCAACATGAAAAATTCCGGCATCAATTCTTGGATCCTTATCGGTTCCAAAATAGCGACTCTCTTTTTTCTGTTTTTTTGCGGGTGTGTTCTCAACAGAGGGAATAACCGGCAGTCCCTGTTTGGCGGGTCTTAATTCCTCTATAGGTGCCGAAGAATTCTCCTCCTCAGCAAAAGAAACTGACGAAAGAGCTGTCAAAAAAAGAGTCAAAATGGAAACAAATAATAGAGGCTTCAAAGATGTCATAACCACTCCCGTTAGATTTATATTTATTTTATCATATCGATAGTAAAAAGAAGATAACTCGCCGTATTAATCTTTGCGATACGTTATTATTTCGTTTATGCGGAGCCGCTATTTCCTCTTAATATTTTTATCTGTGGAGATCCTTTTTAGTAGTTCACGTTTGTTGGGGGCTTCAGGTAGGTCACTACATCTTGATTTAGGGGGATATCAAAATCACTTAGAACAGAAAAGGAATGCCCCTTCAGGGTTTGAAGATAAGGTGAGCAGTCGGACCGGTTATTTAAGGTTGCGAGGTAATTTACCATTGGGAACGAATTGGATTTGGGAACCTTCGGTGGGAACCTTAGTTCCCTGGAAATCTGGAGTCGACGGTAACTCTAAAAAATTTACTACTCATATTGATTTTACATTTAGCTATCCCTTAATTAGCTGGCTTCGTTTTCGCCTGGGTCCAGGAGTGAAATGGGTATTTGCTTTTTCTGATGGAGGGCCCATTGAACTTAATAATGGAATTTCAACCTCTACTTTTTATAGCGCCGGTTATTCCAGTCACAGTTTAACCTTTTCTGCTCAGAGCGGATTGAGTGTTGTTTTGGGTTCTAAACTCTCAGTTAATTTAGAGGTTTATGGATCGGGCCTATTGAATAACCTACGTCGAAATTTTGATGCCGCAATTACCTTGGGATGGAGACTATGAGATCTATTTTATTTTTGAGTTTTCTTTCCTCGTTTGCAATGGGCTGGACCCATCTGGGAAATAATATTCGGGGGTGGAAAAATAGCACGGTAACCGTTTATGTTAATGCCACTAACTGTCCCATTTCAGAATCTCAATTAAATGAAATGGTTGATACTACAATCTCCGTTTGGAATGGGGTCACCGATTCAAGCTTAGTAATTAAACGTGGAGTTAGTACCGCCTCTGTAGCTGAGTTTTTAGCGGGAGATACTACAGAGCTTCCTGTTATTTTATGCGATCCCAATTTTTCAGTACAGGTGGGTGGGGCTTCCGTGAATGTGGTTCCTGCAGCAACCTTTAGTACAAATACAGATGAGCACGGAAATTTAAGTTACTCCGGTATTTTACTTAATGCCGAATCTGGAGCGGGAGCCAACATTTCATTGCTCACGGAAGGTCAAGTAGAGCTCACTCTCGCTCATGAAATGGGACATGCCTTGGGGCTAGGTCATAGTAGTCAAAAAGAGGCCTTGATGTACTATAGTTTAGGCGCTAAACAGCAGGCGCTTCTGACCGAAGATGATCTTGATGGGATTATTCAAATGTATCCGCGCAATGAGTTCACAGGAGGAGTGATGGGGTGTTCTTCTGTTCATTTGTCGTCGACAAACAATGAATCTTTTTTGCAATATAGAGGTGGAATGACCTGCCTACTACTATTGGTATTAGTCGTGTACTGGGGCCGAACTCAGTTTAAGATTTTTAGTTCAGCCCCTTTCATCAAACCTGAACGACCTCTTTAATTTCAGGAACTACCTCTTTAAGACGGGTTTCTACACCCATCTTCAAGGTTGCAATAGAACTTGGGCAAGAACTACAGGCCCCTTGTAGGTGCAAATAAACAATCCCGTCTTCGTAACGACCAAAGGTAATATCGCCTCCATCCATCGCCACAGCAGGACGAATTTCATTATCTAAGACTTCACGAATTTTCATTTCGATCTCTGCATTTGCACCGGTGGCTACTGAAGGAGTGTGTTGTGTCCATTCCTCTAGAAAATAATCGGCTCCCGTTAATACAAAAGCCTCAACTCTCTTAGGCACTTCATCTGCAATAATATCCCAGTCTCCCTCAGGAGTTTTAGTGATGGTAATAAAATGGGTGCCAATCATCACAGCAGCCACACCTTTAATTCCAAAAAGTTTTTGGGCAAAAGGGGACACAGAGGCCTTTTCAAATTCGGTAAAATTGGCAGCCCCTTTTTCTAAAAATTGTCGGTTCACGACAAATTTTAAGGTGTTGGGGTTTGGGGTAAATTCTAAAGTAACGGTAACGGGTTCATGTGCCATAAAGTTCTCCAAAAGTTGGCCTGACCATACTCTAAAACCCACCTCGATTTCCACTAAGAAGTTAATAACTTAAATAGAAGGCAAATTTCTCTAGTGGAACGAGTGTCATACATGTTAAACGCCCCTAAGCATGTGGTGGAATTTACAGGTAGTTTTATTTGTTGGGTTGAACATAGGAATCTCCGCTTATAGCTCTGCTGAGGTTCAGACAAAGCAGATTTTAAGGCCTATTGAGGTTCGAGCTAAAAAAGGACAGGCTAGGTCGATAGAGGTCTCTGAAATTGGGACCGAGTCGTTAGACGTAGATCCCAATTCCCATCCCACCTTAACCCAGGTTTTACAGAATTCATCCTCAATTTATGCAGCAGAAAGTGGAACTACCGGGGCTCCTCATATTATTTTACGTTCTCAAGATCCCCAGGAGAATCGCTATTTTCTTGAAGGGGTGCCTCTTACCGATGCCCAATTTAATGCAGAGGCTATTGCGGTATTACCGTTTCAAAGTATTGCTCGAGTCGATCTCTATCCCGACGGAGTGCCGGTGGGACTTGCGACAGATGGCTTAGGTGGGGCGATCGATTTTCACTTAGAGGAGGTGACTCAACCTCAATTTGCAATCAAATCTGGAAGTTACGGATATCTGGAATTCACAGGAAAATCCTTTTTGTGGAAAGAAAAAGGGAGTGTTGTCCTAAATGGAATTCACTCAAATGAAGATTTTATTTACTATGATAATGGAGGCACCCCCTTTAATCCGAGTGCTGGAACCTTAAAAAGAAGAGAACATAATAAGTTTTACCGATTGGGGGTAGTACCGAAATTTGTTATTTACCGATCGGACCGTGGTTCAATTCAGTATTTTGGCATTAATAGTTTTAGAAAATTAGATATTCCTGGAACTATTCAAATGCCTATGAATGGTAATCTTACCCAGGCCTTTCATCTTTCTGCACTGACAGGTGAGCATTGGCTCACTAATCAATTAAAAAATAAAAATATTTTGTACGCACGAATTAACGATGAAGAATATCAAACAGAAAACAAGATGAAGTCACTTTCGAGTCTTGGTTCAAATAAAACTTTAGATCGTGGTATCGGTTTGCGAAGTCAATTTCAGTGGTACCATTTCCACCCTGTTGCATTTGAAAATACAATCGCTACTAACTTTGAAGTATATCAATTAAAACCATTAAAAAATAACGGCCAAATGCTCACACATCAAAGATGGGATATCCCGTTTTCTCTTTCTCTATCTTTTCCTATTGGTGATTGGAATTTCAAACCCGCGGTTATTTCACAACTTGTCATTTATCAGGGGCAGACTGAAAAGAGATATGGACTGAGCTCTCCTCGTTTTGCAATCGAACGAGATCGGCTATTTAATATTAAAGGTCTTAAATGGGAAAACGCTATAGGTAGGTACTATCGAGCGCCCAGTATGTTAGAAATAAATGGAACCGCTGTAGGCATTTCAGCCTCTCCAGATCTTATGCCAGAGACGGCGAATAAAGCCTCGACAGGTCTTTCTGCTCTCTTAAATCCCACCTTATCTTGGTTGAACGAATTAAAGCTGTCCTATGCCTTTTCGGTGACACTCTCTAAAAATCTTATTACCTATCTTCAAAACTCACAGAATTCGCAAGTGGCTACTAATGTCGGAGAAAGTTTTCTTAAATCTCATGAAGCTAATGTGCACGCTAACCTATTTAAAATAGGGTTTTCACAATTGGGAATGGCGTTTGTCAGCACCAAAAATCTTAGTGAACTACCTTATTATTATGGAAAAGAGATCCCTAATCGTCCGGTATTTCGTCTGCGAGAAAAACTGGGATTTCAAACGCATTCCTTTGGAGTTTCCTATCAATTCCAATGGATAGGACACCGATATTGGGATTTAGCTAATGAAAAAAGGTTGAGTCCCACTACCGACCATGGAGTTTTTTTGAATTGGAGCCACCGAAGCTGGGGGCAGATAAATATCGAGGCTTTAAATATTTTTGATACGGTGACGGCCCCCACGTGGGTATCGGGGCTTCAAACTATTGACAACACCACTGGATATCTTGGATATCCAGCTCCAGGAAGACGTCTTTATTTGAGTTGGTTATATGAATTATAGAGAAACCTTGAAGGGATAAAAAAATGGCTGGGAAAAGATGGGAGCAGTGGCTATGGGATTGTTTATTGACCCTGTGTGTATTTTTAGCTCTTTTTGGGTGTGACAGATTAAGAATAGTGCCTGGTAAAATCCCCTCATTGTCCTCTGAAAAATTTAATAGGTTGTGGGTAGTGACATCCGACTATTCAACGGGTGTTTTGATAGGAATTGATCTACTTGATTCCTCAGTACAGACATTGAGAATTGGAATTCACTCAGATGCGATTATTAGAGTTCCAGAGAATAATAATTATTTTTATGTGGTGAATCGTCTGGGAGCCGACAATATTCAAGTGGGAGACCGATCACAGAAGAAAGTTTTAGGACAATTTTCTGTGGGAAGAGGTACGAATCCGCAAGATATTGCCGTAGTGAATTCGCAAGTGGCTTATGTAAGTCGCCTTCAGAGTAAAACATTACTTAAGGTAAATCCGATCACTGGAACCGTAATAAAAGAGATAAACCTTTTTGAACATGCCGATATCAAAACTATTTCTAGTAGTGATCCCGATGGGTTTCCTGAGATGGCATGGATGAGAGTGTTGGGGAATAGGCTTTTAATTGTCATGCAGAGATTGAATTCTGAGGAGGGTTTTATTCCCTCTAATAAAAGTCAATTGGCAGTGTTAGATCTAGCTACCGATCGGGTGGAGAAAATCGTGGATCTTCGTGGAACAAATCCTGTTACGGAAATTAAACTTAGAGATAACGAGCTGTCGATTGGAGAGGCCGGAACTCTGAGTGTGCTAGATGGAGGAGTTGAAGTCTTTGATCTAAATATGAACACGAAAGGTTGGGTCACTACAGAACAGAAATTGGGAGGTGATATCATCGATAGTGCTCTGCTAACGCGTGAAACGGGTGTTGCGATTATTGCTAAGGAAATTTACGGACCCAATCCGATAACACAGTTAGTAGTTTTTAGGAGGTCAGATGGTAAAATGGTCTCGATCTTAAAAGATTTAGGGATCTATTCTTTGCATCAAATTGTGGTTGATGAGGCCAGACAAATTTTTTATGTCGCCGATAGAAACCCAAAAAAACCTGGGGTCATGGTTTACGATATTAAAACTCTTAGCCCTATTTTTAATGGCTACTATGAAGTGGGGCTTCCTCCCTATCACATGGTATTGGCAGATTAAAATGGGAGTGATGGCTTTTGTTTTTTCTGCGTTGTTGCATTTAGCTCTGTTTCGATTCTCCTCATTGCTCTCTTTTTCTCAAGACATAAATGAGAAAACAACGGAGCCCATTTTTGTAATGGCGAATGGAAAAAAAAATAAATTAGCGATTAAAGCGCCATTTTACAAAGGAGATATGAAAAACCTGAGTATAGAAAATGGAACAACTAGTGTGGCCATTCCTGGTAATTCAAAGATTGTAAATGGAGAACAAACGATAGGTGTTGCCGAGATTCTTAAAAATGGAAATTCGCTCCCCCTTTATCCCAGAGAAGCTAGTGAGCGTGGATGGCAGGGAACGGTTCAATTGAAATTAAGCTTATCTCAAGATGGGGATGTCATGAGGAGTGAAATTATTAAAAGCTCTGGATTTCCCCTTTTAGATCTCTCGGCTAGTAAAGCTAGCGAGAAATGGAAGTTCAAAGGAAACCCCAAAACCAAGGTGATCTATGCACCGGTGAATTTTATTCTAGACTAAAGCTAATGAGTTCTCTGCTGATAGTTATTTGCAAAGATAACATTCTGAAGGTGATAGGCAAACAGCATGTTCGCCATCTAAGCTTATCTCAACGGCCAGTTGTTGGGGCTGAGTGCTTGGCCATTTTAAAAAATTTAAGTTGTAAAATTCAGAGCCCATTTTTTTTGAGGTGTACTTACTCGCATTGCCTTCCCAGGTGGAGCCCGTATCGGAGAGAATCATTAGGTCTCTAGTCACTCTATCTACCTCCACCGTGAATACTCGATTGAGTGCAATTTGTGCGGTGCATTTTACTCGCGTGGGGATTGAAGTTGCAGAAGCTGAAATAGATAGAAATATATTTAACAATAATAGATAGAAACATTTCATTTTTGGTCTCCTTGAGAATAGTAAGAAAGGGTCTTTCTGAAGAATAAGTATAACGTGATTTAAGATAAAGGTACCGGAATTATTCTGTGTAAGGAAAGGACGCGGCAATTCAATAGAAACAAAGGGTATGGGGCTAAAGAGACCCTTTTATATATCTCATTAAGGTGGAGGAACACTACCTACATTGCGAAATTGAATTCTTGGGCCATTATCAGTTGTTAAAATAAAATCCCAATTAATACGAACTAGACCGTCCTCATCTAACATCGCCTTCGGGGGATTAGGGAAAGGGCCAGCCGACTGAAATGCCTGAACGGCAGCTTCATCTAGCTCGAGGTATCCGGAGCTCGCTAGCTTTGAGATTTTGGTAATGCCACCGTTTTCATCTAGCAATACGAGCACCCTTGTGACCAGTTCATCTTCATTAATCTGTTTTCCCTTACCCCAGATTCTAGCCATTTGGTGTTCGATATTGGGTTTCCAATACTGCCGAAGTAGTTCTTTGATTCTCTGGTAATAACCGAAAAATTTGTATTCTCTTGTAGCAAGTAGAGTTTGCTCACCCCGGTCTACATTGAGTTTGTCGTCAGTAGCGGCACTGAATGAACCATCGCCTCCGACACTTAAATCTTTTAAAGAGAGTGTTTTCCAGTTTCGTTTGACTCCCATTTTTTTCGGCGCCTCAGTTAAAGAAACTCCGTCCTCTGAAAGGAGCTCCTCTCTACCCATATCGGCCGATGTGGGAGGGATCATTTCAGTTGTAGTGGGGATTCCTTTCGCTCCGGTGCCCTGTTTACTTCTGAAATCATCAATTTGTTGCGCGCGAGTTTGTTTTTCTACCATCTGATTCTGAGCTCCAAGAAAGGTGGCCCTAGGATCTGTGAGATTATTATCCGCTTTTTCAGTTTCGGCGATTTGTGAATCTGGAATCTTTGTTATAGGATTAGGCACCTTTTGTGCCCCAGTCTTTTTTAAGTAGTCTCGATAGTCTGTGATTTCAATTAGGTCCTTCTCTTTTATCTCCTTGAGGTCATTAGCCAGAGGAGTATAGAAAAATAAAATAGCGGCGTGACTTACCAAAGAAAGCACCACAGTGAGCCAAATCCCCTTTTGGGATCTGCTGTTCATGCTTTCGTAAGTAGTATCGTACCGATGTAAAATAGAATCTCCCGCTTTCCTATGGAGCACTAAGCTCGTGATATATTTTTAAGGTTTCGCTCCCATAAAGAGATAATCCTGATCTATCCATTTTAGGGTTTTCATAATTCCAAATATTACTTTTCATTTCATCAAACAAAAGCCGGGCCTCATGAGATCTAGGTTTTTTTTCGATCGCACTTTCTAAGGGCGCCCATTGCTCAATGGCCACCGTTTTCTCAAAATTGGAATCGGGCAGCAGATCAGGAAAAAGATAAAGCGCGACATTGGTAGCGTAATTTTTCTCTGTTTCATTTTGCGAAGAGCTAAGCAGGATTGCAATCTTGGCTCTTAGAATTTTTTTTTCTGATTGAAATTGTAGATAACCACCCTTGGATAACGAAGTCACAAGTGTGGAGTGGGAAATGGAATCGGAATCGATCTTAGTTATAGAAGAGTTACTAAAAAAGAAAAGCAGGGTGAGCCCTAAAACGAATGAAAAGATAAATAGAGCAATCGTTTTCTGAGGCGAAGATAACGTGGGGGGATGGTGGAGGTTATTTTGCAACATGGATTTCTGAGTAGGATTTAATAATTTTTTCATGGTTCCACCTCTGTTAGGCTTCGGGTGGTTTGATATAAAGGTGACAGCGCACAGGAGGAGATATTTCTAGTGTGAATTGCTAACTCTCTTGAGTATGAGCGAGCCTTATTCTCCTCCCAGATTCTTTTTAGGGATTGGGTGAGAAGCAGGGAATCGCTAGTAGTCTTTCTGAAATATTCGTAATCATTTACTAACAGTTTGAATTTCTCAGGGCCATTTTGCGTTTGTACATTATTCCACAAGCTAAGAACTGAACGAGTTCCTTTATTGTAGGCCATGGCGGAGAAAAGCCAGAGAAGGTCTGAATGATATTCAATTCCTCTTTTGATCAAAATTTGGGTCAGCTGGTGGTAACGATTGTTTAGGTAGATAGCAGAGCTAACTACGGCAGTTGGAATGGAATAGTAGGAGGAGGAGCTAAGAATGTCTTTGCGTTTTGCGGCTATGGGTCTGATATCTCGACCAAACATTGAGATGATTAAATTAATATTAGTAGGGCGATACCTAGATTGTTGGTAGTTAATTTCAAAAAAACTAAATTGGGAAAACTGACCCAAACCTAGAGCGCTATTTTCACTATCGATTCCCTCTAAATGGTTAAGGCGGCTTTCTTGAAAAAGAAGGCACCAGAGAAGAGCTGGTGGTATATCAAGGAAATCGGTACTGGCCAGTAGTGAACCTTGAATTTCTAATTCATCCTTTTCAGATAGTGAACCCTTGTTTTTTAGTTGCACCAATTCCTTTTGAAATTTTGCATTAGCTGGATAGATAGCGGCATACAAAAACGAGCTCTTTATTTTGTCATCGGGATAAAAGGCGGGTGTTGGATTTGGACCGAGGGCTAGCCAAATTAAGGCGGAGATCAGGCCGGAAAAAACGACTACTATTAGTGATGGAAAAAGAAAGGCTCCCCTTTCTTTAAAACCGGTTATTAAATTTTTAAGATCGGTTTTCAAGCTCTATTTCTCCATTACACTGATCGGAAAAATGGAGTGAAAAGGTGAGCTAGTTCCTTCGATGACCATGCGCAGAAAACAATTATGATGTTTGAGACATTTTTAAGCAGTAAAAGAGGATGATTTAAGGATTATAAAAATTAATTGCAGACCTATTAGCCTTTTAAAAGTGGCTTTTTAGAATTTGAAGAAATTCTTTTTCTGTAATTACGCCGTGCACTCTAGGAGTTTTTAAAACAGTTCCATTTGGGGTAACAAAGACCAAAGTAGGTAAACTTAAAACCCCATATTTTTGGAGGATCTTCTCGTTAAATTCATTTGCTTCTGTAACATCGATTCGAAGTGTAATAAAACGAGAATTTAACTCTGCAGTCACTGCAGGATCGTTAAAAACTGTTTTCTCAATAACATGGCAGGCTTCGCACCACTCGGCTGCAAAATCTATAAAGATAGGTTTGTTTAGGTCTTTTGCCTTTTTGGCAGCTTCGACTTCGTTGCTTAACCAGTGAATTGCAGAGAGGGTAACGACAGACTTGGGGCTGCCGCCTGTTATTTTTTTATACCAGAGCGAGCCATAGTATGCAGAGGCTACGATCATTAAAGTAGCTAGAACGCGATTGACTCTTACCATCCAATTTCCCGACCGTGGAAGGCCGGCTAGGAGCCCAGAAAAACCTCCGATTAATAAAAATAAAATCCCAAGGCCTAATGAAAAACTGAGAAAATAGATACAGCCTCGCCAGGCATTAGAGGTGTCGAAAACGAAAGCTAAAATTCCGGCGATTACAGGTCCTACGCAGGGACTAACGATAAGGCCAGAAAAGAGACCCATTAAAAATATTCCGGGTAAACTTTCCGCGTCACCTACCTTTGCTAATTTATTTTGCCATGAGACAGGAAGGGCAATTTTAAAAAATCCCCACTGTCCAATAGCAAGCCCTAAAAAAAGAAGGGTAAGAAACCCCAGCATATAGGTGCTTTGCAATACCTTCCCAAATAGAGAACCTGTCATTCCCGCAATTAGGCCCATGATCGAATAGGTAACGGCCATTCCGCTTACATAGATGCAACTAAGAAAAAAGGTATGAAGATTAAAAGCAGAAACCTTTCCAAGTTTTCCCTGCTTTTGAGAAGCCCTTCCAAAAATATTAATAGTGATCGGAATCATGGGATAAACACAGGGTGTTAAGCTGGTTAAAACTCCAGAGGCAAAACAAAGGAGTACTGCAAGCCAAGTGTGTTCACTAGCTATGGTTTTAATTTGCTGCGCATCGATGTGAATTAACAGTTGCCAAAAATTTATTAAACTTCCAAAAACATCGGCGAGAATCGGTGTGTTAGACATACTTTTATTTTAAGCTGATGCAGCCTAAAAAGGCAAAATTCTTAAGTTCTCTAAAAGCTTTCTTTAACACAAGTTAAATTCTAACGATAAGCGGGAGATGAAACTTATTTCATGGATCCAACGGCCGATATCCTTAGCTTTACGCACCCATCAGATAAGCTATGTACTTTCTCTTTATGGGATTGCAGGCACCTTGAGAGGTCTGGGATTTGAAATGGGAAAAAGAGGGGTGACTGCAGTTACGAAAAATTCAAATCGGGCCTGCGCCTATGATTCTGTTTTTGGTAAAAACCTAGCACAAACTTTCGTGGAACTTGGACCTACTTTCATAAAGCTGGGTCAAATGCTGGCTCAGCGCCCAGAATGGGTGGGTGAGTCTGTGGCAATGGAACTTCGAGTTTTATTTGATCGTGTTCCGGCCATTTCATATAAAAAGATAGAGAAAATTTTAAAAAAAGAATGGGGCGGAGACACATTTAAAAGGTGTATTCGCAAAATAGAGAAAAAAGCTTTGGCCTCGGCCAGTTTAAGTCAAACGCACACCGCCGTTTTAACTAACGGAACTCATGTGATTTTAAAGGTCCAGAAGCCTGGTGTGGATAGATTGGTAAAGGTAGATCTTAATCTAATGGAGAATGCGATTTTTATTCTCGATACGCTCTATCCAAAATTAAGCCTGCGACTTGCTTTTAATGATTTTAAAAACGCAACTTTAAGAGAGATCGATTATAGAGAAGAGGCTAGAAATATTGATCGGTTTCAAAAAAATAATCGCAGCCTTTTTTCAAAGTCCTCTGTGATTTTTCCTACCTATCAAAAGAATCTTAGTACTGAAAAGGTCATTGTTTTAGAACCGATTAGGGGCAAGAAAACGTCAGAAATGAAGACCGATTCTCGTGTTGCTAAAAGAGCCGCTCATATCGGGGCCTCGGCCGTACTTGAGCAAATTTTTGAGCATGGTTTTTTTCATGCCGATCCCCATGCAGGTAATCTATTTTTTTTAGAAGATACGGGTAAGATTGGGTTTATCGATCTCGGTTTGGTAGGCTATTTGGAACCGGAAGATCGTAAAAAATTTACTAAGGTTATGTTGTCGATTGTAAAGCAAGATAGAAAAGAACTCGCCAAAACATTATTTGCATTAGGGACTCCTGGTAAGACCACCCAATATGATGTTTTTGAAAAGGGGATTGCAGAACTTTTAGATCAGGTGAAGAGGACGGGAATAAATAATATTAAAATTGAAAAGATTGTAGATCAGCTGTTTAAAGTAGCGAGCAAAAATCAACTCTTTATTCCTAATCGGTATGTGTTAATGATTCGATCCTGCCTGATGATCGAAGGGGTCGCTAAACAGTTAGATAGTAAAATATCTCTTTTGGGAATTGCAGTGCCTATTCTTACTAAAAGCCTGATCCGTAGCTATAATCCTTTGAATCTGTTACGCCTCGGAAAATAATGGTAATCGTCATTATGGTCTAAAGTAAAATAAAGATCGGTTAGTTTATTTTTAATTTAGTTCCTTCCACTCAAATTCAAAATAATAAAAGTGACATCCAAACTGGCAAGCCCTTTGCAAAGGTAACCAAAGCACGAAGGCACGAAAGTTCTTTGTAGACTTTTTTTGGGAACCAGGGGGAGAATAATTTGGAAAAGCCTCAACTAAATACCATTGTAGAATTTGGATCTCAAAAAATAAAGGTGCTTTTTTCTCATGAAAATAGGCGAGTTCATGCCACTATGGTCCCGGTGTTGAAGGAGTTTTTATCACATGAACTAGGTCAAGAGGTGGAGGTGGTATCTAGATTTACCGCATGGGAAACCTTTTATACAGCTACAGATAATGTTTTTGATCTCGTGATATTAGCTGAAAATTACGCTGCTAGAGATCTAACCTCTCAAGATTTAATAAAGAAAATAAAAAAGATAGACCAAAGTATCCCTGTGGTGCAGTTTTCATCAAAAAATGAATGTGCAACGGAGCAAACAGATGGATGTTACCCCTTACCAAAAAGTCGCCAAGAGCTTCGTCCGCTAACCCATTTTTTTAGGAATTTTAATCGAAACCAGAAACGCTCGTAGTGCCCTTTTTTGTGCTCCAATGCCGCGAAATGGCCATTTTTAATTTTTCTGCTTAGAAGATATCAGGTCTTGTGCCGCTAGATAGTGGCATAGAGCTCGCATTAGCCAGAGCGTGAGTGGTTTAGTAAAGAAAAGAAAAGGAAGAAAAAGGAAGGGAAATTGAATAGAGTTGTAGTCCTATTATGTTTTCTTATCCTTCGGTCTACTTTTTGTGTTGATCTTGAAAAAATAGTGAGTGACCATCCGCTTGGAGATATTTTTTGTACCGCTTTAGTTCAACAGCACCTGCCTGATGCCAAAGAGGGTTCTTTAGAGAAGGCATGGATTCAATTAGAGAAACATCTTGAAAGTGGGCAACTGTATTCTTCTTTGTTATCCGCTGAACAGCTGGAGGCCGAATTACTAAAAATAAAAACTAGTTCGATATTTAAGCAATGTTTAAGCGAAAATAAAAATGAGCTTGAGTATGGAGAATTTATTTTAACCGGTCGTAAAATCATAGATGAAACATTACAAGCTTATCAAAAAAAATCTGAACCCCATTTGGTGTCGGCATCCTTCCAATTGGGTGGGAGCGGAACTTTGCCCTTTGATTTCAATGTAAGTTTGTCTTCAAACTCAAATAACAGTGAACCCTCCGGTGATATTTCTATAATTCACCAAAGAAAGAAAAAGTACAATGCGATGTGGCAGGCTTTTATCTCTGGATTAAAAGGTAAAACTAAAGGACTGAGATTTTAATCTCTATGCTATGTCACTGAAAACACACTCTGATCTGACCATTCAATTGTGAAGAAAAAGACACTTTTCTCTCTTAACTCTAAATCCTATTTAAACCGAAAATAATGAGCAGGTTTAAAAAACATATTTAGGGTGTTTCTATGATGAGAACATTTTCAGCTTTTTTAATATTTTGCTTTACACTCACAGTCTCGATTCGCTTGATGGCGGGAGAGCCCGAACCTGTATTAGTGAATCCTGATTCTACAGGGGGTGAGGCTGCTGGGGTTGCAGTAGAATCTAACATTGAAATCGATGAGCTGGCCGCTTTTGATTATATTCGTGCTAAAGAGAGAATTTATGAACAGAAATTTGCTGAAGCTATTCCTTTTCTTGAATTAGCCTTAAAGAGAGATCCTAAAAGTGCACATCTTAATAATGAGCTTGCTAAAGCTTATGCTCAAGTAGGGGACATGGAGAAGGCGGTCGCCTGCGGCCAAAAGGCCATTGAAGGGGATGCGTCAAAAGTAGATTATCGCTTTAATTTAGCTGAGGCTTTGACCGCTGCAAAAAGTTATAAAGAGGCGAAGGTGCAGTATTTAAAAATAATCGAGTTAGAACCTACAAATCAGAGGGCAGGGCTATCTATCGCCATGATTGAGTCTGAATTGGGGGATGATAATAAGGCGATTGATCAATTGACTAAACTAGTAGGTGAAACTCCAGAGAGTCCTTTGTCACTATTTTATCGTGCTCGTCTATATATTGAAAAAAATAAAATTACCGAGGCGAAAGCTGATCTAGAGAGATGTTTGGTGTTACGACCCTCTTTTGTCGAGGCGGGAACGGCTTTAGGGCTTATTTTTGAAAAAACTAATGATATTGACGAGGCCATTCGGGTGTATTCAAAAATCGACGGGGAGGGGCAATTTAAAAAACGGTTGGCTTTCCTGTACATCCAAAAAAATAAATTGAGCGAGGCTTTAGAAAGTTTATTGGAATATGAAACCAGCCAACCCGATGATTATACGGCTAGAGTCAAGCTAGGACTTCTACACTTCGAATTAAAAAACTTCGACAAGGCTAAAAATCAATTTTTACAGATCTTAAAAGAACAACCGGATTCGGATAATGTTCATTTTTATTTAGGATGGGTCTATCAAGCAAAAAAAGAATGGAATTTGGCGCTGAGTGAATTTAAAAAGGTTACAAAAGAGTCGGCGTTGTTTCAGGAGTCAATGATTCATGCAGGCTTTATTTACAAAGAAACAAATCGAACCAAAGAAGGATTAACCTTTACCAAGAGCCTAATAAAAAAACATAAAGAGGTTCCAGAATTTTATGATCTACAGGCCTCTCTATTCGAAGGTGAAAAAAAGTTTAATGAGGCATTGAAAACATTAGAGGCAGGATTAGTTCAAGTTAAAAACGATGAAAAACTACTCTACTTTCAGGCGGCCTTATTTGATAAAATGGGAAGGTCTGAAACGGCTATTGGCATCATGAAGAAATTGATTGAGACAAACCCAGAGCATGCTCATGCTTTAAATTTCATCGCCTATTATTATGCCGACCGTGGAGAACATTTGGCTGAAGCAGAAGAGAAAGCTATCAAGGCTTTAACTATTCGTCCTAATGATGGCTACATTCAAGACACTTTGGCCTGGATCAAATTTAAAAAAGGGGAGTTTGACGAGGCCCTTGCAAAGATCGAAAAGGCGAGTGAACTTATCCCAGATGAAGCCATTGTGTATGAACATTTAGGAGATATTTATTCGGCGAAAAATAATAAGGAGAAGGCTCAAGTGGCCTACAAAAAAGCCGTTTCTTTGGCCAAAGGAAAAGATAAAGATATGGCCCAAAAGATAGAACACAAACTTGCGATTCTTGAGGGGCCGTTAAATGCTAGTAAAAAAGAGAATCGTCTTCCCTCGACAGAAAAAGCAGAGTGAAAATTTTTAACCCCACCTGATAGATATTATATATCCACTCTAGGCAGTGATTTAAAAATTAGACTAAGAATGACTTGTCATTAGAAATGGGTGTAGTGATGAGTTGCTTTAAAGTCTGAGAAATGATCGTTGAGTCTATTACCGTGTGGGTACGTACCTAAAAAGAAAGAAATATTTATGAACTCCTTCACCGAATTCAATCTACTGGGGTCCCTTCAGCTTACGTTAACGGCAAAGGGCCTAGAGGTGCCCACCGAAATTCAATTGCGTACCTTGCCTCTGCTTCTTTCCGGGCGTTCAGTGGTAGGGGTGGCAGAGACCGGTAGTGGGAAAACTCTTTCTTATGCCCTGCCTATTCTCCATCATCTTAAAACTCTTGAAAACAATGGCAACCGAGTCACTATCGCCAGCCAACCCCGGGCTGTGGTCATGGTCCCCACACGCGAACTAGGCGAACAGGTCTCTAAGGTAATGAAGCTTTTTACTCATGAGACTCGTCTTAGGGTGCGTACCGTATTGGGTGGAAGCACAATGGCGGTGGCAAAAAAAAGTATTGAAGGTCCCTTTGAAGTGCTAGTGGCGACTCCCGGTCGTCTCATTCAGTTGATGGATCTGTCGTTGATATTTTTTAATGATGTACGTCTTTTAGTTTTTGATGAAGCCGATCAAATGCTAGATGCTGGATTTCTCCC
>SHZA01000028.1 GCA_009692515.1 Bdellovibrionales bacterium
CTTCTTTTCTTTGCTATCTTTGATGCTTTTGTGAGTATCGATCTACGAGGCAAAGGCTTTCTCTGGTTGGTTTTTGTTTGCTCCATTAATGCCTGTTGCGCCATTACCATTGCCCTCACGATTTCACATGTTTTTAAACCGGGGTTGTACTTACCTGTAGAGAGCCACCTTAAAACCGACACCTTTTTAATTAATACCCTCGGATTAAATTTCCACTGGAATAATATTTTAAAAAATCACCAAGCTATCAAGTTTTTTTCTGGAACCACGGCAGCCATTATTCTATCGGTAATCTCTGGCTTCATCTTTCTTACTTTGAAATCTCTTTTAGGATTAAAATTTCAGACTTCGCATCATTTCTTAAAAATATTTAATCAAAAAGTTTTGCAGTTTCTTTTTAAGGCCATTGGTTACTTAGTTCACTTAACTCCTTTGGCCGTATTTGCCGCCATGGTTAAGGTGGTGGGCACTCAAGGGTTTTCCGCTATGAAGGGCCTTGGGGCTTATCTGCTCGCCTGTTCGGGTGGAATGTGTCTTCAGGTAATTTTAGTTTATCAAACTTGGGTCAGAGGGGTCGCAAAGAAAAGTCTGTCAATTTTTTGGAAAGAGTGTCGGGAACCGATGATCTATTCTTTTGGCGTTAATAGTAGTCTGGCAACCCTTCCAATTACTTTGAATGCCATGAAACGCCTAAAGGTATCGGACGGATCTGCTCGGCTGTCGGCCTGTATTGGAACCAACTTTAACAATGATGGGATTCTTCTTTACGAAGTCGTTGCCGTTCTTTTTGTGTCACAGGCCTTCGGTTTAGATTTAGGATTGACTCAACAGTTATTGCTAACTGTAATTTGCGTCGTAGCCACTATTGGAGTGGCTGGAGTTCCTGAAGCAGGGATGATTTCACTCACTCTAGTTCTTTCTAGTGTAGGACTTCCTATTGAGATACTCCCAGTGCTAATGACAGTGGATTGGATTTTAGCTAGACTGAGATCGGTCACTAATGTGATCGGTGATATTACCGGCGGTATTGCCATCGATTCCTGCCTAGAAAAATCGGTGCCAGATGGTCAAAAGCTTCCTTTATGAATGAAATAACCACAAAAAAATTACCTAAAATTCCTCATTCCCATTTTAATTCTTTAAAAAAACTTGAGGAGGGTTATTGGTGGTATGAGGGAAGAATTATTTGGGCTAGTAAATTCATCTTAAATTGGCTAGAAAAAAACCACTTCACCGATCCTACTTACTACGCTGATCTCGGCTGTGGTACGGGTGGTTTTGGACTGGCTATTAAAAATAAATTCGATCTGGAAGACATTGTTTTAGTAGATAATAATCCTGATGCCGTAAATAAAATTAGCACAGCTGCCTGTAGTAACATTTTAACAACAGATCTTGAAACCGATTTCTCACTACCCTTTCATCCCAATCTTATTACCTGCATGGATGTGATTGAACACTTAAAAGAGGATGACCTCTTTTTAAACCGCCTATTTAAAATACTAAAACCCGGTGGGCTTCTGGTTATTTCTACGGCGGCTCATCCCTTTCTTTATTCTTCATGGGATAAGAAATTGGGCCACTATCGTCGATATAGCAAAAGTGCATTGGTCGCAAAGTTAACGCTAGCAGGATTTAAAATTACAGAGGCCTATTATGGCTGGTCCTTTTTATTTCCCGCAGCGCCTTACCGATTTATGTCTTCTCACCGCCAAGAAAAGTTAGAGTATCCCGTAGTTCCGAGGTGGTTAAATCAAACTTTAATTGCGGCCTCAAAATGGGAGAGTAAACTTTCCACTTTTATTCCGTTCCCCTTTGGAACCTCAGTTTTTATTGCGGCCGCTAAGGAATCAAAATAGTCTGGTTGTTTTTTAGTAGGTCAACTGTGAACCGAGTGTGAGATTTTTGTCGACGAAATACCATCACATAGCCATTCCCAATAACGGTTCCCTTAACCTCATTTTCCACAAGTAAAGCCATTCCTTCATCGATACCAATTCCTATAGATTCAGAAGAAACTTGAAGTACCGACATCAATCGGTTTTGTCTTTGTCTTACAATAAAATGCTGATCGATTATAAATTTGGTAACCAAGCCTAGTCCTTCTCCAGTCTCCACCTCTGTGGGATCAATAACTGAAAAGTTTCCTCGCCCTGTGATCATAGTTTTAGAGGCGATGGCGGTTCCCGCGCTATAGCCGGCAAAAACGACTCCGTTATGATAGACCCTTAATAAGAGATCTCTTACCTCCGGGTGTTTATTAATTCTTTCCATCAAATCAATTTGATCTCCACCCGGGAAAAATATTCCCGTCGCAGTTTCAAGTTGATGAAGGAGTTCCCCTTTATTAAAAGAGGCGCTATCAGGAGCCAAGCCACGAATCACACTCGCAGGTTCGTACCCCGCTAATTGTTCCTCTAGCTCTTTAAATTCCGGAATCGGTTCTGAGGTTGCCCAAGGGAGAATGACTATTCTGGCCTCTTTACCCCCAGCAAAACTAACAAACTTAGCAATGGCTGCAGGTGTATAGCCACCACCACCGAATAAAATAAGTTTTTCCTCGGCTGCAATCGCTGCTGGATTAAAAACGCCGGCCAATAAGACCCCAATAGCTAAAGACAAACATAAATTGAGTTTCACTTTATTTCCCCCCGGAAATTGGAAAAACTAAAATTTCTAAATAGTCCTGTCCTCTTTTTTACACTCGATTCGCTGGACATGATATAAAAAATAGATGTCATCCCAATACATGATCCTATCTTTGACCCAGGTAGCCATAGCGGGGCTACTTATTTTTTTTAGTGGGCTGCTTGCTCTTGGATTAAAACTTAAAATAACCAGGTCACTTTGGATTGCCTCGCTTAGAACTGCGCTTCAGCTCTTTATGATGGGCTTTCTTCTTCAATGGGTATTTCAGGCTGAATCTACTCTCGTCGTCATACTTATGATGGCTACCATGACAGTAGTGGCGGCATTTACTGCTGCCCAAAGATCGATTCGACACTTTCCCGGAATTTTACATAATAGTATTACCGCCATTGGGTTCAGCTCTTGGAGTTTGATTCTATTTTCCTCTTTTGTTATTTTTCATATTCCAAACTGGTCGGATCCCCAATATATCATTCCTCTTTTAGGGATGATTTTAGGCAATTCTTTAAATGGAATTTGTCTTGCACTCGACCGTTTCACAGAGGAGCTTTTTTCTAAACGAGATCAGGTGGATTTAGCCCTTAGCTTAGGAGCCACCTCTTGGGAGGCTGCCAAACCGGCGCTTATGACCGCCATTCGTATCGGGACACTACCTATTATCAACTCGATGATGGTAGCTGGGGTGGTAAGTCTACCGGGAATGATGACGGGGCAGCTATTGGCTGGAGTGAGTCCCATAGAGGCGGTAAAGTATCAAATTGTGATTATGTTTCTTGTGGCAACCAGTACCTTTTTGGGAACTCTCGGAGTGGTGCTTTTGGGTTATCACCGATTATTTAATCATTGGCACCAATTTGAATATTGGAAGGTGGGACATAAAAAATGACACCCCTTTTAGAGATTAAAAACTTAACTAGCCAAATCACACGAGAGGGAAGTCCCCTTTTAAATGCGGTTTCATTTTCTTTAAATAAATCGGACCGCCTTGTTCTTAAGGGGGCTTCTGGCTCTGGAAAATCTTTACTTATACGATCACTTATTTTTTTAGACCCTATAAGTTCGGGAGAGATTTTTTTAAATGGAAAACTGATCGCCCCCAAGGAGGTGCCCCACTATCGTAGTCAAGTGATCTACCTTGGGCAAAAACCAAGTTTATTAGAGGGCACCGTGCAGGAAAATTTAGAAGGCCCTTTTTCATTTCAAATTCACCAGAATAAAAAATGTGACCGCCAAATAATTTCCCATTATTTAAGTACTTTTAATCTTCAGGACTCTTTTTTAAACCAATCTGCCAAACTCTTATCGGGTGGAGAGGCTCAAATCGTAGCCCTCATCCGTGCGCTGATTCTGCAACCACAAATCTTACTTTTTGATGAGCCCACAGCCTCTCTTGATAAAGCCAGAGGCGATATTTTTGAAAGGGAGATCATTCGTTGGGTTCAAGAATCTTCAGCCACAGAACAAAAAAGATCCTTTATCTGGGTAACTCACCAAAAAGAACAGGCCACTAAAATGGGAACCTCTTTTTTGTCTTTATAAAATCTTTGTTAGTAAAGGGGTCGGCACGATGCCATCACATCACGGCCTGTTAAAAGAAACGGTCCATTGGAAAAATAACATTGCGGTAGGAATCCATAATAAAATGGCTCACCCGTCATGGCCCAATACCACAATTAGTGCCGCCAAGAATTTATCAATGCTTTCAACACTACAGTCAACGCCCATGTACCGAAATGAAGAGTTCCTCCGGGCACAGTACCTCGAAAAACAGCTCTCAACACGGCAAATTTCACGTGAGATTTGTTCCGCCAGATCGACAGTCAAAAAGGCCCTTCATCGATTCGGAATCCCAATGCGGCACGAGGATGAGGCGCACCGGCTGAATAAGGGGCAACTCGCTTACGGGGAGAGGATGGTCAACGGCCGCGTGATTCAACATTGTGGGGAGCAGAGAGCTCTTGGTGAAATTGTTGAGCTGCGGCAATCGGGGGCTTCCTACGGCAAGATAGCGGGGTGGCTAAACGCAAGAAATGTCCCGACAAAAAATCGAGTGCTTCGGTGGGATCGCCCAACCGTTTATAAGATTCTCAAAGGAGCAGATCGACGGAGGCATACGACTTTGGTCATACAGACATAAAGATTCGAAGTGTCTTGGCTGAAGCCCACCTTGCTACTCCTGAAAATGTTGATGTGATTGATTACATGGAGATTGTTGAGGCAAGGAACAATCTCAAAAAGGGGCTCAATGATATAGGTGAGATAGCATTGAAAAACCTGCTGAGACGTTCTCCCAAGAATATTCATGCTCATTTCATTTTAGGTACTCATTTGTTCTGGAAGGACAGTGAATCGACAATGGCTATACCTCACCTTGAAACATGTGTTCGGCTCCACCCAAATTTCTTGAGGGCGTGGGGATGCCTTGGGGCGATTTACAAAAAAATGGGGAATGCCCAGCTTGCTCAGATGGCATTTCAAAAATGCGCTGCTATCGAAACAAATCAAAGTATGAAAGAGTTCTTCGAGAAGCAGGCTAAGGCATCCTGACAGAACGCCGTTGGCAAGAGCTAGTGTCAACTGCCGACAACTCTCACAACATTTTAGGGGTGACTTCCACACCAGCCCGATCCTCGTGATTGAAATAAAATCGGAGATCGACAAACTTCGATCCGAAGTCCACAAAGCCGTGAAAGTAAGTTCTTGTCGACGCGGGTTCGTTGGAGCAGCAAGTAAATCTCGTCTTCGAGGAAGCGATCATTAGATCGAAAGACGATCAGGTCAACTATCGGATCGTTGAGGTCTTTATAGATGCGGCAATTAGCGGGCAAACGGATATTTGCTTCGAGTTTCGCCGACTGGATGTAAAAATAAAACGGGGCGAGTTCTCATTTGTCATCATAAAGGATGTTGCCCGCGCCTTCCGTCACGGTCTTTTCTTCGCCATATTTTTCGAGTCATGCAATCAGGTCGGATGCGAAGTTATGTTCAAGGGTCTGCCCATGAACCCAAACGATCCCAATGATGTTCTCAGGCTTAGAATGCTTGCAGCTTTCGCCGACTACGAAGCAAGAAATACTTCAAAGCGGGTTCGTGAGAACGTCTATTCGGCAATGGTGTACAATGGCAAATTCAACTCACAAAATTCTTGGGTTTGACCAATCGATGCCAAATGAAACTCCCATGGTGGGGCTCTATCAACCAAATTCGGAAGAGCTAAAAGTTGTCGAATGGATCATGGGAACCTTCATTCGCGTTACCTCTTATCAGGTTACACTTCAAGAGATTGAGGCCCGTAAGATCGTGACAGAGATCATCAAGCAGTCACCAAAACTTAGGGGAGCAATCATTGAGAGAACCAAGTCAGTGCGATCAACGCTCGATCTTCTGCATGGGCAACTTCAGCAGCTCGATTGTCGCATTGCCAAACATCATGTGGATCGTGCGGCGCTGGACAAGCGGATCGACTTCCTGTTGTCCACAGGTGAGTCCACAGAGGCTGAGACATTTCGACGGGAGTATGTCGAGACGGTGAATCGGATCAAGGAGGAGATTGAGAAATGTCAAAGACAGAAGGCGACCATCGAGCGTGGTCGGGCAGACCTTCAGGATGATGAGTTGAATTCGAGTTCGCTGATCGCTCGCGCAGAGAAGATCCAGGCGATCATTCAGGAGCGGGACCCGGTGGCGCTTAAGAATGCTTTCAAGGCTTTATTTTCAACGATAGAGGTGGGTGAGTTGGATAGGAATGGGCGGCGGCAGTTGCAGTTTAAGATCATGGGTTCGGAGAACTTTGCCGGCGTTGGTAACCGGCGGAACAAAAGTAGTATTGAGATAGAAATGGCTCCCGGGGAGGGAATCGAACCCCCGACGCGGTGGTTAACAGCCACCTGCTCTACCAGCTGAGCTACCCGGGAAAAGAAGAGTCCGCATACTGTCAAAACTATTGCGACTTGTAAAATCCAATTTTTAAGTTCTTAAAACTTTTAAGATCTGCTTGGAGGCCGACTTCAAAGTATCAAAAACCCCCACCCCTTTAACCGCTATAGCCTCAAACTCTTCAGCTCCAAAGGGATTAAGCTGCTCATGGAGAACTCTGATAGGAACCGGATTCTCTGCATCCCGCTTGTTATATTGGAAAACAAGGGGGATATGGTGCATGTCATAGCCCTGTTCTCTCAAATTGCTATCTAATGACTTTAAACTTTCTAAATTATCTTCCATACGGTCTACTTGAGAGTCTGCCACAAAAATAATCCCATCCACACCCTTAAGAACTAACTTTCTGCTCGCATCATAAAAGTGCTGTCCAGGAACTGTGTATAAATGAAATCTTGTTTTAAATCCGCGAATCTCACCAATATTCAGAGGTAAAAAATCAAAAAATAGGGTTCGTTCTGTTTCTCCGGTGAGTGAAACCATCTTTCCTTTACTGTCGGGATTAGTCGTATTGTAGATGTATTGAAGATTAGTTGTTTTTCCACCCATGCCAGGGCCGTAGTAAACAATTTTGCAATTAAGTTCTTTGGCGGCGTAATTTATAAAAGACATTATGTGTACTGTACTACAATGAAACGCGATTCTGAAGTGCCTTACCTAAAGTTGCCCCATCTAAATACTCAATTTCAGCTCCGACTGGAATTCCATGCGCGATGCGGCTTACTTTTAGCCCGTTAAACTTGATGAGCCTTGCAATATATAGGGCTGTGGTATCACCCTCAACGGTAGGATTGGTCGCTAAAATAACCTCCTTGACCAGTCCCTGCTTAATTCGAGTTTGAAGTTCCCTAATTTTTAGTTTTCCTTCATCAATGCCATCTAAGGGAGACAAAGAACCATGAAGCACATGATACTTCCCATTAAACTGTCGACTTCGTTCAAAGGCGATAACATCTGAAGGCTCTTCGACCACACAAACAATCTCATTGGATCTTTGAGAATCATTACAAATGTCACAAACAGACTCTTCGGTAAACGTGCAACACTGACTGCAGCTATTTAATCTTTCTCTCGCATTTTTAATAGCATCTGAAAGTCCAATCGCAAAGTTTGCAGGCTGTCGTAACACAAAAAATGCGAGCCGAGTGGCAGTTTTTTCCCCAATACCTGGCAACTTTTTAAGTTCTATAATTAGTTCGTCTAGGGCCCTAATGCCCTGACCTAAATTTCCACTTTTGAATGTCATTAGATCCCCACCTTCACATCCACAATCTCTGCACCAAAAATTTCTTTCGCTTGAGAAACTGCGGGATGCTCTAAAGCATCCTTACGTAAACCAGCCACCTCAACTTGACGGCTTTTTTCTAAACTTTGTTTGGCATTATTTTCTATATTCGAGAACTTTACCGAGGACTGCGCACCAAAAAATAGTTTCAAAAAGGTAGTCATATCCTGAATGTTTTTAGAATCTTCTGCTTGCTTTTCATAAAAACTACCCTCGTTAAAACCTAAAACCACGTTTTTTCCGTCCTGAATATTTTCTAACTTAAATGTGGCATGATTCAATAAGGCCCCTAAGAGCGGCCGCTTCTTCATCACAAAATCCACAAAAAAGCGCCACTCACTTTCTGGATTCGATTCGCTAAGATCTCTGGGTGAAGAAACCTCTTGGGTCTGCAAGGGTGCTTTCTCTCTTTTTTGCGGAATCATTTCTGGATGAGAAATGACTTTGATTGGCGTTTTAACTACCACAACCTCTTCATCTTCAGATTCCGCAGCACTGCCATCTTCTGTCATCTGTCGACCAGAAGATTCACTATCTGGAGAGGATTGCTCAAATTGATCTAGCTCCTCTAATTTTGTCATCCGCACCGCTGCCACTTCAATGACAAATCTAGGCAAACTACTCCAGGTGATTTGACTAATTGTTTTTGAAAGAATTTGAGACATTCGCTCTAACTGAACTAGTGAACAGGACTCGGTTAAAGCACTTAACTCTGTGAAGCGAATCGAAGAAATATCTAAGGTCTCTGGCGTTAATGACTCTTTAGATTCTTTAGCGGCCTGAATAAGATACAAAAGTCGCAGCTCCTCTAAACATCTTTCAGAAAAATGTTTTAAATCAACGCCAGATAAATAGGCCTCTGAAATAAGAGCCAATAATTTTTTAATATCTTTGTGGATAATAAATTTCCAGAAATCTGAAATAATATTAGTTTGGCTAATTCCCAATGCCTCTACTACCTGTTTATCATTGAAGATAATTTTATCGCTCGTTGTTTTTGCCGACTGCGTTCCAAAATAGGAGAGCACCTGATCTAATAAAGAAAGGGCATCCCTTAAACTTCCATCACTGTGACTTGCAATCAGTCGCAAGCCACTCTCAGAAATCACAAGGCCTTCTGTTTCAAGAATTTTTTGAACACGCCCAGTAATTTCATTGCTGGTCAGCCTACGGAATTCAAATCTCTGACACCGGCCCAAAACGGTAAGCGGAATTTTTTGCACCTCTGTGGTCGCTAATAAAAAAATTACATGTGGCGGGGGCTCTTCTAAGGTTTTTAAAAGTGCATTGAACGCACTTAACGAAAGCATGTGAACTTCGTCGATAATATAAATTTTATAGGTGCCTGTAGCCGCTCCATAAGCCACGTTATCTCGAATACCCCTTACCGATTCCACACCGTTATTGGAAGCCCCATCAATCTCCACCACATCAATAGAACGACTTTCCGCAATAGCAACGCACTCATTGCAAGTATTGCAGGGAATGGAGTCTTTGACATAAGGACAGCGAAGAGCCTTCGCAAAAATTCTAGCAACTGAGGTTTTCCCAGTCCCGCGAGCTCCACTAAAAAGATAGGCGTGAGAAACTCGATTCATACGAATCGCATTTTTTAAGGTTTGAACCACATGGCCCTGCCCAACTAGATCTTCAAAACAGTAAGGGCGCCACTTTCGTGCAATTGCTAAATATGCCATAGAAAAAAAAGAAGGCTCGGGTGACCTGTGACGCACAAATCATCGTGCTACCGCTGCTTCCTTCCGGACCTGACGGGATTTGCAAATGTCAGTCGCACAGGGCCGAGCCATAATTCACAAACTTCCTATTCCCTTATAGAAATAGGCCTTTAGAATAAATAGTTTAGTTTTTAGAGCCCGACAATCTAATTTTCATCCTTTTCATCCCGCTCCTCAATATTACCCTTACCGGAGTCCTCTTTAGATAATCACAACGCTTCGCATCACCATAAACAGGGCCCTATTTGACAGGGTCTCTTGACCCTCCCTTTTTTTACATTTTATGGATGCCATTAAAATTTTCATGATCCCGTTTGAAGCCAACCTGTTTTATAATAATAGAACCTTTAAAAGGAGCTTCATATGAAACCTCAACTTGGGTCGCGATTAAGCCTTATTTTTCTAGCCCTGCTTTATAGCGGCACCTCCTACGGACTTTTAAATTCTATTAAACTAACTAACTTTAAAATCGGTTTTTTAAGAACGACTCCTAAACTTTTTGAAAGTAGCACCTCGCCAGAGATTGGGTGGACACCGATAGTCGATCTCGGTGTAGTAGCCTTGAGGGGAGACATCAGTATTTTCTCTGCAAAAAGAGGGGCCGATAGCAAATTTTTTATCTCCGACTACGAAGCCTACTTAATGCTTCCTATTTTTCCTATCGTCACCATCGAAGCCGGTGGCGGCCTTCAAAACTGGCACGGACAAGGAGGGATTTCACCCGTTCTCTCTGGAGGAATTATGATTCGCATTGGAGAATATATTGATCGCCTCTCACTTAATTATTCCAATGTTTTTGTTAAAGATAACGGCACTAAAGAATTTAGAATAGGAATGGGTCTTAATTTTTAAGACTCAACTCTCTCGATTAATTTTCTATTTTTTTTCGCCTTTTTAAAAATCCATCATGACGATTTCATCTGAAAATTTAAAACAAGAATGGCTAGGCTGGTGGCAATCTCTAAATTTCACAAAAAAGATATTACCCCTTTTTTTATTAATTAGTTATGGCATTACACTAAATCATCTTCATGGATTACGAAGTGATCTCGTCGTCAGCGCCTTAATGCCGACACTACTGTATTACTTAGGGCCCCGACTTTATCCGGTCTTTCAATTCACCCTACCTCTTTTTCTTACAAGCCTTATTTATGACAGCCAACGGTACTACTCAGACTACCTGCGGGGCCCTATTCACGTTAAGGAACCTTACGAGTTTGATAAGGTTTTTTTCGGAATTAATACCGCGGCCGGTAAACTCACTCCTAATGAATGGTTTCAAATTCACACTCATCCCATTTTAGATTTTGTTTGTGGTGTGGCCTATATTATTTTCATCTCTTTTTATGTGGGAGTTGCCGCTTACTTTAGATTTTGGGCTAGTCGTAGTGGCACCTATCTTAGGCATCCTCGAAGTATTTTATTAAGAGCGCCACAAATGATGTGGGGGTTTTTTTGGCTCAATATGTTGGGTTACTCCACCTATTATTGGTATGCGGCCTCTCCCCCTTGGTATGTGGCTATGTACGGTCTGGGGCCCGCAAAACTTGATGTCTTAGCTAACGTCGCAGGGTGTGCTCGATTTGATTCCCTTATTGGATTCCCTCTTTTTGCAAGTTGGTACGGCAAATCGGCCGATGTTCACGGCGCCATTCCCTCTCTACACATCGCCTATCCACTGATGGCCGTTTATTATGCCTTTCGATTTGGCGCTTTAAAAAAACTAACTCTGGGATTTTATTTTTTGATGTGCTTTTCAGCCGTCTATTTAAACCATCATTATTTAATCGATATTATCTGGGGCTCTACCTATGCAATCGTTGTGGCCTTTAGCATCGACATGATCTGGAATGAACAATTAAAAAAGGCTGGCATTATTGTTCCCGGGGATGACCCACAATCATAGTCTTCTTAGTCTTGTGCCGAGAATCTTCTTAACCACTCTTTTAAGCCGATTCCCACCAGCGCCCTTTTTCTACAACATCAAAAACCTCTTTGATAATGGCAACTGCATTATCCACCGTTCTCTCGTCGATAGTCATTGAGGGTTGTATTCTAAAGCTTGGGGCGTAGGACATCGTCAAAAGCCCTCGCTGTAAATGTTCTTGAAAAATTCGATTGCAGACCGTTTTCGAAATGGGCTCTTTGGTTTTTTTATCTTTCACCATTTCGATACCCATAAATAGGCCTGCGCCTCGCACCTGCCCGACAAAAGAATATTTTTCTTCAAAGGGTTTTAAAAGATTTAAAAAATAGGCTCCCATTTTACGAGAGTTTTCTACCAGCCCTTCCTCGTCGATAATTCTTAATGCCGTTGAAGCGGCTTTGGCGCCTAGAGGATTACCTCCATAGCTAGAGGAGGAGCCTGAAGCATTTGACCAAGGTTTTGTATTTACGATCTCCTCTTTTGAGATCAGGGCCGACATCGGATACCCACCGCCAAATTGTTTTCCAATAGTGATGATATCGGGAATCACACCCGAGTGATCGGCACCCCAATATTTTCCCGTTCTTCCAAAACCTGTAATCATCTCATCAACGATGAGTAGCGCACCTAATTCTTTAGCCACCTCTTTGATTGCTGGCATAAACTCAGGAGGAGGAATGATATTTCCCGCAGTCCCTTGCATAGGCTCTGCAATGATGGCCGCCACCTCTCCTGCTGTGGTAACTTTTAATTGTTTTCTAACAAATTCCACGCAGGCCAAATCACAAGAGGGATATTCCAATTTAAAAGGACACCGATAACAATTTGCATAGGGAACTTGATGGCTACCGGAAACCATTGGACCTAATTTATCTTTAAACTCAGAACCCATCAGAGATAGAGTTCCCATCGTTTTTCCGTGAAACCCACCCCAGAAACTAACAAACTCATATTTCCCGGTATAGCACTTAGCCAAACGTAATGCCGACTCTACAGCCTCAGAGCCACCCGAATAAAGCTGGGCTCTATTTAACCCAGGAGCTGGCGCTTTTTCAGCAAGTCTTTCAAAGAGATCAACCCGAGCTTCTGAAGTAAAACTTCCCACAGAAATTTTTTCGATCTGTTCTTTTAGCGCATTTACAAATTTAGGATGGCTATGGCCCAATCCATTCACACCAATTCCACCAATAATATCTAAAAAGGTATTTCCATCGACGTCGGTGACCGTATTTCCCTGTCCCGATTCAGCTACAATTCCAGCCATCAAAGCAAAGCCTTGAAGACCAGGGGCCAGCCCCTTATCCTCTCGAAAACGGAGTGCTCGGCTTTTAGGGCCAGGAATAGGGGTCTTTAGTTTCGGTTTTTGGTTTTGCGGTTGTGAAATAGGACTTTGATTCATAGGCCGCCCTTATACATCAACTTTAAAGGGGATCAAATAGGAAGCCTTAAATAGATCTAGAGATCTCTTCGTGAAAAAGTTAAATCTTCATTATCGGTCATGTCCAATACGACCTCCGATTTTTCACTGGCAAGATCTTCTAATAGTTGTAAATGGGCCGATGCCTCTCGCTCTCTCATCGCACGGCCAATGGTCCATAATCTTTCAATGGCAGAGATATTAGAAAGTACAGCCACCGCAAAAGTAGCCATCAATAAAGGAAATCCAATGGGCTTTGAAAACTTAAACTGCATCTCTAACCATGGAAACGAAAAGGTAGATAATGCCGCGCCTAAAGTAAGATAAAAGGCCCTCTCAGGGCGTCTCATAATACCCGGGGGAGGTGGAATGTGAAGAGCTTCGGCTTTAGCCGTTGAGTAACTCACCATAAAAGAACCTGCTAAAGCAAAAAGAGCGACTATTTGAAAGGCAGGCTCTTCACGATAATAAATAATAAGCCCCGCCAAAAAGAAAAATTCTACATAACGATCAACAGCCGCATCTAAAACCTCACCTGCATCAGACGCCACCTCTGTCATCCGAGCCACCATGCCGTCTAAACAATCCATAAAGGCCGAATAACAGGCAAATAAGGCCGCGAAACCAAAGTACCCATAGGCCAGAGCGGTACCTGAAATTCCGCCTAAAACTAAAGAGGCCCAAGAAATTTGATTAGGAGTCACATGTAAAAAAACGAGAAGCTTAGCAATCGGTTGCAGGGCCCAATAACCGACCTCCATTAGCCCCTTACCCATGAGCACGCTGCCACCCTGCCGATTAACTCGATCAAATTGGGTACGCCCTTTAATAATAAGCTTAAAACTGTAGGCCACTACGACCAGGGCAAAAATAGTTAAGAGCGCAATAGTATTAACAAAATCGTAGGCCACTAGGGGTTCTCCAGTATAAAACTACCGCTCTTCTAACAAAATCTTAAAAGTTACGCCACTACTACCCTTCATTCTCCAATTATATTAACACATCGGGAGTCAACGGTAGTTCTCGAGACCCCTGCGCGGCAGATTGATAAGCGGTTTGGATTAACTGCACGCAAAGATAGGCCTCTCGAGCCTCTTTGCCCACAAACACACCTTTTTGAATGGCTGTTTTAAAATCATCAAAGAGAGAATTAAACCAACTCACATGACTTGCATCCATCCAGCCTGAGGAAATATTTCTTTTTTCGACCTGCCAGGTAACCGCTCCCTGCGCCACATCTGGGCCCTCTGTTTTGTATTGGGTTGCGATTTGCATTTCATCATCATCTACCGTGATGGCACCCTTATCTCCTTGAATAGTATAAATCACCTTTCTCACTCCAGCGGTCCAACTTAAATGAACATGCGCAAGCCCTGTAGGAAAGGTTAATACTGCAGAAAAGTTGTCCTCCGTATCGTATCGTTCTGGCTCTAAAATACTCATCTTAGCGGTCACACTAGTCGGATAAGAATTCATCCAATCAAAAGTAAGATAGAAAGTATGGCTCCCATGATCCATAGCAATCCCTCCCCCACTAAATCTTTTTTCTCTTCTCCAATGCGTTCGCCACTCGGTCGCCCCTTTTGCATGAGTGTTTCTAAAGGTATTTAAAGTGACCGAGCGAACCTTTCCAATCTGGCCACTCTCAATTACCGCTCGAATTGCCTTAACAACAGGTGCATGTTTGTAATTATGACAGGGGAAAAGAACTCGCTTGGAGTCTTCGGCTGCTTTTAAAAGGACCTGAGCCTCCTCTAAAGAAACCGTTAAAGGTTTTTCACACAGTACATGAAGCCCATGCTTAAATCCTGCGAGAGCAATTTCTGCATGATAAACAGGAGGTGTGGAAATATCGATAAAGTCTAAATTCTCAGACTCCTGCTCTAATAAAATTTCATAATCGGTATAAACTCTAGCCTCAGGAAGTGCGTCACTCACTAACTGTCGACGAGATTCACAAGTATCTGCGACAGCCACAATTTCTACATCGCCTTTTTCAAGAGCTCTTTTCAAATAAGCTGGGATATGGCCATTACCAGAAATAAAACCATACCCAATCACAGCTCCACGTAACGGCTTTGTCATTTTTGTTTCCATTTATTTTATTACCTCTCAGTTTGCGGGGAATACCCCATCCGAAAATAAAAATCCAAGATTTTCAATAGCCACCCTTTTTACTGCACTAAAGAGGTCTATTTTTCTAAGACCTTTATCCTCTCTAATTGAAAAGATAAATGCTCTAATTGCTCTTGCCAATATTTCTCAGTTCCAAAGTGGGGAAAGGCCAATTTAAAGGCCCCATCTTCCCATCGCTGACCAATCCAAGCACTAAAGTAGATAAGCCGCAATCCTCTTAGGGGCTCAATTAATTTTAGTGTTCTCTCATCAAACTCTCGAATCTCTAAATAGGCATCGATAAGTTTGTCCCGATTTTTAATCGCGTATTCGTCATCACCACCAATTAACATCCAAAAATCCTGAACAGGCGGGCCATAGAGCATGTCATCAAAATCGATAAAATAAGGTTCATTGCCTCGCCACAAAACATTTCCCGCATGACAATCACCATGAATCAAACAGGTTTCTATTCCCTCAAAAAAAGGCTCGCTGCGATCACAAATTTCTGCCACTAGTTGTTGATAAATAAAGCCTAGGTTACCTGGTGGTAACTGATTCATCTCAATTAGACCCTTCACACTATCTCGTCCATACGTTTGGGGGGTTAATGTTTTGCGAGGTAATGTTTTTAGCTCCTCACCTACATTATGGAGTCTGGCTAAATAACGCCCTAATCTTTCTAATTGCTCGTCATTTAACTCTGGTTCTAATCGGCCAGGACGTTTAGGAAAGATCGTAAAAAAAATTCCGTTTTTCTCAAATAGGGTTTCCCCATTTAATTCCAAAGGACAAACTACAGGGATTTCTGCAGCGAAAGATTTCTTTAGAAAAAGGTGTTCGGCCTCAATGATCGGACGCGTCCATCGACCTGGCCGATAGAACTTGATAATCCGATTATCACCCTCCTCCATGGTAATATCGTAAACCCTATTTTCCATAGCATTAAGAGCAAGAAATCGTCCCGTACATCGCCCACCTAGGATCTCTGCAGCCTCGAAAATAACCTCCGGAAAAAGGTGCGAAAAATTACTTAGCGGAATAGACATCTAAACAAATCCTACGTTGCTTTTATATTTCAAAAGTTTAAATACACTACTTTAATACCTGCACAGGAATTTTGATTTCATATCGAGTTGGAAAAAAACAGATCTTGGTGTTGCAGGGTTGAAACTTAAAAACTCCTGTAAAGTCTTGTTTGCCGGGCTGGGCGGTTTTGGCCTGAAGCTTTAACTTAAATTTCACCTCTCCTCCGTAGACCTGCAGATCTTTTTCAGAATTTTCCAAACGAAAAACCTTTCCCTCAGGATAGATCACAGAGACTAGCGACAACCCGTCTTTTTCATTAAACTCAATGGTGGTGGGAATTAAATTCGCCTGCCCGACGGGATTTGCCTGAATATGAAACTCCGGGGCTATAGAAACCAAGAGCGTGGTTTCAACAATTTTACCCGCTTTTACCGTTATTGTTTTTGTTGGTTGAATCACTAAAAACTTTGGCGGTTGCGGCTTCGCTGCAAAAATTGAAAGGGCACTAAAACTAAGAAACCAGAAGATAAAAATATTTTTCATTGAATAAGACTATCTAAGGAAATGCCAAGGTTCAAGCCTTGTAAAGCGAACCTTAGTAATCGGCTCCTGGGTTAATCCACATGAGGTAATCCGTTTGGGACGTCATGTCGTTTATCCAAAGAAACCGAGTACCAGGCCCACAATTTAAAATTGAAATTTATTTTGCAGCGTCAACCATCTTTTTAAGTTCGCCACTGGTGTAAAGGTCTCTCACTATGTCACACCCACCGATGAATTCTCCGTTGATAAAAATCTGCGGAATCGTAGGCCACTGAGTGAATTCTTTCACTCCATCTCGCACTTCAGGATCCGAGAGCACATCTCGAGTTTCAAAATCGGCTCCCAAATCAAGGAAAATATCCATCACCATTTTAGAAAATCCACACATAGGATTTCCTTTGTTCCCCTTAACATACATGAGGATCTTGTGCTTTTTAATGTCATCTGCGATTGTTTTTTGTACTTCTGAACTCATTTTTGAATCTCCTTTTAAGATAATTTTCCAGCCTCTTCCGGGGTTAGAGTTTTTAAAGATAGTGCATGAATAGCTCCGCCAATAGCGGCCCCTAAAACGCCATAAATCATTCGATGACGTTCGACCATTCCCTTTCCCTGAAATGAGGAGGAAACGACAGTGAGCTGAAAGTGATCATTAGTGCCGGTAGTGTCCTCTGCCTCCACCTGAGACCCAGGAAAAGCGGTTTCCACTAAACTTTGAATTTTTTGAGCTGAAATCATTCCCTTTCTTACTCTAGTTTTTAGGAAATTGCCACCTCTCCCTAACCTCTGTTATAAGAACTTTTCATGGTAGACTTAAAGCAGATTAAAATTATTTCTCTTCTACCCAGTGCAACTGAAATTTTATGCCGACTGGGCTTAGAAAAAAATTTGGTCGGGATTTCTCATGAATGTGATTTTCCAGAGAATCTATCCCACCTACCCCGAGTCACAAGGCCCAGAATAAACCCACTAAAACGGGGCGGCGAAATTCATCAAGATTTAATTGAGCTTCTTAAAAATAGTTTGAGTATTTATGAGGTAGACACTGAGCTAATCCAATCTTTAGCTCCCGACCTCATTGTGACCCAAGACCAGTGTGATGTGTGTGCCGTTTCCCTGAAAGACTTAGAAGTTGCATTGGAAGGGCTCACGAACCTAAAAACTAAAATCTGCACACTAACTCCGCATACTTTAGATGACATTGTGAAGGATATTTTACGCCTTGGAAAGGCCACGAACCGAGAATCGGCTGCTGAGGATCTGGTCACAGAATTTTGGATTAGGCTGAATAGTGTTAATGCGAAGGTGGGGACCGACAGGCCTAATCGGCCCAGGGTTTTATGTTTAGAGTGGCTGGAGCCTCCGATGGTGGGTGGGGGATGGATTCCAGAGATCGTGACTCTAGCCGGTGGGGAGCCTCTTATTATCTCTAATCCGGAAAAATTCCGAACCTTAACCTGGCAAGAGATTTATGATTGTGCACCCGATATCGTTGTGATCTTTCCCTGTGGATACTCTATTTCTAAAACCCTATCAGAAATAAAAACTCCAGAAATTTTAAGTCGGCTATCGGTACTTTCGGCATTTAAAAATGGAAACGTTTTTGTCGGTGATGGCAATCAATTCTTTAATCGCCCAGGGCCTCGAATTACCGATTCTTGCGAAATATTAGCGGGGCTATTTTACCCAGAAAAATTTCAGAACTTTTTTACAGGCCACGAAGGCCTATCCTTTACCAATCTCAAAGATAACGTGGGAACCCTTTTGGGTTTTCCTAATTCGGAGTTTTCAAAATGAAATCTTCACTACTTATAATAGTACTGCTGACAAGTCGGTTTCTCGGAGCTGCCACCTTTGAAGTTTCTGAAGCACTCATGGCCTTTACGGCACTAGCTACACCTGGGGCCTTAAAAATTTTAGGAAAACAGAGCGACCCCAAGGCGATAAAAACTAAAATCATAATACATGGCCAGCAGATGTCTGGGACCGCCTCTCTTCAGCTTGTGTCTCTTTCAACAGGCATCGATTTAAGAGACAAGCACATGAAAGAAAAATATCTTGAAACGGATAAATTTCCGCAAGCGATTTTTACATTTAAAAAACTGACTCTTCCCAATGAGCTAACGGGAGAAAAAATTCCTTTTGATGGCACAATGAATCTTCATGGCGTGGAAAAACCCATCTCTGGGTACATCAGATTAGAAAAAAAAGAATCTGCTCTAACGATAACTCATGAGTTCAAAATTAAAACCGGTGATTTTGGAATTACGACTCCCCATTTTATGAGTGTAACAATGGGGCAAGAGGTGGTGGTAAAGGTAATACTTGAAGGCAATTTAAAAGGCGATTTAAATTGACGTTATTCATTCCTTTTTTTTTCTTCCTTTGTCTTTTTTCTCGTGGAAATATGGTTTTAGCCTTTCCTGAGATGCTTCGTTACGGCTACTCCAATTGTATTACCTGTCATGTGAGCCCTAATGGTGGAGGGCTTGTAACCTCTTATGGTAGGGCCCTATCTCAAGAGGCCCTAAGCACTTGGCATCGTGAGAATGAATCCGATTTTCTTTGGGGTGCGATAAAATTTCCAGAGTGGTTAAATGTGGGAGGGGACATTAGGGCGGTACAAACCCATCTCGATACGCCCACAATAAAGACGGGAAGGTATTTGGTGATGCAAGCAGATGCTGAGCTTGCAGCGATTCAGGGTGAGTTTACCTTTCTTGCTACCTTGGGAAAAAGCAATACAAGTGAACCCACAAAATTTATCGACTCTTTTTTAAGTCGTCGTCATTTTATAATTTATCATCCTAAAGAGGAGCTTTATTTTCGTGCTGGTAAATTTCAAAGGGCCTTTGGAATTAATTTACCCGATCATATTGTGAGCACCAAGAAAGGGCTGGGATGGAATTATGGTTCTGAAACTTATAATCTTGAAGCGGCCTGGATTGCGAGTGAGAAGGACCTTTTTATTACGGGTATCTTTGGCAGAATAGATGACAGCCTATTGGATCAAGAAAAAGGGGTCGCCTTGCGCGGGGGTTATCAACTGGGAGACACTTATAAAGGGGGGCTCAGTTATTTTTATGGAACCCAAGCAACCTCTTCTCGCCATGTGTTTGGTCCCTATGTAAATTTAGGTTTTCGTAAGGACCTATTCTTTTTAGGGGAGATCGATCTTCAAAACCAGAGGCCTAATGGGCTCAATTCTAATTGGGGCTGGGCTCATTATGGGCGATTAGATTATGAGCTCATTCAGGGAATTCACCTCTATCTGGCTGAAGATCTCTTAAAAACCGATTTTAAGGAGACCGGGTCTTTGACCCAAAGCTGGGGTGGAGGCATCCAGTTTTTCCCGAGACCCCACTTTGAATGGCTAGGATCGTATCAAAAACAGAGAAACTTAAGAATTCGAAGCGATTATAATGACTTTTTCTGGCTGATGATGCATTTCTACCTTTGAAAGTGACTTCGGATTTGAAGGATATTACTTTCAATGATAGAAACTTTGAGTTCATTGAAATATTTCATTGCGGAGAGGTGGCCGAGTGGCCGAAGGCGGCGGTTTGCTAAACCGTTATACGGGTAACACTGTATCGGAGGTTCGACTCCTCTCCTCTCCGCCAGATTTGCACCAAGCGGAATTCATCCGTACCACCGCGCCCATTTTAGGGTGAAGGCCTGTTAGTGTACGAATCAATTGGTATTGCGGCCACATGCCTAGTGGTGAGAGTCGACAGACCTCGGGGCCAACGCTTTAAGGAGTATACCAACGAGTTCCCGAAAGATGACGACCAAAAGTCTTCAAGCGAAACTCCAGCGAGAACGAGATGGGCAACGTTCCCATAGAAACGCTGTGAAAGTGAAATGCTACTCCAAGTGAGTGGGCGAAGTAGCAGTAGTTTCAGCACATAATTTGGCACCAGGTAAATGCCGTAAATTTGTTCCTGTTAATAGGCATTATGCTGCGCTCGCGACTAGCGGTACAGACCATTTTCTTTCTCATAACCATCGAAAGTATTAAGAGCGAACCCGAAGTTTTTGTCTTCTACGAGAATATATCCACGAAGGTTGTGCAATTGGACAAAAGATCGGAAGGCTCCGTTCCAACGAATGTCGTCGGACACGATGAGGGCGCCCTCACGCATAAGGGATCTGGCTGTAATATATTCAAAGGCTTGATGGGTAGTGGTGTGGAGACTATCGTGAATAAAAATATCTGCATCGTTCTCAGCTAAAATTCGTGGCAATTCTATTCTTGCGTCACCAGTCACCAATTTCCAACGCTTTCTAAGTTCCTCTGGCACCAGCGCACCGATTTGGTCTTTGTTGACTCCCATAAATTTAGCTTGTGAAACCGTAGAGGCTGGAAGGTCGATAGAAATCAGCTCCCCCCGACCATTCTTCTCTAAGGCTGCCAGTAAAAAAGATGCAGATCCACCCCACGCACACCCAGTTTCCACTACCACATTGGGTTTTAAGATCCGAATCAAAGCATGGAGAGCCAAGGTTCTATCGCCATATTCAAGTCGCTGGGCGGGCTTAAAAAGCACTTTGCACTCCTTTAGATAATGTGCAATTTCTTTTGGATCAGTTTCTTTATTGAGTCGTCTTAGAATATTAAAAGTAACCGATCCGACATCGCCGTAGATAATCCCTTTGGAGCTCAAACCTGAGACCACATTACCGGCTTTCAAAAATGTATTTATAAGACCACTTCTTTTTATGTGTGGGCTTATCAAACCAGTAAAATTCTGAAATGCTGTTTTTTGTAACAAAGGAGCCTCCACTGTTTGAGGGAAATATCGATTCTATCATTGTTTTTACGATAACCAATCGGACGCCGCATCTATCTAGCATGACATGGCATGACAATAGAAAAAGGAATTCATTCGTAGCTTCGCGTGCTAAATGCATCCCTACCAATAGCTCGCCGAAACAGAGGCTAGGCTCCCAGTTGGAATGTGTTCGCCGGCAGTTAAAACTTTCGCCTGTTTCATTTGGGAACGTTGCCCATCTCGTTCTCGATGGAGTTTCGCTTGAAGACTTTTGGCCGTCCTCTTTCAGGGACTCGTTGGTATACTCCTTAAAGCGTTAGCCCCGAGGTCTATCGACTCTCACCACTAGGCATGTGGCCGCAATATTTCACGATCCAGCTTGGACGGGTCACTACTAAATCAAGAGGAATTCTGCTAGAGATTACTTTTATCCCCTACCAATTGATTCGTATACTAACAGGCCTTCACCCTAAAATGGGCGCGGTGGTACGGATGAATTCCGAGATTTGCTGTGGAATCTTGTCCTCTCCGCCAGATTTTGGCAAAGCCAAGAATCTCCTCTAGTTACGATTTTTTCCATTTTCGTAGCGAAACATCCCGAAGGGATCGATTGCTATTATCTTTTCCAAGTAAATTCTGTTTTTCCACTTTTTGATAACTCTTCACATAGTTCTTTTGAAGGACTGGGAGCCTCAAATGCCTGAAGGGCAAAGACCTCCTTCTCCTTATTGGAGGGGGTGGCATCTGAATCGTAAGAGGTGATCGCGAAGGGAATCGTTTCATAGGTTATTTTAGAGGTGATCGATTCAGAGGGAAAAAAGGCCATGGGGACATAATGACCCACCAGATTTTCAAGTCCACTGAGTCCATCATTGAGATCGTAACTATCTTTACGGTGGCTTAATGACCAGCGATCCATCTCAAGTTTATCGACGGTACGGTTCTCTAGTAAATATCTTAACTTTGCGATGCGAACTATCTCCTTCTGTCGTAATCCAAACCGGTCTACTCTCTCGGAGATATCATTATTAGGGCTCGTTTTTTGAAACTCTTCACTGAGATGTAACCGGCGTAAATGACCTTGATGAATCAATTTTTGAGTCTCATCTAAAACCTCTTTAAAACTTTTTGGATGATTTGATTTTAGATCTTTTCTCAAAAACTCGAGAGGCTCCTCGGGACACCCCAAAAGAGCTGCGATAATTGCATAGCGATATTGGGAATGGTCTTTAGAGTTAATAATCTGTCTTGCTAATCGTTCTCGGTTGGAAAACCCAAGAAGAATAGATAGTGAAGCATTCGAACTGGAACCTCTAGAAACCGTAAAATAATTTGTTTTTCCTGCGATCCCCTCATCCTTCATGAAAAAATCTCCATAAAGAGATTGCAGGCGATCATTCTTTTTGAAATTCAAAAGAAATTCTGTGAAAAAATTATGCTCTAAAGATCCAGAGGGAATCGTATCATGAACACCTCCATAAGAACCGGGCCACATATCGTAGGGTTCCCAATTCGGACGCCCATCCACTCCATGACAGTTTTTACATTTGGAAGGCTCGTGAACTATTTGAGGACTCTTTCCAATAAAGGACACTTCATGAAAACTGTATTTCGCAGTCTGAGGCTCAAATTGAATTAGCTCTATAATGTCTCTCCGAGGATCTTCCGGAAAGGTAGAAACCGCGGTAAGAAGTCTCGCGTCGGGCCCTAAGAAAATAATTCGCGGGTGGGTGGGCGTCGCTTCGTGCAAACTGAGACTATCGTGCATTAAAACAAAATGGGATCGGTAGACGGCCGGAAACTTCAATAAAAGATCCTCTACCGATTTTGGCGTTTCAACGGGGTCATTAATCCAACCCTCAATGGTTGCCACATCCAATAATGGCTTTCTATTAAAGGCTGGGTTCCCAGCCCACACACCCTCAAAACTAACAAAAAATGCTAAACATATTAAAGGTTTCAACCACGTCATAAGCCCCTCTCAAACCCCTATCCCGTAAAAAAATAAAATGCGTAGCCCATAAACCACTTCTACAGTTTTTTAGCTAGGATTGTTTTGTTACGCATGACTACTTTAGGGGACATCTTGGAAATGATATATATAAGTTGTTTATTATTATCACTTTTAAAGGAGCAAAAAAATGTGGCATCAAAGTTATCGTACCGTAGTGGGACTACTCTTATCGTTTCTTGTTTTTGGGGGATACCTTCAAGCTATGGAGCCCACAAAAAATATTATTATTACAAAACTTACCGAACTAGATCGTTTTGAGCCTTTCGAGGGCCAGGTTTTTCATGATGGGCATCTTTGGGTTGGACATTCGCGAAAAGATTTAGCTGCTGTTTATAAAATAGAGCTCTTTAGTAGCGATGGAAAACTAATAACGACAGTTCCACTAAAACACTCTCCTAGATTTTTATATGCCTTTGGTTCCGATAGCATTTTAGCTGTAGGAATTGCGGTTAGTGATAACTTAAGCCACTACTCTATTATTAAACGAACTGGCGGAACGCTTAAGGTAACCGATTATAAAATTCCCATAGAGGCTTTGGCCGATAGATTTGTAGGCAAACCCGGTCAAATGTATTTCACCGATCCAGGTGGTTTTGATGATGGGGGCCCTATAGGCCAACCCCTCAGAACCCTTTTTAGTATAAAGTCGGGACAGGCCCGTTTTTTAAATGCCAGAATGTCAGGACCAAGAACCTCTGTTCTTCTTGGTAATTCTATTTTTATTGCACAACAACCCAATATGGGAAGTGATGGCTTTTTTCTAACTCAATTAAATCTTAGCTCTGAAACGGCACAGAAAATTAGTTCAGAGCCTGTCTTTGGTGTTAGCAATATGCTGATTCTAGAAAATGGAAATGAAATTATTTTCAACGAGCGCTCCAAAAACCAAGTGGGTATTTTAGATGCCTCAAAAGCTCAGATAACCGAAAAAATTGCAATTCCTGCTGGACAGCCGAGAGGACTTGGTCAAATGGGCCATTGTTTAGTGGTGGGTTCTGAAGTTTCTAAACAGGTTACTTTTATCGACCTAAAGGCTTCGGGCCATCCTATCGTAGCTCAATGGGATGTCTCAAATACGGGGAAAGAATTCTTAGCAATAAACAATCTTTCGGTAGATGCAAAACAGGGTCGTGTTTATTTAAGATCTGCCTATCCCTGTTCTGTTACAGAGGCCTGTCCTTACTCCCATAATAGCGCTTTGATGGTGGAGGAGGAGAGCCAAGAGACTTTAAAGGCCTGCAATAATTAAATTAAACTTAAAAGGGCACCTTTCAATTGAAGGGTGCCTTTTTTTATATCGTTAACAAAGCCTCCTCTTTTAAAGATATCAATAGATGGCTCGAATAACCTTCGATTGACAAGGGTAAATGCCTGCCACTACGGTCAGAAAAGGCTGTAGCTATTATGAATCAAACTTTAAAAGATAAAAATCAAGAGGTCTTAAAAAGCATTCGAGAGGTGATCCAA
This sequence comes from Bdellovibrionales bacterium, assembly GCA_009692515.1. Taxonomy (GTDB): domain Bacteria; phylum Bdellovibrionota; class FAC87; order UBA2466; family UBA2466; genus UBA2466. The sequence continues at coordinate 24,894 of SHZA01000028.1, forward strand.
ATCGAGGCCGAGGCCCTAAAGATAATGGCCGAATCTGTAGGAGAGCCCTTCTTTGAAGCGATCTCTTTACTTTTTTCGGTGCACGGGAAAATTATTCTTACGGGGGCAGGCAAGTCTGGAATTATTGCTCGTAAAATTGCGGCCACAATGAATAGCACAGGAACACCGGCCTGTTTTCTACATCCCTCAGATGGAATGCATGGTGACTTAGGGATGTTGACATCAAATGATGTGGTGATTGCTATAGGAAAAAGCGGGGAGAGTGAAGAGCTCGTTAGTTTATTGCCTGCGATAAAAAGACTCAACGCCAAAATTATCGCTATCACGAGTCGAAAAGATTCTACACTAGCAAAACAAGCAGACATTATATTGTTAGTCCCGATGATGAAAGAGGCCTGCCCACTTGATTTAGCACCTACAGTCTCCACAACTGTGGCTCTGGCTATAGGAGATGCTCTAGCAATAACGCTAATGAAAATGAAAGATTTTCAGCCCGAAGATTTTGCAAAATATCATCCAGGCGGAAAACTTGGAAAAAGATTGTCGTTACGCGTTTCCGATCTGATGATTCCGAAAGAAAAATGTCCTATCTTCAAATCGGAAAAAACAACGATTGAAAAAAGTATTGCCGATCTTGGAACCTACGGATTGGGAATTCTACTATTTTCTGCTCCCGATGGAAGTTTAGAGGGAATTCTTACCGATGGAGATGTCAGACGACTTCTTAACCAACACAAAGCTAATATCTTTACCCTTTCTCTCCCCTCCATTATTAATCGTAATCCCCTCAGTATTCCCCCCGAAATGATGGCGGTAGAGGCGCTAAGTTTCATGGAGGATAGAAAAAAACCTCTAAATGTCGTTCCCATCGTTAAGGAAAACCAAATTGTTGGAGTTTTGCGACTGCACGAGCTTCTCAACCTATCGTAGAACAACCCATTCTCGTGTTATTTAGCTTTTTTATTTGAAAAACACCCTTTTTTATTCTATCGCTTAGTGGGTTATGATGAACCATCCCAATAATAATATTCCCGTTTTCATTCTAGCAGGAGGATTAGGCACTCGTTTATCAGAAGAGACCACCGTAAAGCCAAAACCGATGGTGGAGGTGGGAGACATTCCCATCCTTATTCACATCATGCGATGGTATTACCAATTTGGTTTTAATGATTTTGTGATTTGTGCTGGATATAAAAGCTGGGAAATTAAAAATTATTTTTTATCCTATCCCTATCGGTTTAGCCATTTTGAATGTGATAGCAGGGATCACACCTCCCGCCATGCAGTCATCCCCAGAAAAGAATCCCCCTTAGAAAATTGGCGAGTACGAATTGTAGACACGGGCGATAATGCAATGACGGGAGCCAGACTTGCCAGAGCCTTTGATCACATTAAAAATGAGAACGATTTTTCGACCTTTGCGCTAACCTACGGCGATGGTCTTTGCGATGTCGATTTAGGTGCGGAATTAAAGTTTCACCAAGAACACGGAAATGTTGGAACTGTTTTAACGGTAAAGCCCAAGGCGCGATTCGGAGAGCTTCAGATTAAGGGAGATAAGGCCCTAGGATTTACCGAAAAACCCACGGGTCGTTACCCCAGTGTTAATGGGGGCTACTTTTTCTTTTCGCGCTCCTTCAGAGAATTTATCTCCGATGAGGACAGCTGTATTTTAGAGCGGACACCGCTAGAAAACCTGTCAAAAGCAGGCCAATTGAGGGTCTATCCCCATGAGGGATTCTGGTTTCCCATCGATACCTTAAGCGATAAAAATACGGCCCAATCATTATGGAACTCGGGAGAGGCGCCCTGGACCCCCTCAAAAAAAGGAACCTAATGTCTAAAGCAATTTTTGGTAACACACTTATTACCGGCGCCACAGGCCTTTTGGGTTCTGAATTGGTCGCTCAACTGTTAAAAAATAATGAAACCTCCAAACTTGTTTGTCTAGTTAGGGACCACCTTCCACAGAGTAGATACTTTGCTGAGGGGCTGAGTGAAAAGGTGGTTACGATCCATGGTGACATCAGAAACCAAGAACTTTTGGATAGAGTCATTAACGAATATGAAATAAATACCGTTTTTCACCTCGCAGCACAAACTCTTGTGCAACAGGCAAATCTAAGACCCGCAGACACTCTTGACGTAAATATTCGAGGAACCTGGGCATTGCTAGAGGCCTGTAGATTAAATTCCAAAAGAATCCAGAGGGTCGTTTGTGCTTCCAGCGATAAGGCCTATGGAAATTTAAAGGGTGAAAAATATGATGAGAGTTTTCCTTTAGAAGGGAAACACCCTTATGACGTCTCAAAATCATGTTCCGATCTTATTAGCCAAACCTTTGCACATTCCTATGGGATGAATATTGCTGTAACCCGATGTGGAAACTTTTTCGGGCCGGGTGATCTTAATGAAAGTAGAATTATTCCCCACACCATCGTCTCTTTATTAAATAATCGGGCTCCCATCATTCGATCCGATGGTAAATTTATTCGAGATTATATTTATGTGGGTGATGGTGCCGCCGCATACCGATTATTAGCAAAACAGATGATAGAGAAACCGATGCCAGGAGAGGCCTTTAATTTTTCGTATGAATTAAGACTATCGGTCTTAGATATCGTAAAAAAAATAGGGTCCCTCATGGGGAAAAATATTGCCCCTACGATTTTAAATCAAGCTTTCAATGAAATTCCTGTGCAGTCTTTAGATAGCACCAAGGCTAAAAAAATCCTCAACTGGGCACCTCTGTTTGGTCTTGAGGCGGGAATGCAACAGACTATCGATTGGTACCAATTGGCCGTCGAGAAAAGGTGGATTCAATGGTAGGAACAGAGGCCCTTCGGGCAGATCTGAAACAGGTCTTAGCTCGTCACAAAAATGCGATTGAACCTAAGGCACTTATACCAGGAGTCGATTATCTTCCTGCCTCCGGAAAGGTTGTGGGGCCAGAGGAGCTAGAGCTTTTGCTAATGGCCTCTGCCGATCTTTGGTTAACGGCCGGTAGATTTTCGGACGAGTTCGAAGAAAAATTTCCCCGCTTTTGGGGAAGCAGAAAATGTCTTTTAGTTAATTCCGGATCGAGTGCAAACCTATTAGCTTTTAGTACCCTCACCAGTCCCACACTTAAAGATCGAATGCTTCAGCGGGAAGATGAATTTATTACCACCGCCTGTGGTTTTCCTACGACGGTGGC
>SHZA01000029.1 GCA_009692515.1 Bdellovibrionales bacterium
GTAATGACGCTGACTGCGGCTCTCCCCACACTACTACTCACATACTATCGCTGTTCTTTCTACCACTCATGGATTCCAATTCCTGTGATCTACAAAAACAGTATGGGTAATTTATTTTATTCTATTCTTGGATTGAGAAATTTATTTTTAGATATGCTATCGGGATTTGGCTTTGCCTTTGCTCTACTTTGGATATTAGCTTTTGCCTTTGAAAGATCTATTCTTTCAAAAACAAAGGAACTTCTACCCCCCTTATTACTACTAACTTTATTTACGATCCCCTATTATTTGTCAGGGGGTGACTGGTTCCCCGCCGCATGGGGACGATACCTCTTACCTATGACACTTTTTTTAACTGTGTCCACCTGGAAACTCATTAGTGTCTTAGAGATTCAAAAAAAACAACTTTTCACCCGCATTCTTTGCTTTACCCTATTTTTCTGCGCCTTAGCTCCAACCTCCTCGGTGATTAAACTCTATGAGCTTTTATTTTCACATGGCTCGGCACTCCTCTCCTTAAACTTAAAATCACGAACTGAAAACCCTGCCTATCGTCCCCACTATCTGTCGCAATTGGGCCTTCACTTAAAAAAGATTTCACGGCCTAATGACAAAATTGGTAGTTCAGAATTAGCCACTTTAATGTATTTTTCAGAAAGAGATGCGGTAGATTTTTTAGGACTCACAGACTTAGCACTAGCTAGGAATCCCTCAAGAGATACGCCACTTTTTGTGAGAAAAAATCCGAAATCGGCTGAACTGCCCTTACTTATTTTCAAAAGATTAGCGCCTGAAAGACTGAGAAAAAATCTTCCTGCCTACCTGTACACCTTTGATTTCATGATTGAAATATTAATGGACCAAAAATCGATCGAGGGATGGTCTAACCATGACTACTTTCAGGCTATTCACAGATGGGAAAAAAAGTTTAAGGGGCTCGTGGATCCTTTATATGGGGGAATAGCTACGATCATGCAATTAGGATATCTTCCTATTATAGTGGCCTACGACAATGATTTCTGTGCTCTTTATTTTGTTCACCAAAATAGGTTTAAGGAACATCAGGAAAACTTAAACTCACTGGGGTTTAAAGAGACGATAATGAGCGAGAAGGAGGAAAGAGGTTTGTCACCCCCGCAAAGCCATTAATTTTAACAATAATCATCGGTACGAGCCATCTTAACAAACTGACTTCTAAAAATAATTAGCACCATAGCCACAGTATAAATACTATTTATCACACTGGTTAAATCGGAGCCGAACGACATCACGGGCATTAAAAAACACATGAAGGTAAAATAGTAGTAGCCCCCCAAAAAATAGTAGGAGATTCGTTCGGTAAATGCGATAAGTAATCCCATTAACAAAGACACGGTATACATCCCTAAATACCCGTAGTTCATAAAGGCCTCGGCGATATAGCTTACCCCCACACTAGTTTGATAATCCTCCTTGCCGATGATTCCATAAGTCCTTCCAAATTTATTCCAAATATGACGTGAAGGCTTATCGCTCCATAGGGCTCTTGGAATGAAAATAAAGGGAAGGGCAGCGTAAGTCTCTCCACCCCAAAAAGGAACCTCTCCAGGAGTTTTTTCTAAAACGACCTCCAGAGAATCGTCAGCTGCTCTAGAAAATCCTTGCGACAGACTTTCGCCCATATTCTTTTCTTCTGTCTCAACATCCTCATCTTCCAGCTCAATATCTTCTACGTATCTTGCAAATAAAAGAGTCCCCAAAAGATCAACTCTTTCACTGGCTGTCATTTGATTGTTTTCATAAATCGTTTTTCTAAAATCTACCTTTACGTTCTGAATCAAGCAGGCCAGAAGTCCTAAAAAAACAGGAAATATCAATCGGTTGTATTTTCTCTGCAAACAGGATGCGATGAAAATATATCCTGCCAAATTTCCCACCATAGTAAGAAACCCAGTCGCTAAGAAATACCAAGCTGTCGAGAAGGCCACACCTAAGCGCAAATAAAAGGACAATTTTTCATTTCCGGGAGAGGTTGAACAAAGAAGAAGTACCATGTCGGCAGCCATGGTTGCAAAATGGATGACGATTAACCAATTGGGAATTTGTAGTAAAAATAAGGGGACACAAATAACATAGGTGGCTACCACAATGAGTTGAAAACGGGTCAAAGATAGTAATTGATACCTCTCTTTTTGTAAGAATCTATAAAAGATAAAGGTCTTTGCAAAGTAATAGGCAATGATGGTCAAGATAGTGCAAAAAATAAGTTCGTCAATCGCATGCCCGCTTAACAGGGACAGCGCTTGAGGTCCCGAACCCATTTTAATTCCATTTAGTTTTCCAATCGAATAGGTAAAAAAATGATTAAAAAGGACAAAGGCCAAATAATCAAAATGCTGTCTGGAAAAACAAATTAGAAAAGGTGTTAGCTGAATAGTCATGAGCAAATATAATTTACTCATGGTGGTGGGAGAGTTCCAACTATCGTAAATCAAATAATTCAAAACGCCAATAATCAACAATAATGTAAACAGCGTATAAATGTTCAATAACGGAATGACATTCGATTTTTTTACCAGTGTACTCAAGAGACCTCATGTAAGAGTAAGCGATTCAAACTAGATCGCACCCAGAACTATAAAAATGACTGCTAAGGCCACAGCCCATGTCACCTTGTCCTTCAAAGCAAAAACTAAAGGATCTTCCGAGACCAATCCTCTAGCTCCTAAAATCCACAATCGATTCAACCAAAATAGTAGGCATGGGGTTACAAACCATAAAAGGTCGGGATGATGATAAAGCTTTTTTACCTCTCCAGTGCTCAAATATAAAGCCAGGACTAAAATAGATAGTAGTGAGGTAGACATTCCACTTACTAGTAGAGTCATAGAGTCCTGGGACTCATAAGCTCGCCTACCCACCTTTTTACTGAGGAACTGAGGTTCTTTCTTTAATTCCGAAAGTCGCTTTACCATCGCCAAACCAAAAAAGAAAAAAACTGAAAAGCTTAATAACCATTCTGAAACAAATGTCTGAGATGCCACTCCACCTGCAATAATTCGTAACGTATAAAATATGGCAAGAAACACCACATCTAAAGCCAGCCATTCCTTAACCCAAAAAGAATAGGCCACATTCATTAATAAATAACACCCAAGAACGGCAAGTAATTTCCACGAAGCTCCGTAACAGGAAATCATTGAGAGAGCGAGGCAGGTGGGAATTAAGAACAAACCGGTTTTTACTGAAAGTCGTCCCGATGCCAAGGGTCGATGTTTTTTTGATTCCTGTTTACGATCATTTTCTAAATCACAAATATCATTAAAAACATACACCCCAGAGGCAATAAATGAAAAAGCAAAAAAGGCTCGTAAACAATGTAACCAGGTGGATAGTTCCAAAAAGTGATGGGCGGCAAATACTGGTAAAAACACCAATAAGTTTTTTACCCATTGGTAAATTCGCAGCTGTTTTATCACTAAAGAAAATTGATTTTCTTTGTCATAAATAATTTCTACTGGTTTATCTAAAAGGCTAATTTTAGATTTTAGATGCTGTGAAGGGTTGACAGCTATAATTTTTACACATGATGACCAAATTTTAAGATCCGCGACACAATCACCGGTGTAAGTGAGGCTAGCATCGGGATATCTATTGTTTAATAACTCTATTTTTTTTAAACCTCTTAAATTTATAGAGTCACTCCCAATAGCCTCATCAAAAATGTTTAAAAAATCTGCGATTGCCTTTACATCTTGTTGAAGGGCGGCAGAAAGTAAAATAGTTTTTTCGCCTCGTTGTTTCGCAAGTATCACAGCCCGAATTATCTCTTTTCGATAGGGTAAGTTTGTCACATCCAAATCGACCGTTTTTTGCAACCACCTTTTGAAACCCACTTTTCCACGAAGGATCATAAAAGGGGCAAGTAGAAATGAAAGAGGGGCCTTTACCAATAGACTTTGCAGTCTTTCAAAAAGCAGATCGGTGGCTAGAAGCGAATCATCAAGATCCACCACATAAAGTAACTGAGTCTCTTTATTGTTAAGAGCGCTGAGCATTAGAATTCCAAAATTAAAAGTTGCTTTAGAAATAAGGATATTAAATAGGTAGCTCTCTCTATTTTATAAGTATCTGGCTAGGAATCAATATCTAGAAAAAGAGCATTGCATTAAATAAGAATAACGCATCGCAATCAAACCGATTCGGTGGGTTTTATTTCCATTAAACTAGCGCCTGTTTCGACGGCTTGCCCTTCGATAACCATAATACTTAAAACAGTTCCACTCATACTGGTCCGAAGTTCATTTTCCATTTTCATGGCCTCCATCACCATGACCGAATCGCCCTTTTCTACACTCTCGCCCACTTTTTTTATAATTTTGACGATTTTACCTGGCATTTTTGCGTAAACAATATTTTCTTGTTCAAGATCGGTTCCTCTTAAAATCCCAACAATTCTTCGATATTCACTTTCAACTGAGAAACTTAAATTCCCCTGAGCTCTAGAAACCACATATTCGGTTTTATTACCGACGATATTGGCGTTAAAAACCTTCTCCTTATTAATAAAAATACAATCGTTTCCATAAAAAGATAGATCTGCTATCTGTTCAGGTTCATCACCAAAAGTAATGGCAAGCTGTTGGTTTTTAGATTCCACTCTAATTCGGTATTCTTTATCATGATATCGGATGTAAAATAACATTAGCGCATCCCCTCTTCTCGGCCCAAAGCCTTCCATCGAGAGTTTTCATCTCCGAGCTTCGCCCCTTTGTATTCTTTAGAGTAGGCCGAAACTGCCGCCGCAATCAGAGCCATCCGCAGCTCTTCATCTGAGGGAATCTGCTCTTTGTAATTAAAATCTTCACCAATGAGACGAGTCGTGTAGTTTCCACTCAAAAATTTAGGATTGTCTAATATTTGTAAATGAAGAGGAACATTAGTTTTAATTCCATTCAAAATCGTATCGTTTAAAGCCGATTTCCCTCTTTGAATCGCTTCATTTCTATCTCGCCCCCAAACAGAAACTTTTCCAATCATGGAATCATAAAAAATGGGAATGTCGTAGCCTCGATAAATATGAGAATCGACACGAACTCCAATACCCGAGGGGAATTGAATGCCAGTCACCCTACCCGCTTGAGGTAAAAACTTTTCAGGATCTTCGGCATTAATTCGAAATTCTATGGCGTGCCCACGGCGATGAACCTCCTCTTGAGAAAAAGATAACTTCTCTCCAAAAGCAACATTCAATTGTTCCTTTACGATATCAATTCCAGTAACCCATTCGGTAACCGGATGCTCTACCTGTAACCTGGTGTTCATCTCCATGAAAAAAAAGTTCTCTTTATCATCCATCAAAAACTCAATCGTACCCGCATTCATATAACCAATTTCACGAGTCGCTTTCACTGCTGCATCACAAAGCTTGACCCGAGTGGCCTCACTCAAAAATGGACTCGTACATTCCTCAATTACCTTTTGATGTCGTCTTTGAACCGAACACTCTCTCTCAAAAAGATGGCAAACATTCCCATGGGCATCTGCAATGACTTGAACTTCAATATGATGAGGAGAGGATACATATCTTTCTAAATATAAACGACCATCACCAAAGGCCTTTGAAGCTTCTGAAAAGGCTCGTTGAAAAAGATTTAGAAACTCCTCCTCTTTTAGAACAAGTCGCATTCCGCGCCCTCCGCCACCGGCGAGAGCTTTAATCATTAAAGGAAAACCGATCTCTTTTGCTAGAATAAAGGCTTCATTCGCATCGGTAAGAGCCTCCTTAGTTCCTGGAACTAAGGTTAGGCCGCCAATACTAGCCATCGTTTTTCTAGCCTCTACTTTATCCCCCATAGTTCTAATGGCTTTGGCAGAAGGCCCAATAAAAATCAAGCCGGCCTCTTGTACGGTTTGTGCAAAAATCTCTTTTTCCGATAAAAATCCGTAGCCTGGATGAATGGCATCAGCTCTTAAAGTTTTCGCCGCCTTCATGACCGATTCAATATTTAAGTAACTCTGAAGTGAAGGGCCTTCTCCTACGCAACAGGCAGAATCTGCCCGAGATACATGGGATGAACTTCTATCTGCCGTCGAGTAAATGGCGAGTGGAATATTACCTGACTCTCTAATGGCTCGAATAATACGAACTGCAATTTCGCCACGATTGGCCACTAAAATTCTTTTAGGTTTAGAGGTTTTAATTGTCACAGTGGAATATTCCCGTGTTTCTTAGCAGGTAATTTATCTCGTTTATTTTTTAGCATTTCCAAGGCTTGAATAAGTTTCGGCCGAGTCATTTCAGGGAAAATAATTTCATCTACAAATCCCAACTCTGCGGCCTTATAGGGGGTAGCAAATGTTTCTTCATAATCTTTAACTAATTTCTTTTTTTCACTTTCAGCATTCTCAGATTTTTGTAATTCTCCTCTAAAAACAATAGCAACCGCCCCCTCTGGGCCCATCACTGCAATTTCTGCTGAAGGGTACGCAAAGTTAATATCGGAACGCAGATGCTTAGAGGCCATCACACAATAAGCGCCTCCATAAGCCTTTCGCGTGATCACCGTTATTTTAGGGACTGTGGCCTCTGAATAGGCATAAAGTAATTTTGCGCCATGTTTAATAATTCCACCAAACTCCTGCTCTGTTCCAGGTAAAAATCCTGGAACGTCCACGAAGGTAATAATAGGAATATTAAAAGCATCGCAGAAACGCACAAATCGAGCTGCTTTGAGAGAGGCATTATTATCTAAGCAACCCGCTAAAAACTTAGGCTGATTACCGACTATCCCTACACTTCTTCCCTTTAAACTTGCAAATCCGATGACAATATTCTGCGCAAAATCTTTCTGCACCTCAAAAAAGTAGTTATCATCTACCACGGCATCAATAATATCTTTGATGTCGTACGCCTGTCTGGAATTATCAGGAATAATAGTTCTAAGTTTAGATTCTTTTCTCTCTGCGGGATCACTTGTTTTAATTAGAGGGACATCGTCTAAATTATTCGAAGGCAAATAACTCAAAAGCTCTCTAATTAAAAGCAGGCAGCTCTTTTCATCATCGCTAGCAAAATGGCACACGCCACTACGAGTGCTATGAGTGACCGCTCCGCCAAGCTCCTCCATAGTGACCTCTTCATGGGTCACAGTTTTGATGACATCAGGGCCGGTCAAAAACATGTAACTTGATTTCTTAACCATGAAAATAAAATCGGTAATACCGGGACTATAAACTGCCCCACCCGCGCAAGGGCCCATGATAGCCGATATTTGCGGTACCACTCCAGAGGCCATGGTGTTGCGATAAAAAATCTCAGCATAGCCGCCAAGAGATTCCACCCCTTCTTGAATTCTAGCTCCACCAGAGTCATTTAATCCAATGACAGGTTTTCCATTCTTCATGGCAAGATCCAAAATCTTACAGATCTTTAAAGACTGAGTACCCGATAAAGAGCCTCCAAATACGGTGAAGTCCTGAGCATAAACGTACACATGGCGACCGGAGATAGTTCCGTATCCGGTGATCACACCATCACCTAGAATCTTCTTATCCTCCATTCCAAAATCGGTGCAACGATGGGTGGTAAACTTGTCTAATTCAACAAAACTGCCCTCGTCCAAGAGGAATAAAACCCGTTCCCGTGCGGTCATTTTTCCACGGTCATGCTGCTGCTGAATGCGTTCAGCCCCGCCAGCTAGTTCTGCTTCAATATTTTTTTTATGTAATAGTTGGTATTTTTCATCAAGTTTCATAGGAGAAAGATCGAAACATTATGACGCATGTATGTCAAGAATGTTGGAGAAATTGAGCGATTTTTTTTCAGAACTTTATTGGGGAGAGTCCAAAGGATTGCCCTATAAGGTCCCCCACTTTACCGACTCTCGATAGTTAAATACATCTAATCGACGGGTCCAATCTTGATAAAGTTTTAAGGCGTCATCAGAGGTCCTGAATTCATGATAAAAAAGTGGTCTTATCTCTTCGCACGAAATACGCATATCAACGATCGATTGATAAAGAGAATTCCCCAAAAGATGGCCTAATATTTTAGCCGTTTTATAATAGAGCACATTTTTATGTGCCGACGAGGGAAAGATTAAAGCGGTATTAGATTGGTTGTTACCGCCCCTTTTTTCCCAATCGAGGTGGCTCAAGGCAAGTCGAGCGCTTTCAGTATTTTCATCCCCTTTATTTAGCTTCATTTGAGAGAGTGCTTTTTTCAAATCTAGATAGCCATTGCATTTTCTTTTGGGATTTATCACCTTTGCGCCAAGAAAACCTAAGGCCTCTACCCAGATAAAACGATAAAAGTCTCGCCTGGGATTTTCAAAAACATCTTTAAATCCACTTAAGGTAGAAAAAAGATAAAGGCTCGATTGCACTGCCACATGATTTAAGCTTAGCGAATTCAAAAAAATAATATTTCTATCGGGTATGAAATAGCTTTTGAAAACCTGAGCATATTTAGAATTCAAACTGTTGATAGAGGCCCTTCGTGCATCATCACCTTTGTCCTTAATTTTAAGAAGCTCTAAATCTAACGGCCCATAAATTTGAAAATTTTCCAATTTAGGGAGAGTCATCTTAAGAAACTTCCCTATTACCGCAGTTAGATCTTGGACTTCATGAGAGTAATCCATCTCGTGAAATGCTTGAGCTGCCGTTTCTAATGGAGGCATACTTCCAGTTTCGGCAATAAGCTCTGTCCAATTGAGATGGCTTTTGAGTTTTACCCACGGAGGAGTATTCATCACACAAAAAATATCTTTTTTTATTTTCACCACATCTACAAAGGGTTCGATTCCTTTATCCACCAACTGCCAATAGAGTTTCTCTGAGTTTTGATGAATTACCAGCGTCTGTCGTTTAGCTTTTTTAAGCTTTAAAACTTGTCGAAACTGTTCAGGCAAATGATTTTCAGCTAGATGAAGATCTCCTATCAAAACAAAAATAATGGCAGTGGGATCAAGCAATGAGATCTCAGAGATGATTTTAGAAGCAAATTGGTCTCTCATTTTTAAAGAGGGTTTCTTTGAGGACTGAGGGTGATTAATTCCTATGATTTCTATCCGATATTCCTTCGCAAACTTAAAGAGTTCTCTATAGTTTTCCCATGCAAAGCCCCAGTTTTTTTGAAATCCAATTCGATTTAAAAACTCTTTCTCGGTTAATTTACCTACTAAAAATCTTTGAGCCAAAGCGTTATGTTCAGGAGTCAGCATTTCAAGCGCCAATATTATTTTTCTTTTTTTTCTTTTTAGGACACGGACCGAATCTCTGATGATTCTAATTACGGTGCGTTGAGCCTGAGATAAGGTATGGTAATCACCACAAAAAACTATCTGGGCCTTAAGAACCTCTAAAAGTAGTTGGCGTTTGGTGCTAAGTTCTGTAAATCGTTGAAAATCCCTCTGATAATCTTTGAAATAGTGTTTCAGCTCAGGTGAAAGTCCTCCGAACATAGAGCTAGCATGTTCTTTTAACTTGTCGTACATACTGCGTTGAATTCTTATTAGGTGTGTTCGAGGTAACATAGTTATGGCGTTCCTTAATAAAACAACTTCAGCTAGCTATATAATAGCTCAAGCCACAGCTCTCTTACTTTTAATTTTTAATTTTCAATTGGGTGCGGCCTCTCAGCCTGAATCTACAGCGAGCGCGGTAAGTCTTGAAGGTCTTTTAAAAAGCACCCTCTCCCAAAATGGAATGATCCAAGAGGCGGTTCAAGATATTGAAATTGCCCGATCTCAGATCGAACTGGCTAGAGCGGCTCTTTTTCCTAAGGCCAGTGCGACGATTCTAACCGGACCCATGTTTGAGCAACGGGGCGATACTACAACCTCAACCTCGAATATTCGTAAATGGGGACCTTTTATTCAAGGGAGTATTCAGGTGGTGGAACCGCTCTATTCCTTCGGAATGATTCCCGGTTATCAAAAAGCGGCTGAAGGACAATGGGAAGCCAAAACGGAACTCGCAAAGGCTAAACGCAATGATGTAATTTTAATGACCAAAGAGTTCTATTATGGCTATTTAATGGCCAGAGATCTTGAAGTTCTTATTGATGATTTGAGTACCGTTTTAGAAGATGCCATTAAAAGTGCCGAAGAAACTTCAGTGTCAAAAAAAACAAAAACCACCATTAAACCTCATGACCTCTATCGTTTAAAAACAGCGAGCTCCGATTTGAAACAAAAAAAACTAATGGCTCAATCAGGAAAAAAAACGGCAGAAAAAGCGCTTAATTGGATCTCAGGTAGCTCCTATCCGGACTTTGAATCGCTGAATTCTGGCCCAGAAGTTTTTGAAAAGAAAACTCTAGAACAATACTTAGTGCTAGCAAAAATTAATCGCCCTGAATTCAAAGCTCTCTCAGCTGGAATTAGAGCAAGAACTGCATTAAAAGAGGCGAAAGAGGCTCAGGATTACCCCGTGATATTTTTAGGGGGAATGCTGAGTAAAGCCTGGTCTCCAATGGCCGATAAACAGAATTCAATTTTTGCAAATGATCCCTTCAACGGATTCTTAGGAGGGATTGGTATCGGAGCTAAGTTTGATTTAGAATTTGCTCGCCATTCCGCAGAGGCTCACGAACAAGAGGCAGAAATGATGAAATTAAAGGCTACCGAAAGTTATGCGATACCTGGAATTGAACTCCAAGTAAAAAAGGCTTTTCTAGAATTAGATCAAGCGAGTCAGGGACTAGAGATTGCAGAGGCCAGAAAAAAACTGGGTAAAAAATGGTTTCTTTCAAATGCCATGGGCTGGTCAATTGGAATTACGCCAGCTAAAGATCTCATGGAGTCCTTAGAGGGAAATGGACTCTCCAGAAAAAACTATATTGAAACAGTTTACAGTTTAAATATGGCGTTAGCTAGACTAAGCCAAGCCGTGGGAATAGAGATTACGCAATTAACCCACCCCTAGACCCAATTCAAACTTAACTAAAGCCTCTTTTTAACTCTAACCTCATCAGGTTTTTTGTTCTTTTTATCTTTCTTTTTCAATATTCTTATCCCAAAAAATATTACTAATAATACTCCTCCAAAAATAAGTAATAGTTTTGAATCTACTTCACTGGGGGGCGTTTCATCCGATGATTTCTTCTTAGTATTGAGTCGGGAACTGAGTAGGTCCTTTTGAGCCTTAGGGCCCATAATGGTATTACCGGGAAGTCCGGCCTTTCCCTGAGAAGAACTGATACTAGATTCAAAATCCTTACTCGGTTTTAAAGAGCCGATCATCTTTTCAAATTGGGGAGCCATCTTGGAGTAGTTGTCATCCGAAACGATGTAGGTGATTAAAATAGCCAGTTTATTTTGTACCGTAGCAGTGTAACGGGCCCAAAATCCAGGAAGTTCAGAATTGTATTGTAGTGAATCTATCCATGTGACCCCATTGATATTTCTTCTTCGAGTGTAACTAATTTTTGATTCTAATTCCGTTCCAGTATCATCCTGAATAGTTCTTGGGGTCTTTAAATACTTTTCATAGGCATCGAGACTATCCCACTCACCTGCAATCGTTGCTACTGAAAGAACGATAGATTCTTTGCGCTCGGGCTCTCTTGTTCCCTGACAAATGTAAACCCCTTGATTCAGTTCACATCGCCAAGAATCAGGGTGATCAAAAGAAATGTACTGGGTGTTAAGCGAAAAAACAGGGGTTGAAATGAGAAGAAAAAATAAAAACCGCATTTAAAGGTCTCCTTATTCTTTTTATTTTAGCACACTTTCAATTTGCATTTTCAATTCAGAAATTTCACTGTAGAAATTTTCTCTAGGATGAAGCGATTTTTGAAATGGGGTGCCTGGTACATGCCGAATTAGAATCTTATTAACCTTATCTCCGTAATTAGCCGTTTCACAAATACGCCGATAGATTTGCAGATCCTGCTCCCCGCTATCGCCGATTAATAGACACTTTTGGTTTTGTACTTGGCTTAAAATACGATTGATAGTTCGCCACTTATGACCAAACCGACCATACCCGAGCCATCTCATAAAAACGGGGCCCTCAGGAAAGTTTCGATCACGCAAAAACTTAAGAAGAAATGGGCCTAAAGCATAAGGGGTACTAGTCACATAAATGATTAACGAGTTTTTAACCGCTAGAGATTGATAAAACTCAGCCATGCCCTCAATAGCTTCATATTGATAATAATGACCTTTAAATAGGCCGGTTAAGACTGAAGAGATTGTAGTGGTATCAGCGATGTTACTGTTTTTAATCGTGTCATCAATATCTGAGATAATAACCGATTCAATGTTATTGTTTAAAAAAAATACAGGAGCACTTAATAGTTCATAATCACCTAGGGGTATTTTTCCAAATATAGTTTCCACACCTTGGGGAGCCAATCTTACCCAAGAGACGCGAGGGCTAGACTCAGGTAACTGCCAAGGCATTTGTAAATGTAAAAATCCTCGCGCCTCTGAACTGCCTTCAATCGTTCTTAAATTATTTTCACTAAATGAAACCTGAAATTTCACTCTTTCAAAAAATTCGAGATCTGGAATGCCTCTTAAGATTCGATGAAATAATCTTCTCGGTTTAAAGCCCAAAACCTCCTCCTGTGTGCCATTAAATACGATCGCCTGAAGAGAGGTGAATCCGGGTGTGGCTAAGCTTGGAATTCCAATGATAGATTTTTGGGCTCGGTAAAGATCAAAAATCTCTAACACCTTAAATAATAGAACTTCAAAACTCTTAATAAAACGAATCCAACCTCCCCACCACTTAGGACGAGGCAACTCACTGAGTCTTAAACTGGCTATAAATTTAGTGGGGTAGGCCCTTTTCATAATTTATTATAACGGCACTTGGCCCTTTTTAAATTGTTAAGTTTTCTTCACAATTTACCGAAAACATGAGTGAAATTCCTTTTTTTAGGCCTTCACTTTATGTCACAAAAAACCCAACAATATTTCTTTATCCTTTTAAAAGTTTACCTCTTAACTTTGCTCTTTTCCCCTCTTATTAACAGCGCTTTTTCTCTAAGCGAAATCTCAGAACTATACCAATCCCCTCAAGGCTTAGGAATGGGGAATGCGCTAACGGCCGACGCATCTGGTTATCAATCGATCTATTATAATCCTGCAGGGGTCGCCACTCAATTAAAACGAAAGTGGGAGGTGAATCTCATCGATCTACAAGGAGGATTAGGACTAGATACTGTGAGTCGAATTTGGAAAAATCAAAGTTTTGGCCCGTATCGTCTTTTTGGAGACTTAAAACAAAATCCCGGAAATTATTATTTTATAAATGCAGCCTCTCTGCCCTCTTTAACTATGAGGGGTTTTAGTATTTCTTTGTTAGGAAGTTATCAGTTTTCTGGCCAATCGGATGGAACCTCGCTCGATGCCGACTTACGTCAAGACACGGGAATCGCTTTTGCTTTTGGCAGATCTCTAGCAGGAAATATTTTAAAGGTTGGAGTCACCGGAAAGGCTTTATTAAGAAACCAAATGAAAGGTGTTTTTAGTCACGATTCTCTTGCGGCACTCAATGACTCTAGCTTTCCAAGTCTTTTTAAAGAGGGCTGGGGAGTCGGATTTGATCTCGGAATGCTCGTCGCTTTACCCGAAAAGTATCTACCCACTCTTGGCGTTGTCTGGAAAGATATCTTCGGCACCCAGTTTCACGCTTCCCATATTTTAAACTCAAGCTCTGCCGGTGTTCCTGACCCTATTTCCCAAAGTTTTAATATCGCTCTCTCTATTCATCCTATTCTTTCACCTAAACTTAAATCAACTATTTCAGTCGAATATAAACATCTGGAATTGGGGCAACTCACCCTAAAAAAACACCTCCATTTGGGACTTCAAATTGAACATATCAAAGAACTCTACTTTTGGGCTGGGCTTTACCAAATGTATGTCACGGGTGGTGTGGGTTATCGAGTCAAGGGTGGCAACTTAGAGATCACCAGCTACGCAGTGGATGTGGGAGAAGGCAATGAAAGCAAAGAAAATCGTCGATTCACTTTCCGTTATACGGTTAGTTTTTAATTTATGAATAAAAGTATTTTAATTATAATTTTATTTTGTAATTCACTGCTAATCCCTTCGTTATTTGGAGGGCTACTACAAAATACCTTTGAAGGGGTCCGTCCTATGGGAATGGGCAATGCTTTTATCGCTCTTTCCGATGATGCCAATGCCGTTTGGTACAATCCTGCGGGCCTGTCCGATATTGAAGGCGTTCATCTAAATGTATTTAATTTTATTTTAGGAGTTGATTCTAAGGACACACTGGATCGGATTGGAAATGCTATTTTTAAGGGAGATTCTGCCAATCTTGTTAGAGAGGGAAAAGAATTTATTCGTTTTAATTTCATGCCCAATATCGTGGCACCTCACTTTGGAATTAGTCTTTTTAGTCAAACCAAAGGAACTTTTGACACTTCAGATTTAACCAACCAAGGTCTGGATGTTCACGCTCATCACGATCAAGGAGCTATTGCAGGAGGCGCCGTCTCCATTAGCGACTATTTTTCCGTGGGCGCCTCAGTGCGAGCCTTCTATCGCGCGGGTGTAGATTTAACTTTAACCCCTGCAGAAATCATCGCTCAATACGGCGCTAATGCGGCTAATCTTATCGATGATATCTATACCGAATTATCAAGCCAAGCAGGCCATGGTTATGCCTTTGGTCTTAATGCTGGAATCAAACTAAAAATACCCTTACCCACGAAAAACAGGTTTAGACCTTACTTTTATTTAGCGGCTACCGCTGAGGATATTGGTAATACCACCTTTAAAGCTATAGGATCTCAACTCCCACCCAAATCGGTAAAACAAAGTTTTAATTTTGGCGGAGCTATCGTTTATCCCTTTGCAAAAAACTGGAAATGGAATCTCACCACCGATATCAAACATGCTTTAGAGCCTACAGATTTTATTAGACAGTTTCACCTGGGAACAGAGCTACGCCACAGCATTTTTGGAATCAGAGCAGGAGCCAATCAAGGATATCTTACCTATGGATTTAGTTTTGAATTTCCCCCACACACAAAAATTCACTTCTCCAGTTATGGAGTGGAGCTAGGAAATAAGAGGTGGGAAAAGGAACAAAGAACCTATCTATTGCAGCTGAATATCGGATTTAATCCTATCTAAATAAAACAAAATTAGACAATGGCCCTGGGATTCAAGAGAACACAAACATTTTAAGGTAATCACCTTCGGGAAATCCCACGGGATGATCATCTTCAGATGGCAGAGATTTCATTTTAGGAAGAGTGGAACTTAAGGATTTTTTAGCCACTTCGGTAAATTTAGCGCGACTAATTCGAGAGGTGCAACAACATACAATCATCATGCCTTTATGTTTTAAGTGGGGCAGCACTCGCCTGTAAATCTTGGCATAGGCTTTCAAAGCGACTGGGACCTGTTTAGCATCACTGGCCATCGATGGAGGATCTACAATAATGACATCAAACTTTTCAAAGGGGGGTAAACTTTCAACCCAATGAAAAATATCGGCGGCCACGTACCGATATTTTTTTTTATCTAAAGAGTGATGGGTTTCTGAGAACTTCAAAGCGCCTTTTGAAATGTCTACATTCCAAATCTCACTAGCTCCCGCAACCTCCGCCGCTAAACCTAAGGTTCCAGTATAGGAAAATAAATTTAAAACTCGTTTTCCTTTTAGATTTTGGAGCGCTAAAAATTTTCTTAACCCTCTTAAGTCTAAAAAGGTTCCACTTTTTTGTCCTTCGCCGATATCAACGGCGACCTTTAATTTCCCCTCTCGCATCCACTGCACTTTCGGATGAGAACCATAAAGGATTCTCGTTACACCTGGTTTCTTTCGTCGAGAAGGGGCCTTCCAAATTACCGTTTCTAGCTGGAGCTCTTTTTGTAATACCTTAGCCAAATAACGTCCGATAGAATCTACAGAGGGAACATAGGTCTGGAGCACCCCTGTTTTGTGATAAACATCAAATACCACACCAGGAAACCCATCATTTTCTCCATGAATCGCGCGATATCCCTCAGTGAAATTTTTAATATTCTCTCGTTTCAATAAACATTTTTTTAATTTGCTTTTGAGCCACTCAGCATCTGGTGGAGTTTTTCCAAACTTAATAATTCGAATCGCAATCAAAGCATCTTTTTCAAAAATTCCATAGGCTAAGACCTCATTCGCCGCATTCATCAAGGCTAGACAATCCCCCGATTTAAATACTGAAGAGGCACTACTGAGGTGACTTTTGAAAATCCATGGATGGCCATGTTTTAAAATGGTCTCCACCTCTTTTTTAACTTGATACCGCCTAGTTTTCATTAAATAGCTACATCCCAATCCTGAAGTTTTTGGTCATCAAAATAATCGTTAACATTAGAAAGATCTAATACATCGAAAACGGCAGTTAAACTAAAAAAGCTTAAAAGACCTTCCCAGTTTTTCAGCCAATCTGGAATATAATGTGGCGGTTCTACAATCCCATGAGTGCGCAGCCAAGCAATTGTACTGACATCTTCTAATGACATTCGACCGCATACCAGACTCTCGATAAGAATTCGATTTTGATTTTTTACTGCATATTTTAAAAAATTATAAACACTAATCAGGCCTGGTAAATAAACTACATCCTTAGTAAAGGCTGCTCCTCCAGTCAGCTTAGCCCCTCTAAAAATTCTTTGGGTATTAAAAAAGGCATCTAAAGAATTATCGGTACGATCTTGATACCATCGATAGAGGTCCATAAAAGAGGCTCCGTCCTCTACTGCGGCCACAGCTTCGACTCGATTGCATAGAGACAAAAATCGATTCTGAGACATCGTATGTGCATAGACCTCATAAAAAACTGCTAGCCCCTCTTGCGTCATCGTCGTTCTTGGCCCACCTGCCGATAAAAAATCACAATAGGGATGACGATTACCATTATGCGCCGTTAAACAATGAGACTCCACTTCGTGATTCCACAAAGAATCTAATTCAAGCTCAGAAAATCTGGCATCTTTTCTGAGTTTAACGCGATTCATTCCGGCTACCACCTTTGAAGCAATCGTTTCTGTAACCTCAATTTTCAGGGGGATTAGTGGTTTTCGTTTCTTGACCCGTTCTTCTAATGCCACGGCAAACTCAATAGCACTTTTCTGAACAAAGGATTCCCCAATGTCATTAAGTGAGCAGACTGAAATTCTCTGGGAGATGGCTTTAGCCAATTCAAGATTGGTAGTTTCGCCTCGAAATAACTTTGTCTTTGAATTCCCGTACATCTGAGATGAAATTCCAAAAAATCGGTCGGTCTCTACGGCAATGAGAAGAGAAAGTCCTAATTGATAAGACTCTAAAGTTTTTCTGAGCCAAGCCAACATGGGGTGCTCTCCCTGGAGTTTCGGCTCTAAACTTTTTAGTTCTTCCAATAAGGAAAGAATCTCTTTTTTATCAATCAAATAGGTGGGATTAGGTAATATTGATTCTTTTTTTGCAAAAAATTCGGCCACTACCTCTGGCCGCCACGCTAAAGCGGCAAGAATTTTGCTTTTTCTAGCGCAGCATTTAAAAACATCACTCGCCTCTTTAAGCGTTGCGATTAAATCCTTTTTGATAACACTTTTAACCATGTTGTATTATCGACTATTCTTCAGATTTCGGAAAGTGCTATTGAGATCGCTTTAATGCATTTTCCAGATCATCTTTGAGATCGGCTAGAGCCTCAATGCCCACCGAAAGCCTTATAAGATTGTCACCGATTCCCAAAGACTTTCTTGTTTCCGGCGGAATGGAAGCATGGGTCATGATGGCAGGATGATCGACTAAAGACTCAACACCACCAAGACTCTCTGCTAAAGCAAAGATCTTAACCGACTCTAAAAATCTCCGAGCGTTTTCAATATTTCCCTTCACAAAAAATGTGATCATCCCTCCAAACCCCTTCATCTGTTTGCATGCCACTGCGTGTTGGGGATGGGATTCCAAACCTGGATAAATCACACGATCAACTAAAGGATGTTTTTCTAAAAATTTAGCTAACTCAAAAGCGTTTTCACCGTGACGCTGCATTCTTAAAGCTAGAGTTTTAATTCCCCTTAAAACCAAAAAAGCATCAAAGGGACCAGGGATTCCCCCTATCGAATTTTGAATATGGTGAAGTTGTTCTAATAGGCCCTTATCATTGGTGACTAAAGCCCCTCCCACCACATCGCTATGACCATTAATATATTTTGTCGTCGAGTGGAGAACTACGTCGGCCCCTAGTTCGAGAGGTCTTTGGAAATAAGGACTCGCAAAGGTATTATCCACTACTACAATTGGCCTATGAGGAAGTTTTTTTGCTTGAGCTACTACCTTTTCAATATCAATAATTTTCAAAAGAGGATTCGTTGGAGTTTCAATCCAAATCATTTTAGTTTTAGGCGTCACAAAATCGGATAAAGGTTGATTAGTGAGGTCTCCGAAGGTAACTGCTAGCCCATGTCTCGACCAAATACTGCGAAATAATCGGCTGGTTCCACCATAAACATCGTCGACAGATACCACATGGTCTCCTACCTCCATTAAGTGCATTAAAATATCGGTGCCGGTACACCCACTAGATAGAGCAAGAGCATAATTTCCGCCTTCAATAGCAGCCAAGGAACTTTCTAAAGCCGTTCGAGTGGGATTCGCCGTACGAGAGTAATCGTAACCCAGATGTTTTCCAGGTGAGATTTGTACATAGGTACTAGTTGCGTAAATAGGAGTCATGATAGCCCCTGTGGTGGGATCAGGTTTCACTCCTGCGTGCACTACAGTGGTTTCAAAATGACCTTTTTTCTCTTCCATAAAATCTCCCTTAGCTGTTTATCCTTAAAAAATACAAATTCGAAATATTTTTTTTCACTTAGCTTAGTAGCAATCGCCATCTGGCCTATTTCTTCTAAGATAAGGAGTAATGTAACAAGGAGAAAGAGGAGCTTCAACCGACTTTATCGTGTTTATGACTCATACTATTTGTCATCTAAGTTCTTTTTCTCTAAGATGCCTCTATGGAAAGAAAATCCTTCTTTGACGCCAAGGACCGTCCCAATACCCCTCTAGAAGCCCCTGGTGTTTTTCCCTATACGAGGGGAATTCATCCCACCATGTACCAGAAAAAAGTATGGACCATGCGCCAGTACGCCGGTTTTGGGGATGCTAGAACCTCTAACGAACGTTATCGTTACCTACTTTCACAAGGAATCACTGGACTCAGTATTGCTTTCGATCTCCCAACGCAAATGGGATATGACTCCGACCATTCTCTAGCCCAAGGAGAGGTGGGTAGAGTAGGCGTGGCTATTAGTTCTCTAGAGGACATGCAACTTGTCTTGAATCAAATTCCACTAGACCAAGTATCTACCTCGATGACGATTAACTCCACAGCAGCTATCTTGCTTTGCCTATATATCGCCGTAGCTGATAAAACCGGAGTTGCTAGAACTCAATTACGCGGAACGATTCAAAATGATGTTTTAAAAGAATATATTGCCAGAGGCACCTATATTTTTCCACCTGGACCTAGTTTAAAAATAGCGACCGACCTTTTTGAATTCTGTAAAAATGAGGTTCCCGATTGGAATACCATTTCGATCAGTGGCTATCACATCAGAGAGGCTGGTAGTACAGCTATACAAGAGGTGGCCTTCACTTTAGCCGATGGTCTTACCTATGTAAAAGCCGCACTAGATCGCGGACTTAAAATTGACGACTTTGCTCCCAGACTTTCCTTTTTCTTTAATGTGCATAATAATTTTCTGGAAGAGGTAGCCAAGTTTAGAGCCGCAAGACGCCTTTGGGCTAAATTAATTGAGGAAAGATTTTCACCCAAAGATAAAAAATCTCTACTCCTTCGATTTCATGCGCAAACTGCCGGGAGTACTTTAATTCCGGTTCAAGTTGATACCAATGTCGTGAGAGTCAGTTTACAATGTTTGGCCGCCGCTTTAGGAGGGGCTCAATCGATACACACAAACTCTCGAGACGAAGCCCTCGGTCTCCCCACTTCAGAAGCGGCTTTACTGGCGCTAAGAACTCAACAGGTGATTGCTCTTGAATCGGGAATTCCATCTATTGTAGATCCCTTCGGTGGCAGCTTTGCCATTGAAGCCCTCACCGATTCTATCGAGGAGGAGGCTCTGAAAATAATTACGCTTATTGAAACTAAAGGCGGGGTCGTAAAGTGTATTGAGGAGGGATGGCAACAGGGGCTCATTCAAGATGCAGCCTATGAATACCAAATGGAAATTGAAAATAAAAAAAGAGGTGTCGTGGGGCTTAATACGTTTCAACAAAAAGAAAAACAGCCCATTCCCCTACTTTCCATCGATCCTAAAACGGAGATAGATCAGGTAGAACGCTTAAAATCCTTTCGCATAAAAAGAAATAACACCCATCATCAGCAAGCCCAAGCAGAACTTAAAAAGGCCGCTGTAGATGGGATTAATATTGTTCCAAGTATTTTAAAGGCTGTTCATGCTCACAGCACCCTAGGAGAGATCACTCAAACATTGGAAAAAGTTTACGGAAGGTATCGTCCTTAAACTTTTTAGTTTTACTTTGTAATGGATCGGTCTATTGCATGATTTGTAATAGAAATAGATTGGACTTCTATCATCCTATTTTTAAGTAGGAATTGCTGACTTTAACGCCCCAATGAAAATTTCTGAAGAAAGCTTTCGGCACTTTCGTAATAACCTTTTTTCCTCAATTTTCGCTTCATTTCTAAGTAGCGATGCCGATTATGTCCAACGACATCACTTAATCTTACAAAGGCCTGTTGACGAATTTGACTCACTCTAATTTTTAGCTTCTGACTTAAACAATTTTGTTTAATCTGAATTTTTAAATTATTAGTTTCTAATCTTAGAAAAATAATAATAGCTTCTACATTGGCTCTTCTAAACTGTGTGAACTTTTTTACACTTTGTAGAAAACTAGTATTACCTTCCCTGACTGTGCTCTTTCTATTTCGTGCTCGTTTTTTGTCTCTTTTTTTATGTGGTATCTTCATTTCCCCCTTCACTTTCAGCCTAAAATATTTGGAAAATATTTACGAAGAACAACTACGGTTCCCCCTCCTACCACCGTCCCCACCAAGGCAAGATCAAGAAAGGCGGAGAATCGAGTGTTTTGATAAGGTCCCAGACGAGATATTATAGCTGCTACCACCGCAAAACCCATGATACAAATCAACCACCGCCTTAAAAATAGATAAAACTTGGAGTAGTCATATTGCGGCACAACTTGTGCGATGTGTCTTTTTAACATCCACCACAAGATGCCACAGTAAAGAATGATTCCTAATGTACCGGCCATCGCTAAACCAAAGTAAGAGTACCTTTGTGAAAGATAAAAATAGACCGGAATCATCAGTGCACTAAGTGCTGTACCCCAAAGAGAGGGCAGCCAAGTTCTCTGAGCTGCATAAAATCCACGTGAAAGTAATATTTGCCAGGTCCAAAAAAAGATACCTAATGCCAAAATCTCAAGAACATGAGCTGTCTGCTGAAGGTCAAAAGAGGTTAATCTTCCTCCTCCAAAAATAAAATGTGTGAGTGGAGCTGCATGAAAAACAATTAATACAGCAGCAATCGGCCCCAAAGCCCAGAGCTTAGACATTTCTAAAAGTAAAGTATCGCAATATTCAGTATATTTTTTTTCTGACCACAGTCGGCTCAAGTAGGGAAAACTTGCCATTCCCGCAGCCTGTCCAATAACAGCGATTGGAATTCTCATTTCTGTTCTTGCGTAGGATAAATAACTTACTGCTCTTTCTTGTAGAAAACTGGCAAAATATTTTGAAATCCACTCATCGGTGACGACCAAAGAAAAACTTAACATGATGGGAAAGGTAACCCACAGATATTGTTTAAACCTTTTCGATATTTCCATTGAAAAATCAAAACTTGGCATGCAGGAATAACCTATTTTTTTTAGCCCCCACCAATGTAAAACACCATGGCCAAAGAAACTACCCACAACGACTCCTACGCTAAATCCCATAACTCCCATCTGCTCATACAACACCAGCCCGCAAAGAATAATTCCCACATTATAAAAAAGAGGGGACAGTGCTGAGTAAATAAATTTTCCATGAGTCTGTTGCACACTCATGGCCAATCCACCCCAATAGAAAAAAAACTGCGCAGGAAGAATCACTCTTAAAAGTTTAGCTAAAAGAAGTTTTTGTTCTGGGTTATATCCAGGAGCCACCCAGCCCCCTAAAGTTTCAGCAAAAACCTCTCCTAAAATTATTAATATTATCAATACTGAGCACATTACGGTTGAAATGGTTCGAAAGACCCGTTCACTTAATTTATGATCCTCATCATTAAGACACTCAGAAAGAATCGGAATTAAAGAGATACTTAAAGCACCCGCAGCCATTAAATAATTTAAAAAATCTGGAATTACAAAAGAGGAAAGATACACATCGGTAGTAGATGAAGCGCCAAGAGTTTGGGTAAATACCCATTCTCTTATAAAACCTATTCCCCTCGAAAAGATGACACTTAATGCCATGATTCCGCTGGCACGCCTTATGTTTTTTCTTACCTCTTGCGTCAACTGTTAACTCCTACTTAATAATAGCCACTTAGTTCAATTTACCCTTAATAGACACAAAGGAATTAACACCTTCTCGTGCAGGAAGCCTTCGTTTCTATCTAGAACCGAGTATAATTATAGTAATCCTTCAGAAGTGACTCTTCTAGTTAGTTCTTCATTTCATCATTTAAAATTAACGGTTATGGAAAAAGAAAAACCCTCTTTTCAAAATATAGTTCATCTATTTATTCAGCCCACTGAAGGCGAACCTATTTCTTTTAAGTTAGATTTGGCAGAAATTTCTAAATTAATTATCTGTGTCAGTTTTGTTTTTTTACTTCTTTTTTGGGGAACTCTGTTTTTCTTTAGAGAGCTAGAGATCAACCGAAATCTGCAGAGCGAAGTTTTAGAAACCAAATTACAGCTTCAGTTAAAGATAATTTCTGAGCCCCAAAACATAAGCCCTAATAGACAGCTTGGATATGCAATTACTTTGACTGAAGATGAGGCCATTGCAAAAGATATAATCGAAACTGAACGCGTCAATAATACTGCAATAAATACTCCAGAGCAGGAATCGTGGATTCCCCTTCCCGGAGCCATTGTATCGGCTAGGCTTGGGAGTCTTAGTTCAGAGTGCCAAGCAGATAATTGTGCCGTAAAAATAGAGCTTCTGCCTTCAGGAAATGGGGTTTCCCAAGGGGAACTTCTTCTTATTTTAGAAACAGAGGTTCCCCGTATTGGCACCCGTGGCGTGACGACACAACAAAGAAAGCAATTTATTTTTTATCCGGGATATGCGTCTCGAAATGAGTTTAACTCGACAGATCTTTCTGTTTTTGAGAAACGTCCCTTCAAATTTTCCAGAACACTGAATGCCTCTGTGAACTTTAAGGTCACTAAACTTTTAAGACCACTGGCACTTAATGTTTACCTTTTTAATACAAGAAAAACTTTAATTCATCACGAACGTAAAGTGATTGATCTGGATGAAAGCTATGCTAACTGAAATCCCCTCTTTTACAGTAATTGCCGAAGGAAGCCGCACCCAGGGCTCGGTTTCCTTCTGCTCGAAATGCATTATTCTTGGCCTGATTGAAGGTAATGTATACCAACACTCTCACGAAACTTTAACGCTAGGAAAGTCAGGTTGGATAAGAGGAGACATCACCTCTCAAGGACCTGTGGTCATTTCAGGTCGTATCGAGGGGAATATTTTTTCAAGCGTCAAAGTAAAAATTTTAGAAACGGCTCACATTAAAGGCACTGTGGTTTGCCCTACCATAGAGATCATACCGGGTGCGATTGTAGAATCGGACATCTTAATGCACTGGTCACCCACTAAACACAGCCACAAACCTTTGGCTGCTTAAAACGCGCCTATCTTTTATGCTGCATGTTATAGCCCCCTCGTTATTGCGGTGCTTAATAGGATTTTGATTAAGCAATCCAATTAAATATACCGATAATTTAGTGACATGGCATCTACTCGCGATAAGTCTCCACGGCTCGTTATCATAGAAGGAAAAGATAAGGGCAAAGTTATTCCTTTGAAAAAAGGAACCGCCATCATTGGGCGCTTCAAAGCCGATATACTTTTAAATGACACACGAGTTTCTAGAGCTCATGTCGCTCTTAATTTCAATCAAGACACGGGAGAACTGAGTTACACCGATTTAAAAAGTTTAAATGGAATTCTGATCAATGGGGAGTTACGAGAAACTGGAACTCTCAAAGATGGCGACAGGCTTCTCGTAGGAAATACCTTGTTTGATTGTCAGCTAATGATCGACGGCGAAACAGAGGTTGGAACCCTCGCAAAAAATGGTCTTGACCCCAGTTCTGCTAACTCTATTTCACTCCCTGGCCCCTCAAGGTTTGCGACCGATTCGATAGTCCCCGCCCCCTTCATTCCGGTGACTAACGCCAAGGTAATAGAAAAGGATTCACCAGGTCCAAATACAACTCTTAGTTCTAAAAACATTAAAAGCTCAATTGTAAAAATAGATACGAAACATTTATTTACTAAGATTCCAAAGTCGATTCGGGTAGGAGCCATTTCTTTAGTTCTTCTTTTTTTATTAATCTCTCTACTTCCCAATCCCGCTACAAGATCTCTCTCAAATAAAACGCTAGAAAACTATAGTTCAGAAATTAATAAACTTATGAATTCAAGAAGTTTCGATGAAGCTAAACAGATTGCGATTGAATGCGTTAAAAGCTACCCCACTCATTCTGTGCCGTTAATTTTATTAGGTGATGTCTATTTTGAATTACGAAAAATTGATCTTGCAATCGATTCCTATCAGAGATCTCTTACTTTAAAACCTATACAGCTCGTAACCTTCACAAGACTTATTCGTCTTCATATGATTTCAAACCATATTCAAGAGGCAAAAACCTTACTGGCTCAATTTTTACCACTCTTGAATTCAGGAATGCAAAGCTCAAAAATTCATGTTCAAGCTGGCGAATTATTTCTTGATTATCCAGAATTAGAGCCCGATTCTAAAGTCCAATTACAAAGAGCTCAGTCTCTACAATCTAAAGAGGCTCCTAACAACTCCATTGGATACAAACTAGAATCACAGCTCATTTCAATAACTGAAAAAAATACAGCAAGCATAAAAAGATCAGAAGAGATCTTAAAGAAAGGGCTTGTGATCTCACCTAGGGATGAATGGATCCTAGATCGGCTATTTTATTTAAAATTAACCCAAAAGGACCCAAAACAGGCAATGGCTATTTTAGAGACCTGGATAAAATTAAATTCGAAATCAACAAAACCATTACTTTTAATTTCCTATTTAAAATTCAATGAAAAAAACTTTCTGAGCGCCATTCCTTTTCTTCAAAGGATTCTATCTTTACTCATCAAAGAGCCCCTTCATCCCCATTACTCTGAGGCTTTAAATTTAATGGGACAAATAAGCATGCAACAAAATCAACTTGCAGAGGCCGAAAATTTTTTAATAAAATCCTGCAAATTAGGTTATCAACCCAGCTGCTCTCATCCTCTTCTAGTAGGTATCCCATCGCCCTCTAATGGCCCTACTCCAGCCTCTGTTCCTTCTTCATCGCCAATTGAATAAGTTTCCGATAGTCTAATTCATACACTAAGTATTTCTTCAACCTGGAGAATTTTCCATGAAAAAAATAGTTTTGCTTTTCTTGTGCGTGCAGGCAGGTATTTTTGCCATCATTCCTCAAAATCCGATTCTTTCAAGTTATTGGGTGGCTCCACACAATGACTCGGTGATGATAAAGGTGGCCGATAAATTTGAGGTTGTAAGAAAGCTTAATGGAGGCTACGAAATATTGGTTCCGCTATCTCAAACCAATCAACTACTTTCTCTGGTGCCAGAGGCTCAGCTACTTGAACTAGATATTTCAAGTTCTTTAAAGAAAATTTCACGTGGTGAATTGGAGGGCTATCATAACTTCACCACTGTCCAAAGCCACCTGCAGTCGATCGAAACAAAATTTCCTCAATTCGCAAAAATAGAAAAGTATGGAGAGTCGATGGAGGGAAGACCCTTACTTTCATTAAAACTTTCAGGACCCCTTTCAAATAAATTGCGCCCCGCAATTCTATTAACTGCCGCTACACATGGAGACGAGCTCATTACTGTTGAGGTTTTATTTGGATTATTAGATTCTTTGGTCGCCCGCTATGGAAAAGAACCCCGATTGACTGCACTCTTAGACCAGTATGAAATTTATTTTATTCCTGTAGTCAACCCAGATGGCTATGTTCGTACCGAACGATATGCTAATGGAATAGATCCCAATCGAGATTATCCTTGGCCACAAGATCCTAATCACCAGGCTAATCCCTGCATCTCTGGACTCATGAAATTTTATGAAACCCATCAGATTAAAGCCAGCATCGATTTTCATGCGTTTGGAGAGATGATTATGTACCCTTGGGCCTACACCTACGATTCGCTCCCTTCCCTAGAGGATTCCACCTTTGATCGAGTCACGACACGAATGGCAGATTTTAATGGGTACGTACATGGACAAATTTCAAAGGTAATTTATGTAGCAAAAGGTTCCAGTGCAGATTATTTTCATTGGAAACATCACGCCTGGGCACTTGGCATTGAAGTAGGTAATCAGAAAATACCTGCGGTTGGTGAAATTGCTGCGGTCATTAGAGCCAATAGTGATTCCACCTGGACATTCATTGAGTCTATCCATTAAAAGACAGCTATGTTGAGACAAATTAAATGGGTTCCAACCCCCAAACAGGCCGTATGGGAACTTATTTTTGCGGCCAGTATTTGGGGTTTTGGATTTATCTGTACTCGGGTGGCCTTAGAATTTGCAGGGGCCTTCTGGCTAAATACCATTCGCTTTTACCTCGCCTTTTTCTTTGCACTTCCTGTCATATTATTTATTCCGATACTAAGAGATCACTTCAACTGGAATCAGTTTTGGCTTGCGGCTATACCAGGTTTTTTACTTAGTGGTACTTTGGTATTTCAAACAGCAGGTTTGTACTATACCTCTGTTACAAAAAGTGCTTTCATCACGGTGCTCTATATTATTTTCGTGCCTTTTCTTGAGCGTTTTTTATTGGGAACTAGAATCAAAAAAGTGCATCTCATCTATGTATTTTTTGCCCTCTTAGGAACCTTTCTCATTTGTAATTTTAGATTAAATGAATGGAATCGTGGAGATCTTCTAACGCTCATTTGTGCATTGGTAGCGACAGTTCAAATTGTTTTATTAGAAAAAATATCACCCAAAATAACCTCAGCATTTGTCTTTAATGTCTTTCAAACATTTTGGGCTGGAATCATTCCATTACTACTAGCGTTTATCTTTGAATCGTTTCCCGTCTTACCCCTTACCCCTAAAATTATTCTCTCTATCTTAATGCTCTCTTTTCTTTCCACACTTTTAGCTTTTTTAATTCAAGTAAGAACACAAAAGGTTCTA
>SHZA01000030.1 GCA_009692515.1 Bdellovibrionales bacterium
AAAAAAATATCTAGTAATCCATGAACCTGGTCCAAAAACAGAGAAAAGATTAAGAAGTATCAGGCTAAAACTTGTCTTTTCACACCAGGTAAATACCTTCTTGGGCCTTAGCCCGGCATCCCTTTTTTTAACGTGGGTTCGAATAGTTTGATAAATGGTGGGTCTGCACGGGCTCGAACCGTGGACCTCTACCATGTCAAGGTAGCGCTCTAACCAACTGAGCTACAGACCCAATAAGTTCGGAACTATAGGGTAAGTCCAATCAAATGAAAAGCGGGAATTCCTGCCGATATTCACTCGCCTATCTTGGGTACTTTCCTATAGCTAATCGCTATCAGGAAATTAAAATATACCCGAAGGGTATCCAAAAGTATTTCCTAAACAGGCGTGGGATTTTGTATTTCCTGATAAGAACTATCTAGACAGCCAAACACCGATTAGGTTTTTAATAACAAAGGAATTATCAAGTAATGCTTTCCATCGGGTCTCGGATTAGGAAGCTTTCCTGCTGCAATATTGAGTTGAATGCTCGGTAAGAGCAGCCGTGGAGTTTTTAAAGAGGAATCTCGTTCTACCCGAAATCTTATATAATCGGCTCGGCTAGTATTGTTATTCAAATGAATATTACCCCTTTTTTCTTCACTCATTTGACACTGAAATTTCAAATCGCGATTTTGTGGTTGGTAATCATGGCCCACAAAGACACGTGTAGTTTCTGGTAAATTAAAAAGGATTTCTGAAATGGAGGTGAATAAAGTGTCTGCACTTCCTCCTGGAAAATCACACCTTCCGGTTCCTGAATCTGGCATCAAAAGACAATCTCCGGTAAAAACGGCATCCTCTATTACATAACTACAACAAGCAGGTGTATGTCCAGGAGTGAACAGCACCTTGATTTTAATTGAACCCGCTTGAAAGATTTCATTGTTTTTGAAAAGTCGATCGAATTGTCCGCCCTCTGTATTTAAATCTTGAAGATCAAAATGGGGTTTAAATGCTTTCTGTAGCTCTGTAATCCGTTCTCCCATTGCAATTTTGGCATTTGGATATTTATTTTTTAAAACCTGAGCTCCTGAAATGTGGTCGGCATGAGCATGGGTTTCTAAAATCCAGTGAATATTAATTTGTGATTTTTTTAAGAAGGCACTTACCTGTTCGATAGATTCCGTACTCAATGTGGCGGTGGCTGCCTCATAATTCCACACCGGATCGATCACAATACCGTCATTGGTAAGGGAATCCCAAACGACATAGGTCAAGGTAGAGGTACCGATATCAAAAAAATGTTGGATAGAGATCATAGCGCTTTCCATTGCCGAAGTTGCTTAAAGATAAACATACCCAAGATTAGTCCTAAACAAAATAGGAACGGATCTTTTTGTAAAGTCATAAGTGATGTTAATGCGGGACCTGGACAAAACCCTGCAAGCCCCCATCCGATTCCAAAAATAATGGCCCCAAATACTAAAAATTTATCCACCGATTTTAATTCTGGAATATGAAAGGTTGGAGAAAATAAAGGGGATCTATTAGCTAATCCCAATCGGTAGGTCACAGAATATACTGTGATCGCGCCTATCATAACCCATAAAAGACTAGGGTCCCAATTTCCAAAAAGATCAAGGAAAGCTAAAACCTTTTTGGGTTGGGTCATTCCTGAAATAGAAAGTCCTATGGAAAATAAAAGACCTGATAGGAAGGAACCGAATAAAAGTTTCATACTCCACCTAACACATGCCGGACTATTCCTATTGTCAGCGCACCAAAGGCCATAAAAATAAAGGTGGCCAAAATCGAACGTAAAGAAAAACGACCCATTCCACAAACTCCATGACCACTGGTGCATCCATTTCCCATTCTAGTTCCAAATCCCACTAGGATTCCAGCGGTGAGTAAACGTGTAGGAGAAAGTCCGGCTATGTCAAAGGCGGTGGGATCAAAATGATAGCAAAGAAGAGCCCCGGAAAAAATCCCCAAGAAAAATAAGATTCTCCAGAGCGTGTCACCCTTAGTGGGACTCAAAATACCTCCTAAGATCCCACTCACACCTAAAATTCTTCCGTTAAAAAACCAAAGCACACCTGCAGCCAAGCCAATGATCATCCCGCCCAATAGGGGTTGCAGCATTTTTATAATCTCCCTTTCAGCATTCCTTCCCAATAGAGAAGGGGCAGAATATGTTTTTTGAAAAAATACAGGCTCGATCTCTCCTTAGATTGATCAAAAGGAAAGGTTTCACACCGATTTCCGTCGCAATCAAATTCTGCGAGAATAACTTTTCCATAGCGCGTGACTAGGGGACAGGAGGTATACCCCTGGTATTTTGCCGTTAGCGGGCTATCTCTAAAAAGGCTTATTAAATTTTCAATTAGAACCGGTGATTGCTTGCGGATGGCAGCGCCCGTTCTTGAAGTGGACAGTGAAGAGGCATCTCCTAATCCAAAAATATTTGGAAACTTTGTATGTTGTAGTGAAAATTTATCGATAGAGATCCACCCTTCTGAGTTAGCCAGTGGACTCCTTCTGATGAATGCAGGGGCTCCCATAGGAGGTGTGACATGAATCATCTCAAAGGCAAGGGTGGTATTATCTCCAGTGTCTAGGTTTTTAAAAATAGCCTGTTTGTTTTTCCCATCGATAGCGATTAAGTTTTGCCTATACCAGGAAATGATCCCTCTTTTTTCCAAAATAATATTCAGTGCATCGGCATATTTTTTTATGCTAAAAATAGAATTTCCAGCAGAAGCAAACACCACTTCACAGTCATCCCTAATATTAACTTTTCGAAAATAATCCTCGGCTAGGTACATAATGTTTTGTGGGGCACCTCCGCACTTAATCGGCGTGTTGGGAAAGGTAAAAAGGGCTCTCCCTTTTTTAAACTGATGAATGGCTCTCCAGGTGCTTTCTACACTTTCGTAGGAATAATTAGAGACCACACCCGAGGTGCCGAGCGTCTCCTTTAATCCTTGAATCTGGTCCCAAAATATTTCCATCCCTGGGCAAACCACTAGGTAGCGATAGCTTATTTTTCTGCCTGTGGTAGTGAGCACCGTATTTATCTCAGGAAGGAAAGTTTCTGCGGCATCTTGAATCCAGTCCACTCCGTAGGGAATCAGATCGGCCTCTCTTTTTTCAGAAGATTCTTTAGGAAATATTCCCGCTCCTACTAGTGTCCAAAGCGGTTGGTAAAAATGAACCTTAGAAGGCTCTAAAATCGTAATAGAGGAAAATATTTTCTTTTTAGCTAGACTGGCGGCCACGGTGATTCCTGCGGTGCCACCTCCCACAATTAAAATATCGACGGAATGGGTATCGATTTTCAAATAAGATCTCCTGTCTCATGTTTAAATTTTATATTCAGGGAGTCAAACTTTCTTTCTTGCCCTCGGAGGTAAGGGAATTCGAGGGTTCTCAGGCCAAGAATGTCGCGGATAGTTGCGACTGAGCTCCTTTCTAATACTAGGATAGTGATTATTCCAAAAACTTTGAAGATCGGTCGTCACCTGAACGGCTCGATAATTGGGTGCAAGAAAATGTAAAGTCAGCGGCACCTTGCCATCGCAGAGCGCTGGAGCCTCGGTCAGCCCAAAAAAATCCTGCATTCTAGATTCTACCCATGGGGACCTTTCAAAGGAGTAGTTAATCGGAGCCATTTTTTGATTAGGTAATTTTAATGTACAGGGTAATTTTTTATTTAATCCATATTCCTCGCCGCGACAAAAATAATTTTCTATGGCTAGTAGACACTGCGGATCTGAGATCTCTCCAAAGGTTCTCTTTTTCTCTAGCCAATATTTCAAGAAAATAGAAAGCTCACTAGGGGTGAGTAGCGGGGTTTCAGGTTTTGGTGTTTGATGAGTTTGAAAAAGCTGTATTCGAACTAGGAGACTCTCTACCTCATTTTGGGGAAATATTATTTTAAATAGAAGCACCCAGTTTTGAAAAGATAAGGAGGGCAGTGCGCTTAACGGCACCTTGAAAAGTTCTTTGAGTAAAACTTCAAAAGCTAGGTTTTCATCGACGATAGTTCGTTCTTTGCTATCCAAAATTAACTGGCCTAAAAGAATTTGGGAAAAGGAGGTCAATTTTTGTTTTGTTTTATTCCATTCTATTTTTTCTGTTTCGTGAAGAGGCGAGGGTTCTAAATCGTAAAGCCAAGATTCTTTAATGGAAACTAAGGAGTGAATATTTACAAATGATTTCTGACTTCGCCTTGACTCCTGGACATCTAATGCGATCACATATGGGGCCTCCTTATTTAATGGAAATTGGGTTCCTGGCATCAGGGTCGCGGTGCCACCTGAGGCCAAAACAAATTCAATTAAAGTGTCTGTGGTTCGGGTTTGTTGTGAGGTGGGCTTCATCATTGCAACCCGATCTGAGAAAGCCTCTAGTAAGGAAAGGGATAAAGCGTCAGGAGATTGGGGGCTATTTAGAGAGGCCTTTTTTCCAGTGTTAACCCTAGAGGCAAAGGAATCATGTAATTGTTTTTGTAAACGCACACTCTGAAAGTCCAGAGGATGGTTTAAGCTATCTAAAGCATCCAGAGCCTGTAGCTTTCCCTCGGATAGTAACGTAGCCAAATGAATACCCTGTTTAAGGCAGTTTCTTTCACGGCAAGCGATCAAAAATCTAGAAATTCTAGGATGAACACTAAATTCTTTCATCTCTCTTCCTAGTGGAGTGAGATGACCTTCTTCTTCTTTAGAATCAAGTGCCCCTAATTGAAAAAGTAATTGCTGACTAGAATCTAAAGAGGCTGCCGATGGCTTTTCAAACCATGGAAACTTTAAAAGAGAGGACACTCCCAACGCTTTAAGCTCTAAAACTGTCTGCGCTAAATCTGCTTTTTGAATTTCCGGAATTGCAAAGTTAGCGCGAGATTCAAAATCATGCTTAGTAAAAAGGTACCAACAAATTCCTGGAGCTGTTCGTCCCGCTCGTCCCGCTCGTTGAATACAGGATGCCTTAGAGGTTTTTTTTGTGGCTAACATGGGCACTCCTGTCCACCAAGAATAACTAGCTGTGCGTTGAAGACCACTGTCGATCACAAGGGTGATACCTGGAATCGTCAGTGATGTTTCTGCAATGTTGGTGGCTAGAACTACCTTTCTAATTGACTGAGGAAGAATAGCTTTCTCCTGCTCCTCCTTTGGAATCTCACCATGCAAAGGAAGTAGTAAAAATTTGAAAGAGTGAGAAAGGGATTTTAGTTCCGACTCACAGGCGCGTATCTCTCTCATCCCAGGAAGAAAAACCAAACAATCCCCGTGAGAATTTCGAGTCCACTCTTTTTCTAAAACCTCTCTAACTAAAACGGACAGGGATTTTTGTGATTTCTCTGTCTCAAGAAAGTGAGATATCACGGGAAATAGCGGAGCCTCTAGTCGTAGTATTGGGGCTTCGGGAAGAAATTGCTGAAGCCGTTCGGTTTCAAGCGTTGCCGACATTACTACGATTTTTAAGTCGGGTCTTTTTGTTGTTTGTAGATGAGTTAAAAAACTTAAGGCTAAATCTGTATGAAGATGTCGTTCATGAAACTCATCTAACACCACCATCGAAACACCTAGAAGATGGGGATTGTGAACTAACCGACGCATTAACATTCCTTCAGTGAGATAAAGAAGACGTGTGTGTGCGGAATATTGTTTTTCAAAACGAAAGTGGTAACCCACTAAATCTCCCAGTCGGACCTCCTCCTCCTCTGCCACTCGAGTGGCAGCAAACTTAGCAGCAAGACGACGCGGTTCTAGCACCCAAATCTGAGAGTCTTTTTTAATCACCGAGGAATGTAAAAGAAACGGAGGGAGTCTAGTGGTTTTTCCTGAGCCGGGAGAGGCTTGGAGAATTAAAGTAGAATGCTCTTGAAGATCTTTTGCGCATTCAGGAAGTAGGGCATCAATGGGAAGCGGAGATTTCATAACTAATTTCACGTTGCGATATTTTTAATGTTTTGTTGCGTCAAAGTATACTAGACCCCCTTCGTGACTTAAAGCCTGTATTTTTTTGGGACCCTTTAACCACACTTCATTACAATGAAAAGGGGAGCGATGAGTCCCTTTTCATTCGCTAACGCCCCGTTTTCTCCATGACTGAGTTGGCTAAAGAGGTTGTAAAAAGCTCAATGCCTTAAGTCATGAAAGAGGGTGACTTACGGGGGCAGTAATTTTTTATGAGGGTTGCTGTGCGGCATTCTGGTCTCTAGCTACATTTAGCGATACACTTAGAGAACAGTCCTACCTTATTTTAGAACCACTATTCCACTTAGGGAGAATGAACATGAGTGCATCGTCGAATGTAATAAAACTTAATTTAGAGGTCACTCCTTATTTTGTGGCACCTAGAATTGTAAAACAAAGAAAATTATGGGTGGTGCTTCCTGCTTTTAATGAAGCTAGTAACTTAGGAAAGCTGATTGAAAGTATTGGCGATAATATGGCAGATCAAAAATATTCCTATGAAATAATCGTAGTAGATGACGGAAGCGAAGATGGTACTCAATCGGTCGCTGAAAGTTTCCTAGGACAAATTCCTGTAACGATTATTTGCCATCCACAAAATCAGGGATTGGGTGCCACCATGAGAGATGGCTTTCAATATGTAGCTCAAAAATCTCAAGCACAAGATATTGTGATTGCGATGGATGCTGATAATACTCACAGCCCCGGACTCATTAAAAGTATGGTCAATTGTATTTTAGAGGGGAATGATGTGGTGATTGCCTCTAGATATCAGCCAGGAGCTCATACCAAAGGGGTCCCAGGGTTTCGACAACTCTTGAGTCTAGCGGCCAGTTTTTTATTTCGTATTTGCTTTCCTGTTAAAGGAGTTAAAGATTACACCTGCGGATTTAGAGCCTATCGTGCGGGACTCATTCAAAATGCATTTAGTACCTACGGTAAGGAATTTATCAACCAAGATGGGTTTGAGTGTATGGTTGATATTTTAATCAAACTTCGAAAGTTACAGGCCATTTTTAGAGAGGTTCCTTTGGTTCTTCGCTATGATTTAAAACAAGGTGTGAGTAAAATGAAGGTAGCTAAGACGATCGTAAGAAGTCTTGCTTTGATTGCTAAGCACCGTCTGATACCGACAGTAGCAGTTTAAAAGGAGATTTCTAAAATTGAATCAGAAATGTCAAAGGTCATCAGCCTCTTTAGATCTTAATGAATCATTCCGAGCTGAAGGATTAGCTCGTTTAAAAAAGATTATTGGAGATTGTAGCACTCCCTCAATTGAAGATCTCAGTCTTTGGGCCTGTCTTTTACTTAAAGAGACACCGTTTTCAGACACGGTACCGAGGGCGATTTTAGTAGGGGATTCTCACTGGGTTCCGCATTTTAAAAATACAGATACCTATCTTGAACTTTCAGAATGTATTCAATCTTTCTTACCCACATTATTTATGGCACAAACTCCCGCGGCCCTGAATCGTGGTGCTTTACCTGGAGAGGGCACGTTACATAGTCCACTTTTTATTTCGCTCCATCGAAAAGCGATAGCAAGTGCGAAGTGTGTAGTAAGTTTTCATTTAGAGCCTCTGTTAGCCGCTCTAGCTAATCGTGTGCCCGCTATTTTAATAGGTGGCAGAGGGTCCAACCAAACAGAACTAGCTAAAAAAATCGGCATTCCCGTTGTGATTGGAAATGACCCTAAAAAAATGGTCGCAGAGGTAGATGTTTTTTTTACCCATTATCCCTGGAAAAAGGTAGATCAGTTTTGCAGAGAAATCATGTCAGAATTTTCTTTTTTGGAAAAACTTTCAGAAAAAAGCGTAGAGAAATGGGAAAGAATAAACAGAGAAAATCTTAACTTTCCCTTCACCGTTTGTTCCATGACAGACTCCAATTATCTACCCTTCTTTTTAGGTTTTATAGAAAACCTAAACGACGTCTCTCAAGGAGATTTTAAATGTTTTTTATTGGCGTTAGATTCGAATGTGACTAAGCAGGTAAAGAAACTAAAACTGGCGAGCCATATTGAAGTGGTGACACCTGCAGATTTATGGACACCCAAAGAGTTACCGATCATTGAAGCCCGTTCCATAGGGTGTAAAGCCTTTTCGAGTAAACCTAAACTTATCTCATGGGCATTACAAAAAACGGATGGCCCGGTGTTTTACTGTGATTCGGATGTTTTCTTTTGTGAGCCTATTAGTGAATTACGTAAAGTTATTGAAACAGAAAAAATTGTACTATTCCCCCACATCAATGATGAGTTTCCGAGCGCCCTAATCGACGGGCTGTTTAATGCGGGAATGATCGTAGTAGCTCCCGGTGCAGAAAACTTTTTGGATTGGTGGAGTGAGTTATGTTTTAGAGAGTGTAATTTTAATCGTGAGCGAGGTGTTGTGGGGGACCAAGCCTATTTAAATCTGGTTCCTATCTTATTTACCGGGGTTAAAATATACAAACAGCGCAATCACAATGTAGCTCGTTGGAATAGCAAAACCTTAAAGCTTGATCTCGATTTAAATGCCTCTGAAACTCCCATAATCGATGGTGGAGTAAAAGTTTCAACCTATCATGCGGCCTTTTGTGATGAACGGGGAGTTTATCAGATGAAGTTTCTGTGGGACCATCTAGTGAGTTTTTTTTCCCCAGCCTCTGTAAGAAATAATTCAAAGGCCTTAGCTACCAATATTATATTTCAACAATCAAATTATTGGACGTACTCAGAACACGTTTTAACGTTACAACGATTCAGCGAGCGGTGGTTGACTAAAATTCATATTCGGTTGGCTATTCAAACTAAGTTTTGGTTTACTAAAACAGGACGGCGATGGATCGCTGTCTTAGTTTTTATCCACCAAATGTTAAATCGGTTAAAAATTAAATCGGTAAGCGAGGTCAATAATCCTTCTATCGATTATCCTGAAAACAATAGTCCGGGCTGGGTCGCTAGTAATCAAAAAACGATGGAAAAGGCCCCGGTAAAACTCACGATCTCTAAAAATCCCGCCTCGGTGACGGCCTGAACACCTGAAATATCAATAACCTATTGATATTGCTAAAGTCGCGGCTCGTTTTATTGCCTTTAAAAAGGCTTTATGTTACATCCTTCAGCCTATGGCAGAAAATCAAGTTAAAGAACCCGAAAAATCCGAATCAGAA
Organism: Bdellovibrionales bacterium; assembly: GCA_009692515.1. Classification (GTDB taxonomy): domain Bacteria; phylum Bdellovibrionota; class FAC87; order UBA2466; family UBA2466; genus UBA2466. Next base: position 9,117 of record SHZA01000030.1, read on the forward strand.
ACTCCTAAAAAACGCTTAGGATCGTTGCCTTACGGAAAAGGAAAACTACCTAATTGGTCAAGTCGCAATAGTTTGTGGACCTGGATTCTTTTCGGGGTCGCAGTCATATTATTGGTATCGGTCTATTCGAAACCCGATTTTGCCACTAAAGAAATTGGATACAGTGAGTTTCGCGCTAAGATCAAATCGGGTGAGATAAAAAAAGTTATTATCTCTGAAAATATTTACAAAGGATTTACAGAAGAGGCGGCTAAGATTTCTTCGTTTAATTCTTCCAAAGCTGGCTCCCAGGCTGGTGCTGCCGCTGCCGCTGCTGTCTATGTGACTATTCCAGTAACCGACCCCAAGTTGGTAGAGTTAATGGACGAAAAAGGGGTGGCCTACGAGCAGGAAAATGTAATGCTCAAAAACTTTTTTTGGCATTGGATACTTCCATTCATGTTTTTAATGCTCATTTGGAGAATGTTATTTGCGAGAGCCTTTAAAATGGGGCCTGGTGCTGGAATTATGAGCTTTGGTAAAAATCGAGCAAAGCTAGTATCGGATGATTCCAAAAAAACAACGTTTGAAGACGTCGCGGGTGTCGATGAGGCTAAAGAGGAGTTAATAGAAATTATCGATTTTCTAAAAACTCCACAAAAATTCAGAGCCATTGGCGGCAAAATTCCCAAGGGTATTTTGCTGGTTGGCCCTCCTGGAACAGGGAAAACTTTACTGGCTAAGGCCGTAGCTGGAGAGGCTGGAGTTCCTTTTTTCTCATTGAGTGGATCTGAGTTTGTGGAAATGTTTGTAGGGGTAGGGGCCTCCAGAGTGAGAGATCTTTTTGCTCAAGCCGTTGAAAAAGCTCCCTGTATTATTTTTATCGACGAATTGGATGCTATTGGAAAGGTGCGGAGCTCCGTGTCTCCTATGGGGGGTCACGATGAGAGAGAACAAACACTTAATCAATTATTAGTTGAGATGGATGGATTTGATACTAGAACTGGGGTCATTATTATGGCCGCCACGAATCGCCCTGAAACTCTAGATCCCGCTTTGTTACGAGCAGGTCGTTTTGATAGGCAGGTTTTAGTTGATCGTCCCGATATTAATGGCCGTGAAGCGATTTTAAAGATTCACTCTCGCAACGTGAAGTTAGTCGACACGATTGATCTTCATGTAGTAGCTGCTCGCACCCCTGGTTTTGTAGGGGCCGATTTAGCAAATGTGGTTAATGAAGCCGCGTTACTTGCCGTACGAAAGGACAAACAGCAGGTTGAAAATGCCGATTTTGATGAAGCCATTGATCGAGTGATTGCAGGGCTTCAAAAGAAAACACGTCTAATCAATTCCAAAGAGAAAAAAATAGTGTCTCATCATGAAATGGGCCACGCCTTAGTTACCTACTTTACTGAGGGTGCGGATCCTGTTCATAAAGTGTCGGTCATTCCTCGGGGATTCGGAGCTCTCGGATATACGATGGCACTTCCTAAAGAGGATCGTTATTTGATGACTCGAGATGAATTGATCGCTCGAATAGATATCTTTTTAGGGGGTAGAGTTGCAGAGGAGGTTGTGTTTAATGAGATCTCCACGGGGGCTCAAGATGATCTGCAAAAAGCTACCGACATTGCTAGGCGAATGGTGATGGAGTATGGGATGAGTTTAAGCTGTGGTCCTAGAACTTTTAGCGCAGAGAGATCCTCCTTTGTTCAATCTGCTACGGGACCTATGACCTTTCAAAAAGAGTATAGTGAAGCCACTGCCGAGAAAATTGATAAAGAGGTCGGTCAGATCTTGGACCAGTGTTACTCCAGAGTTCATCGTTTGATCGAAAGTAAGAAGGCCCTTTTAATTCATGTGGCGGCTATTTTAACAGAAAAAGAGGTAGTCGACGGTAAAGAGTTAACGGCGTTAATTCAGGCATTTGAGAATCCAGAGGTGGCAGAGGTTGCTGCTAAGCTAGATTTTAATTCAAATGAAGTGAACACCGATAGCGTAGCAGAAAATAAGGTAACCGATAGCCTAGCAGAGGCGCTAAGCACTCCAGAAATTACAATAACAAAGGCTTCGGAACTCCCCATTGCTAATCAGTAGGCTTGTGGTTAGGATGTGGCCCAATTTTAAAAGAAGGAAAAAAAACAAATGGCTGAAACAAAACAAAAAATAGATCTTCGCACTTTCAATCGTTACGTAGAAAAAGGTATTTTAAAAGATTCCGATCTACAGGCTCATTTAAAATCATTACCCGATGATGCTGAAAATGCAGTTTGGGTCGATTTGACCGTAGAAGAGGCTGAAGTTGAAGAGACAGACGATTTAGAGGTGTCTGAAGAAGAGGGATTAGAGGCAGATTTGAATGCAAGCCCAGCCGGACATGCTCAATCTCCTGAAGAGGCCACTTGAAAAACACCGGAGTTCCCATAGTAAAGGAAGGCTTGCCCTTCCTTTTTATTGCCTTGGTGGCCAGCATCGCCTTTTGGATAGGTGGAATTTGGCCTCTAAGTGTTTTATTCGTGGGACTCACGCTATTCATCGCATTCTTTTTTAGAAATCCTGAAAGATTAGCTCCAGTCGGGGCTCACCTAGTGTGCTCTCCAGCCGATGGAAAGGTTATCTTCATTGGTCTTGTAAAAGAAAATGAATTTCTAAAAGAGGAGATGCAAAAGGTTAGTGTGTTTATGTCTCTTTGGGATGTTCATGTGAACCGTGTTCCCATTGATGGAACGGTCAAGAACATGAAGCATCACCGTGGAAGATTTATGGCGGCCTTTGAAGATAGAGCTTCAGAAGAAAATGAACGCAATTGCATGTTATTGGAAACGAGTAAGGGAGTGCAGTTGGTATTGATTCAGGTAGCAGGTTTAGTGGCCCGAAGAATCATTTGTTATCCTGGTATTGGCGCCTTCCTGTTAAAAGGACAGCGGTTTGGTTTGATCCGTTTTGGATCTCGCTGCGATATATATTTTCCTAAAGAGGCGGTCATTCTAGTTAAGATGGGGCAAAAGGTAATGGGTGGCGAAACGTTACTTGCCGAGTTGAAGGGGTAGAGAATGCGTCCCAGCAATCGTAGAGCCTATATTTTAGTGATTCCTAGTCTGTTTACTACGGGAAATCTTTTTTGTGGTTTCTATGCCATTATCCATACCTTTGCGAGTGAGTTTGAGCAGGCGGCTTATGCTATTTTATTGGCAGGAATTTTCGATATTCTAGATGGCAGAGTGGCTCGATTTACTAAAAGTACAAGTAAGTTTGGTGTGGAGTATGATTCTATTGCCGACGTAGTCTCTTTTGGTGTGGCTCCAGCGGTTTTAGTTTATGTTTGGGCCCTTCAGCCTTTTGGTCGTCTTGGATGGGCCAGTTCCTTCTTTTTTGCTGCATGTGCAGCTCTTAGACTTGCTAGATTTAATACTATTTCTGAGGAACTTCCTAAGGCCTACTTTTTAGGGCTACCTACCCCTGCAGCTGCCTATTCTATCGCCGCCTCTTTTATTGCGTTTCAGAAATTAAGTTTTGAGTATTCACCCCAGATCATGCTTGTGATCTCTCCACTTCTTGGTCTGTTAATGGTTAGTAGTATTCGTTACCGTAGCTTTAAAGATCTCCAGTTTAAGGGGGCTAAAAGTTTTCTTTGGTTGGTGGTCATTGTCGGCATGATTACTTTAATTGCGACTCAACCCGAAATAGGTTTAGGCATATTATTTGGTTATTATGTTTTAGGCGGAGCTATTCGAGAGATCTATCTTTTTATTAGGAACCCAGATGACCGGAAGAAAAAATACCTTGCGCCTCAATTTATAACTACAGAGGATTCGGAAACTTCTCCGAGAGGTAATTCATGAAATTCTCTCATCTTGAAGGCATTGAATCTTTTGCACTGGTAGGAGCTACAGGATTAGTAGGCCAAGAGTTATTAGATCTTCTTTGTGAACACAAAATTAAATTTTCTAAAATTAAGCTTTTAGCCAGTCAGAATTCGGTAGGGGAGAGGGTCGATTTTGCGGGTGAAGATCTTATTATTGAAGAGCTCTCCGCTAACAGTTTTGATGGGGTTGAAGTTGCTTTCTTTTGTGTTCCAAATGAGGTGACGGAAAAGTTTGTTCCTATAGCGATATCCAAAGGCTGTTTAGTCATTGATGATTCTAGTGTCTTTCGACAAAAAAGTGATGTGGCATTGATAGTTCCCGAGGTGAATGGAGAGATCTTAAAAGATTTTTCTGGAAAAATAATTTCAATTCCAAACTGCACGACGACTCCATTGGTCATGGCGTTGAAGCCTTTAGCCGAGCAATATGGAATTGAGCGGGTGGTAGTGAGTACCTATCAATCTGTATCTGGAGCCGGAAGAAAAGCTTTTGAGGAATTATCTAATCAAACCACCGCCATGTTAAGCGGCAAGGAGGCTGAATCCTCCGCATTCCCACATCGTATCGCCTTTAATTGTCTACCAGAAATTGGCCAGATCACAGAGAGTGGAAATACTTCAGAAGAGGAAAAGGTAGTTAATGAAACTCGAAAGATCTTAGATCTGCCCGATTTAAAAATTTCATCGACTGCAGTTAGAGTTCCTACTTTTATTGGACATGGCCTTAGTGTGAATGTGGAACTACAGAGAGATTTTTCCTCTATTGAAGAGGTTCGAGAACTTTGGGAAAGTTTTCCTGGCATCAAGGTCATCGATAATGCAGCTCACCATATTTATCCGACCAATGTGGAGTGCTCGGGTAGTGACTTTACCTTTATTGGGCGGGCGCGTAGAGACGGTTCGGTTAATTTTGGACTTAATTTTTGGGTCATTACAGATAACTTAAGAAAAGGGGCCGCCCTCAATGCCCTACAATGTTTGGATACACTCAATAAATATCGGAGGATGAGCTAAGCGCTCATAAGAATTTTTGAGTGAGATGAGTTTTAGTCTTTCCGAAAGCCCAAACATTCTTCTGAAAATAGAATATGAGGGTACCGATTTTGTGGGCTGGCAACGCCAAGCTGATGGCCCTAGTATCCAATCGATGATCGAAGATGTTCTTGAGTATATTTTAGAGCGGCGTGTGGTTCTTTATGCTTCGGGACGCACCGATAGTGGAGTGCATGCTCGCTCGCAGTATGCGATGTTTCGAGCCACCTCAAAATATGAGCCCGAACGCTGGGCTAGAATGTTGAATCATAAATTACCTCCTACGATAAGAATTTTATATTCGAAGGAGATGCCTTCGGAGTTTCATGCTCAAAAGCACGTGATTTCAAAAACCTATGAGTATCGTGTGTTAAATCGAAAATGTGCTAGCGCTCTGGATCGCGGAGTTCATTTTTACCCTGGTGAATTAGACTGGCAAAAAATTAGAGAATCATTACCCTATTTTGTAGGAGAAAAGGATTTTAAGGCGTTTCAAGGGGCTAAATCGGTAGTCAAAACATCTGTGAGAAAAATAACACGTTTTGATTTAACTCAACTTAGCTCGGAGCTTTTCGTTTTTGAGGTTGAGGGCAATGGATTTTTAAAGCAGATGGTAAGAAATATGGTGGGAACAGTTCTTGAAATAGGAGAAGGAAGAATGTTGCCGTCGGCCATTGAAGGCATTATTGCATCCAGGGATCGTCGTAGAGCAGGGCGAACGGCCCCTCCGAGAGGATTGTATCTCGCCGAAGTGGTGTACCCTGAGCGGTACGGATTGAACTGAGACTAGTTAAGTGGCAAGATAATCGAATGCACCCTGAGTCTAATCATAGATTATCCCTCGCCTGGTTTTTAGTAGCGGCATTAATACTCCATATTATTTTCGTTAAATTCCCATTAACCCATTCCTCCCTATTTTCTTTACCCTCTACAGTCGCCGAACAGGACCCTATTGAAATTGAAAGGTATCCGGAAGAAAAAAGAAAACCATCGGTTCAGACAAGTAGGTCACAGGAGGAGATCCTTAATGATCAAAGTGTTGCCGACTTGGCAGGAGAATTTAAAAATAGAATAAAAAAAGAGACACAAAGCCGTTTCACCGGCCCTTTTCAAGAGGGCAAATCTTTAGGGGAAAGCGCCGCGAAATCTGCTAAAGGGGGGCATAAAAATGAGAGTGATAATCTTTCTAATGAAGGGGAGCCTACCGACGACTTTGAAGGGAAGGTAAAGGGGTCAGAGCTGATGGTTTTAGGACGATCTCCACATTACCTATCGGACAAAATCGAAAAAGGGGACCAAACATTATTGAATACCGATAAAGTTCTTTATGCCTCTTTTATCAATAGAATTGCGGAGGAGGTCTATGAACCATGGGTAGGCTTTATTGGTGATGCCTTAAAAAACATTAAGGTGGTGGGTATGAAAATCGATAATAATACCTACGTCACCAAATTAAATGTAGTGATGAATAAAGAAGGGGAGGTAACTGGAATTCGTATTCTTTCCAGTTGTGGAATCCCCGTGATTGATGAAGCCCCCAAAAAAGCATTTTGGAATTCAGAACCCTTTCCTAATCCGCCATCCCAGCTCGTGGAGGAGGATGGATATATTCGGTTAGTGTATGAGTTTCATTTTGAATGGAAGTCCTCTGGTTTTAATATCATTCCTCATCACACTATTTAAAATCCCAAGGTTTGTTTGAGCCTAAATGGAAATTAAACGAAGATTACAAAAAATTCTGAACTGAAAAAAAGAAAATTAAGAGGGTTATCAGATCACAAATTCCCAGAACCAAGGGACCCGAGGCTACTTTAGGGTCTTTTTCTAGTCGGTGAAAAAAGAATGGAATAGACACACCCCAAAAACATGACAGAGTCATAGTAATTAAAAGTGTGAATCCCAATAGGATAGATAAATGTAAATTATTGCGCCAAATCCAGCTTGCACCCGCAGTGAGGGTACCATAAAAAATTCCCAGAAGTAGGGCGCACGGAATCTCCTGTTCGATACTGACCAAATAGTTTTTAAGGTTGGGTTTTTGTTTGTGAAGTTTAGAAACGGTTAGTGTAGTTGATTGCATCGCTATACTTTCATTAAGACCCAACACCAGGGTCAGAAAAAAGAAAATAGAGATCGATTCTTGAAGGGTCACCTGAAAATAGGCTGTTAAAAAGGCCGCAAACGTTCCGGTGGTGAAGGTAGCAAGCAACCAGGGTGAACGGAGCGCAAATCTTCTAACTAAAGATTTTTCCTTTTTTAAATCGGAACTAATTCCAAAAAGATCATAAAGGTCGTCGATTCGAGGCCCGGCACTGATATCCCCCAGATCCCCAGCGAACGCTTCAATATTAAGAACACCCAAAAAATGTTTGTGCTCATCTACCACCGGAAAGGCTAAAAACTTATGCTGGGAGAAGGCTTTTCTGGCCTCCTTTAGTGTCGTGGTTTCCGGCAACGAAATGTATCGCTTAATAAAGATATCTTCGACCAACTGAGTCGGATCGGCGGTAAGAAGTCGATGAATGGGAACGACACCAAGAAGTTTCATAGAGTCGTCTACCACATAAAGATAGATAATTTTATGTTTAAGCCCCTCTCTTCGGAAGGTAGTATAAACCTTTTCCACCGAATCTTGAATGTGAAGCACAGGAAAATTCCTAGAGATCAGGGAGGTGATGTGCTGTTTGGAATCTATCATTGTTTAATTATTTTTTTTTCAAAAAGGTGAAACCACAAGAACTATCGGGCGCACATAAATCTCGATCTTTAATATCCTGAGGCGTGATAGGAAAGGTGCGACAAATATTAGGTCTGTCTTCATAAACACCACATCGGCTAGAGCTATCATCCCAATGAGGACATTGAAAAAGTAGTTTGCAACTGGTGCTGCAGTGCTGGCAGCCTCCCTCAAGCCCATAGTGTTTTTGAAGTTGATGAGCCACAGAAGGAATTAAACTAAAAAAAGCTCGGCGAAATTTACCTCGAATGAGTGTTCTTCCTTTAGCGCTTAGAAGTCCATTTCTCGAGAAAATAATCTTAAAGAAAGGCGGGGTTCTTTCCCATACATGCCAAAGTCTTCGTATCCAGCGAATTTTTAAGAGTTCATTTCCCATCCGATGAAGATAAATGCAACCGTAGTGCCATAAAGAGCTAAAAAAATTAGTTTTCAGGGATGAGTTTGAGCCTGAATTCTGTCTGTTCTTGGTCTGGGTGACCTGTGAACCGCTTATACTCTTTTTTTTTATGTGTATTTGTAAGTCTGGTGAATCCTTCTTGGACATGATGAGTGTTTCCTTGGTGTATGCACATATGAAAATATTAGGGTGTTGATACCGGTGTGTTTATTTTTTCTCGTCGCAATTCCAAAGATAATATTTTGAGAAAAGACACGAAAATAGCGGCAATAATAGGCCCGAAAAATATGCCTGTAGGACCCATAAGATTCACAGCTCCTAAGACACTGATTAAAGCAAGCATCGGGTGCATTTCGGCATGATCCTTCATGATCATCGGTCGAATCACATTATCAATCATAGCAACTACGAGCCCTCCTACGAGCATGATAGTGAAATTTGTCCAATGACCCGTTAACCCATGATAGATAGTGGCCGCAATCCAAATAGGGGCGGAACCTACTAAAGGAACCATTCCTGCGACGACTGTGATGAGTCCAATCAGAAACGCATTTGGAAGTCCTGTGATAGCAAAGAGAATAGACATCAAAAAAGCCTGAGCGATCGCACTGGCAAATAATCCTAAAACGACTCCTCGGCAGGAGGTTTCAAACGTGGCGTAGAGTTCCTGAGAACGGCTTTGGCCTAGCGGAGAAATGGAACTTAAAAATTTAAGAAATTTTGCTCCATCCAATAGGAAAAAAAAGGTACTCAAAATAACGACAAAAAAAGCAACGGTAATTCCCGGCATTCCTGAGATAAATCGACCAATGCCGGCCGAAAGTTTTTCAATCACTAATTGTAAAAACTCTAAACTTTGATCATGAACCCACTCTCTATCCAAGGGAATGAATTGAGGGACCTTAGAAACCCATCTTCGCACTATTGGATTTTGAATGATCTCATCAATGGTGTTGGTATCTTTAAGAAGCCGATATTTACTCACGATATTAAGGGTTCGGTAGGTTCCCGAATAGAGAGTTAAGGTAAAGGGGGTCAGTACGCCCAGAGTAATGGTTAAGGTGACTACTATGGCAGAAATAGAACGGGGTAGGTACTTAGTCATATAGGTAAATAGGGGATAGGAAAGAATAGCAATCATGGAGGCTAAAAAGATAGCCAGTACAAAGGGGGCCATCATACTAAAAAAAAGGACCGTCAGTGCAAGACCTAAAAGTAACTGAATCCAGCCTTTCCAGGGAATTTTATCGAGTGAACTATTAGAGAGTGTCATAAGGTCCTTAAAGGTTTTTATTTTTGATGGAATTCTAAACTAAACACCGATGAAGCGAAATTTTATTTTTAAAAAAACTGCAATTTTAGATAAAAAAAAGCAGCTCTTAAGAGCTGCTTTTTTAAATTGTATAGTATTTCTCGATTATCGTTTCGAGAATTGGAAACGTTTTCGAGCACCTTTTTGACCGTATTTTTTTCGTTCCTTCATTCTGGAATCACGAGTTAAGAGACCCTCTTTTTTTAAAGTCGATCTTAAAGTAGAATCGAGTTTCAGTAATGCTCGGCTAATTCCATGCGATAAAGCCCCTGCTTGAGCTGCAATACCACTACCGTTAACTGTAATGCTTAAGTTAACAGAAAGTTGTTTTGCACTTAATACTAAAGGTTTAAGAATTAAAGATCGCAAAACTTCGCGAGGAAAATAACTCTCTAATGTTCTCTCATTAACTGTAATAGCACCATCTCCGGAAGGAAATAAACGTACACGAGCAACGGCACTTTTACGTCTTCCAGTAGCTTGAATCATTTCACTCTTCATGGGTAATTCAAATCTCCTCTAATTAATTATGGTATCCCAAATCGGGAAGTTTTAGGGTCTGGGGTTGTTGCGCAGTATGAGGATGTTCTGTTCCAACATAAACACGCAATTTTTTAAACCATTTACGAGCCATGTGCCCACGAGGCAACATGCGATAAACTGCAAGTTGAACCAATCGCTCAGGATGAGTGGTTAACACCTCTTTTGCAGTTTGACTCTTGATTCCACCTGGATAACCAGTGTGGTGGTAATAAGTTTTTTGGTCCCATTTATTTCCTGTGAGACGAACCTTTTCCGCATTGATTACAACTACGGTATCGCCAGTATCAGAAAATCTGGTGTAACCAGGTTTTGTTTTACCCATCAACATACTCGCTATGTGAGAGCATAAACGGCCTAATGGAATGCCAGTAGCATCCACTAATTTCCAATCTTCGGCCAGTTTACCATCGGTCGAAAAGTAGGTTTTAGGCATTAAAGGAGCTCGTTTACGTCCTCCACCCTGTTTCTTAGGGGGAGCAGTATTTGAGGCTGCCTCTTTAGTTGTTTCTTTATCGGTAGATACTTTAGTTTCTACCTTAGGAGCAGCTGACTTTTTAGGTTTTGCTGCCTTTACTATCTCTTTTTCTTCAGAATCTGTCTTTTTGGTAGCCATTACTTCCTACTTACTCTTAAGTTGAAGGTAGAGCTGTAAGACTTAAGTTGAGGAATGTCAATAAGTAATGGGAATGAAGTGAAAATCAGGGATTTCGGAAGAGTGCTTTGAAGGCCTTCTTAGCACGCTCAGATTCTGATGTGGATTCAGTGGGTTGAGTTAAATTAGTAGCCGAAGGCGTTGAGAGAAACTCAAAAAAGCTACAATTGTTTTGTGTGCTACTATCCTGAATCCAGGGGCTTTCGGGCTCTTTACATTTTGAACTAAGATTTTCATCAAAAAAGGCGCAGTTTCGGCAAGAATGCAGATCGCTTCCACAATTGGAGCACAGACGATTCCTCTTTTGAACCTCAGAAGAAATAGCTGTTCGACAGTAGTGACATTGCCTCATAGCCCATTTCCGTTTCTATAAAAAAGTACTTCTGGGGTTAAGATAAATAACGAACCTAATTATTATTACATTGCCGAAAGCAGATTGGAAGAGAGATGCCACAATCTCGCTGTGTCATTGTAAAAAAAAAAGTAAAAGTTAAAAAAACACGGAAAAGAGTTCTGAAAGTAAATTAACGCTAGACTTTTTTTAAAAAACTTAGGGGGTATCTTTACCTTTGTTTTTTTATAAGGGCGGTCTATGATAGCGACTATAATTTATAAAGAGTTGTTTTTTACCGTCGAGAAAAAGGGGCCAACGATGAAAGCATGGATTGGAAAAACACAAAAAAATAGAGTGGTGATTGTGGCAGGGGTAAGAACTCCCTTTGCTAAAGCTGGAACTAAGTTGAAAGGGTGCAGTGCGGTTCACCTAGGGGTGTCGGCGGTGAGAGAGGTAATGGCCAGGGCAGAATGGCTTTGTGAAAATGTGGATGAGGTGGTGTTGGGAAATGCGGGTACCCCTGTTGATGCGGCTAATATTTCCAGAGTGGTGGCTTTAAGAGCTGGGTTTCCAGAGGCGACTCCAGCTTATACGGTTCATCGAAATTGTGCTTCGGCAATGGAAGCGATTGCTCAAGGATGTTTGAAAATTGGAGCCGGTCTAGCTGAGACAATGGTAGTCGGTGGAACTGAAAGTATGAGCAATATGCCTTTGATTTTTGGCGAAGAGATGAAGGAGTTGTTTGCCACTCTTACCTTTTCTAAATCGCAGGTTGAGAAGCTAGAGAAACTCACTCACTTTCGTCCTCAATGGTTAAAACCGGTAGTCTCTATTATGGAAGGGCTTACAGATCCTATTTCAGGAATGAATATGGGAGAGACCGCTGAAATTTTAGCAAGAGACTTTCATTTAACTCGCCAGATGCAGGATACTTTCGCAGTTAAATCTCATCAAAAAACGATCGAGGCTCAAAAAATAGGTAAGTTAAAGGAGGAGATAGCACCCATAGTGCTAGAGCCCGATTACAAAGAGATGTTTGAGTCTGACAATGGGCCTAGAGACGGACAATCGATGGCGAGTTTAGCTAAACTCAAACCCTTTTTTGACAGAGAAAATGGAACGGTAACTGCGGGCAATGCTTGTCCCATCACCGATGGTGCGGTGGCACTTCTTCTAATGTCGGAAGAAAAGGCGAAGGCTGAAGGACGAGAGATTTTGGGCACTATTGCAGGGTTTACCTTTTCAGGTTGTGAACCCAAGCGAATGGGAATGGGACCTATCTATTCCTCGGCTTCACTTTTAGATGAAATGGGAATGGATTTTTCCGAAGTTGGACTGGTCGAACTCAATGAAGCCTTTGCAGCTCAGGTTCTGGCCAATCAGATGGCGTGGAACTCCGACAAATACGCACAGGAAAAATTGGGACGTAAAAAAGCCTTAGGGGAACTTCGTGATGATATTTTAAATGTGAATGGTGGCGCTATTGCTTTAGGCCATCCGGTCGGAGCCACGGGCGGCCGATTGGTCATCACCTTATTAAACGAGATGAAACGTAGAAAAGTGGCTAAAGGATTGGCCACTCTTTGTATCGGCGGCGGCCAAGGGGCAGCCTTTTTATTGGAGAGAAATTAATGGAACTGACTAGAGAAAGTTTTGAAAAAGAGGTTGCGATGTTTAAAGGGTCCTTTAAGGAAGATGCTTTTTCGCTAGCAGAAAAATCTCTTACTTTGCAGAAAAAAGGAAATATCGGAATTATTAATTTTGATCAGTTTCAGGAAAAGGCTAATAAGCTTTCAACTCCTAATATGATGCGATTTTTTGAGTTGTGTCTACAGGTGGAGGAGGACAAAACGATCGAAGCCCTGATAATTATCAGTAGAAAGCCCTCTATTTTTATTGCGGGAGCTGACATTGCTGAAATTAAAAGGTTAGCCAGAGGAGAGGCTACTACCGATTCTCTTATCAAGCTTCAAGGGGTGTTCACCTTTTTAGAAAGCCTACCTATTCCCACGATAGCTGCTATTCATGGGGCCTGTATGGGAGGAGGAACCGAATTGGTTCTGGCCTGTGATTATCGAATCGCAAGTGACGGACCAGAAACTAAAATCGCTCTTCCTGAAGTACTCTTAGGAGTTCTTCCTGGTTGGGGTGGCACGCAGAGAATGCCACGATTGATAGGATTAGAAAAATCTCTTGATTTAATTCTAACTGGAAAAACGCTAGATGGGCGACGCGCAAAAAAAATAGGGTTGGTCGATAAAGTATCTCCAGTTGAATTTTTAGAAGAAAAGGCCATGGCCTGGGCTGAAGAACTTGCTAAGACAAAACAGAAGAGAACCTATGAAACTCATATCAAAGATCGGCTTTTAGAATCGATTCCCGGTGGCAAATGGGTGATTTTTGATCAAGCTAAAAAAATGGTCATGAAGCAAACGAATGGAAACTATCCAGCCCCTTTGAAAATAATAGAGGTTTTAAGAAAAACCTACGGTGGCGATCTAGATAACGGGCTGAAAATAGAGGCCAAGGCATTTACAGATCTTGTAGTGACATCGGAATCTCAATGCCTATTAGGTATTTTTTATCTTCAAGAGAAGGTTAAAAAAGATAAAGGTGTTGAAGGGAAAATTTTTGGAAAGGAAATTAAGCGAGCCGGAGTGGTCGGAGCGGGAGTCATGGGGGGTGGAATCGCTCAACTATTTGTCGCCAAAGGCACTCGAGTAAGAATGAAGGATATTCAATGGGATGCTGTCGCGAAAGGGTACAAGGCGGCCCATAAGATTTTCAAAAAAATGGTTGAAAAAAGAAGAATGAAACCTAGTGAATTTGCTAATGCAATGGAGCGAATTGAGGGGACGATAGATTATAGTGGCTTTAGCCATTTAGATCTTGTGGTAGAGGCTGTTGTGGAATCGCTGGAGGTGAAAAAGAAAATTTTTGCTGAACTCGGTGAGAAGGTTTCTGTAGACACAATACTAGCTACCAATACCTCTAGTCTTTCCATTACTGAAATTGCAAAGGCGGTAAAGGATCCTAAACGAGTGGTGGGAATGCATTTTTTTAATCCCGTCGATAAAATGCCCTTAGTGGAGATCATTCGAGGCGAGGCTACTTCAGATGAAGCGGTGGCTACGGTATTTCAATATGCTAAGAAATTAGGAAAAACTCCGATTGTCGTAAAAGATGCTCCGGGATTTGTTGTGAATAGAATCTTAGGACCCTATTTGAATGAGGCGGTTTATCTTTTATTAGAGGGTGTGTCTCCTACAAGATTGGATCGTGTGATGGAGACCTTTGGCATGCCGATGGGCCCTATTACTTTATTAGATGAAGTGGGTCTGGATGTGGCGGCTAAAGTATCTCACGTGCTCTTTGAAGCATATGGAGAAAGAATGAAGCCACCTAAGGCAATTGAGTTTGTAGCAAAAGAGGGGCGTCTTGGAAAAAAATCTGGAAAAGGTATTTATCTTCATCAGGACGGAAAAAGAACCGAAGATAGTGAACTTCTAACGAAGATAGGAGTTAAAGCAGGAAAAGAGGTTTCCGATGAGGAGATCAAAAAACGTCTTGTATTTGTCATGATAAATGAGGCTGCGAGAATTCTTGATGAAGGATTGGTCAGAGATGTTTCTGATATTGATATTGGAATGATCTTTGGGACAGGATTTGCGCCTTTCAGAGGGGGACTGCTTCGTTATGCAGACTCCTTGGGAGCTCAGGTCATTGTGAGTGAGTTGGATATTTATAATCGAACTCATGGAACAAGATTTCAACCCTGCGAGTATCTTCAACAGTTATCTGTTCAAGATAAAAAGTTTTATCAAGCCTAGTTTAAAGATCATTATGACCTAACCAATTCGGCGCATGGTAAACCCTGCGGCCAGTTTCGGGAAAAAGTAGGTTGATTTTTGAGGCATGAACTTTTGTTCGTTGGCTACATTAATGACATCGGCTACTGCGGGTGGCGCGTGAAAAATAATAAGATCGTAATGGTCTCTTTTTTCCCATAGAGCCTTTGCATCCTTCTCGTAAACCATTTTTTGTGACCGATTGGTATCATCAATTCCACAGAACTCTTTAGCAAATTTATGATCAGACCAGGTGACCGATAATTTAGCCACCGATCTACCCATCGACTCACCTTCATTTTGCCATTGGTTAGGTATTACTAAATATAAATTATTGGCGTAGTAGAGTGCAAATTGCGGAGTGGATTGGGATTTTTCTACAAACCGAAGCAACGCTTCAGGGGCTAAAGGTAATAGCTGATATTGTTTTTCTATGGCGGTCAAATCTAAGGAGGCGCAATATCCTTTTTTAACTGCACGGTGTGTGGGAAATATAATGAGCCCGGGGTCAAAGGAATTAGCAATGGCAAAAAGTATTTGAGACGCAGGTTTGTTTGCGTCTCCATAAGCTCCAGATTCTTTTGCGTACATTAAGGCACTTTCATACCGGTGATGCCCATCGACGATATAAATAGATTTTTCTTTAAAAAAGGCGGTTATCTCAGGATATTTTTCTCCCTCTACCTTCCAAAGAAGGTGTTCAGTGCCATCATCGGTATGCGCCTTAAGAAAGGGGGTCTCAAACATCCATTTCTCAAAAATATTTTCAAGAACCCCCTCTTCATCGTCAACCATTCCAAAAATATGACTGAGGTTGCACTGGGTTTTTCTTAATATTTGGAGTCGATCTGCTTTGTATTGGCCGTAGGTGTTTTCGTGAGGACGCACAATACCTGCAGAGAAGGGCTGTAATTCAACGGCACACATCAAGGTATGGCGAATATGTTTCTTTCCGTAAGCTTCAAAACTTTGCTGATAAAGATAATAACACGGGACGCTTGTCTCCTTTAAAATGTGCTGCTCCTGCCATTTTTTTAAAAGATCATTGGCTTGAGAGTAATCTTCATTTTGGCCTTTAGATAAAAGGACGTGGGAGAAATTGTAAGGACTACGATTAAAATATTTTTGTTCGTCCCCTGCAGGAATATTATCGTACGGAGGAATCACCAGGGAGGTTAAATCTTTGAAGGTTTGATTATTGTAATAGAGAGCTTTGTAAGGAGAAATGTTTGCCATAAGGAATAGCCTTTTGTGAAATGGGTGAAGGTATTAAAAGAAAAGAATATAAAAGAGAAGGACTGCCGTCAAAGAATTCTTGAAATCTAAGAGGTTTAATCGGCACGGTAAGAACGAATAATTAAGAGAAATAGCTATTCTTGTTGTCGTAGTTCTTGCAGTTTTTTCTGAAATTTATTGGGTTTGATGGCGAGATTTGCATGAATACTTTCGTAATTTGGAAGAAAGAGGGAATTTTCTTTTTCATCTCGAAATTCGCCTATATTAAGTCCCGCAATGAAAGCCTTATCGTTTTCAATGGTAAAGAGCGGTGCTCCCGATGACCCTCTTGTGGTGTGACAATTATGAAGAAGCATACCCTGTGTCTCTCCGGTAATTTTGCAGTTAGCATGGAGAGAAGGGGTTTCACCTTTTAATAAATCGGCGGAATAACTGGCGCATTGTACCTGTGCAGAGGTAACCTCTTTGATCTCCATCCATCCAAAACCCTCTCCCAACTTATCGGCCAGCTTTAGTATGGCCCAGTCTTCATCGCGATGCACTTCTGGATCTTCAGTTCCCAACCACACATGGGTAATCCAAGATTTTCGATAACTTTTTCCATGAAGGTAATTAGGATAAAAATAGGAGATATCTTTTTTTAAGGTTTTCGTTGTGGAATCTAAAACACAATGGGCAGCGGTGAGCACCCATTGGGGTCCTACCAACACGCCAGTGCACCGGGAGTTTTCTATTAAACCAATAGTGCGAAATGGATAATCGTAGGATAGGAGAGGTTTTCTTTCATCGGGGCCAAACACATTCCACGTTTCGGATAAACCTATGTGTGGAAAGATAATAGAAAACCCGATTAAAAAAAGATGAGCACCCAAGATTTTCATATTTGAGCCACCCTTGTAAAACAGAATAATGCTGAGTGTCAAATTGAAAGCTGAATCCTAAAAGATAACAAGCTCTTAAAATATTCTAAACTCTGCAAAAGGTAATGTGAGCCTCTCTAAAACTAATTTTTAAATTTAGAGTTCATTGAGTCGCGCAAATAGTTGGGGGAGGTCTGTGGCTCTTTTGACCTCTTCAAACCAAGGAAGGCCATTTTTTTTAGAGGCTAGATTGAGCCACTGTTTAATTCGGCGAAGAGTATAGCCGGGAGTTTCGGTATAGGTTTGGGTTAGTTCGCTGAATTGTTTTAAAAGAGGAAGCCAATCTGCAGGGCTCTGTCCCATGGAAGATAATTCCGAGGTCTCTGATAACTCTAGATCGTTTTTCATGGCATGAACGAGATTGGGATCTGAAAGAGCCCCTCGACCGATCATATAGTGAATAGCTCCCGTGACACGTTTGCATTCAAAGTATTCTTTCTGCGACCCGATATCACCATTCACAATCAACGGTAATTTTATCGTTCGTTGCACCTCCTCTAAAATGGCCCAGTGGACTGGAGGTGCATAACCTTGCTCCTTAGTTCGTGCATGCACTGTAATCCAAGAGGCTCCAGCTCGCTCTACCTGTGCCGCATTTTCAAAGATAGAATCGATCCTATCCCAACCCAATCTTAGTTTTGCAGACACTGGAAGTTCAGGAGGAACTGAATCTCGAACACGAGAAATAATTTCATATATTCGTGCGGGATATTTTAAAAGCGTGGCCCCGCCATCATGGCGATTTACAGTGGGAGCAGGACATCCAAAATTAAGATCGACACCCAAAGCCCCAAGCCCCACTACCTGTGCCGCACTTTCACCAAGTTTTCTCGCATCGCCTCCCAAGAGCTGAACCTGGACGGGCACCCCCGAGGGTGTTTTCCCCCCAGATTTAAGTTCAGGAATCGACTTAAGGAAAACTTTATCTGGAACTAGTTCGTGACTAATGCGAATAAACTCCGAGACACAATGGCTGAATCCACCTCGTTGAGTGAGTAAAACTCGCATAGGCCAGTCGGTGACCCCTTCCATCGGAGCTAAAACGATGGCGGCCTTATTTTTTTGAATCCACATGAAGGGACTCTTATAGAAGAAAAGTGTTTCTCTACCAAGCAATAAAAAAACAATACCTGGCCCCGAATAAAGGGTAAGCCCGCCCTAACCAAGGGTAGGGGTTTGTAGGGAAAGATAAATCATTACGCTACCCTAGAATTCTTG
>SHZA01000031.1 GCA_009692515.1 Bdellovibrionales bacterium
CAATACTTTGGAAATATGTTGCTGGTTGATAAAATAATCGGAGAGTTTAGGCGAATGCTAGAGGCTAGTGGTGAGTGGAATAAATCGACACTAATTATAAGTTCCGACCACTCCTGGCGGAGGTCTGCAGATTATGATTCGAAGAGAGATTTTCGTGTTCCTTTTATTATCAAAATGGCTGATGGTAAGAGCAGGGTTATTAAAAAGTCTATTGCCACAATTGTAACTAAGAATTTTATTTTAGAGGTCATGAAAAATAAAATTCGTACGACCGATCAAGCTGTAAGCTGGTTACACCACCAAAGCAACGATTTCCCAAAAGGGACCATTCTAATTCCATTCGAGGATGAAGAGGCCGATATTATAAATGCCAAAAAACTAGATTCAAAAAAAATAAAGGGCTAATCAACCCTGAAACATTTAAAAACACTAGCCATCTGTTTTCATTCATCTTGTGAAAAGCCAATTTTTGTCTCCTCTCTTTGTCCTCTTTTTGTATTCACTAACTAATATCAGCCTAAATTTTAAACAATTGATGGCATAAATGCTGCTTCCTTTAGAGGAAGGGCATTAAGGACTTTGAATGATAAAAAACCTTAAAAAAATATTTATTATAGGTCTTGGTATATTAAGTTGTATTTGTTTTTTGAGTTGCAATAAAAGTACCCTTGTGGGCCATGTGAGTATTACGGTCATACAGCCTATGGGTGGCCACTGTCGGTATTCGGTCTCCCCTGCGACTATTCAGACCTTAGATAACCTACAAGAGATGAGAGGAAAAGTAGGGAGAGTCTTGTTTTCTTCAAAAGATCTAGAGCAGAATCCAGAAATTTTAAACACCGGGAAAGGCCTTGAGCCTGTTGATATTGAATTATTTAAATCTGGAAATGCTTATGTACCCGCTAATCTAGATTCTCTTTTTGCCGCGAGTTTGTATTACAGTATAGAATTAGGATATCTCCAGACTAAAAGACTTGATCCAAATATCGATTTGGCTGCTATAGTACCTAACTTTTCCGATACTAGAATTATTCACAGAGCTAAAAGAATCACGGGCACTAATGGAAATAGATCTGAAATATCGGATAATGCTGAATATTATCCTCTTAAAATGACCGCTTCAAATGGAGTCTCAACTCTTTTAAATTATTTTTTCTCCTATCCAACCGACCACATAAACGGGATTCCCTTGGGCTTGAATATAGGAATTATGAATCACGAATTCTCCCATTTAATTTTTCAGCATTTATTTTATGAGCCCGGAATTAAGAGAAACATGCAGGTGGGAGAATCAAAGCCTACTTCTCACACTTTAGCTGCAGTGGATGAGGGATTTGCCGATTATTTTGGATTTTTAGCGGTGAAGGATCCAGGATATTTTCTTTGTAGTTTTCCTACTGAAAACAGAGATCTTGCTAGACCTAAAATATTTACTCCAGAAATTGTATCGAGAATAGAATCTAATTCCGAAAGCAATTTTGATTCTCACGAGGGCGGAGCCGTGTGGGCAGCCATTCAATATGAAATTGGACAGACATTGGGAGACCATCAGCTGGTAGGAAAAAGCCTTTTAAGGCTCATGTCTAATATTCTCATTTGTTCTAGTACCTCTAGTAACAATACTTTGAATTTTAATTTTGCCGATTTGGCTAGGTGCCATCAGGCAATTCTTTCAACAGACGGTCGTGCCGGACAGGTGGCCCAACAGATATATAGAAAATATTTAGGAAGTTATGGTGCCGGATTATGAATAAGATTGTTTCTCTAATAGTTTTCATGCAGGTTTTGAGTGGTTTGGCTCTAGCTCAATTACCCAAAACCGTTCCGTTACTTCCTCCTAGGGATAGCGGCAGTGCGGCAGGTGTCGCCTTTAAAAATCAACCAGGTTTGCTTCATAGTCGCCCACAACCTCATATGATGGCAGCCGTTCAATTAGGAACACTAATGAGAGGTGATTCTACATCTAGCGATGTTCTAGGAATGCAGCTATTTATAGGCGGTAGAGTTAGTCTAAGTATTCCAGTACTAATGCCTTCATTTTACCTAAGACCTTCACTAGGCTATTTTAGAAAACAGCAGTCGGAGGGCGTGGTTTCGGTTGTTCAACAGGTTTTTGAAGGCGGGCTTACTGCCCAATATTCAGTGATTAATAAAAAACATTTTCAATGGGCGCTCGGTATTGCAAATCGATTTGATTATGCGCTTAGTTCTATTAATATTTATGATCAATCCAATAGCGGTCAGGATTTTAGATATCGCGTGGGACCCTCATCAGTATTGTTAATCAAAATATCAAATTCTTTAAATTGGGTTTCCGACTTTGAGTTCACCTTTGTAGTTTCTGGGCCCACCCGAAGTTTCGGCGGGTTGACTACCGGCTTAGCCTTTGATCTCTAGATAAATTTCGTTAAGATTATTTCATGAAAAAATCTCATTATGACGTATTGATTATAGGAGGAGGCCCCGCAGGGTGTTCTTGTGCTCTTTGGCTAAAACACCTAGGATTTAATCCTTTAATCGTTGAAATAAGAGGCCGTTTAGGAGGACTTCAAAATGATAGTCCTTACTCTAATGGCTGGATTCTCGGAAAAAATTATCTTAATGGAAAGGCCTTTAGCCGAGAGGTTAATAAGCAAATTAAAGGGGAAAAAATAGCGATTCGTTTCAACACCCAGATCACACATTTAAAATTCAATAATAAGAAAGGCCTATTTGAAATAGTTATAAGAAAAAATGATTCAATTTCAGAGGCAACTAGTGAATATGTAGTTCTATCAAGTGGAGTGAGCCCTAATACAGGTGGACTAGAACCCTCTTCTCAAGTTTTAATTGGACCGGGACACCTAATTGAAAAATCAAATTTCAACGGTAAGACAGTGGCTATTTTAGGGGGTGGTGATAATGCTTTTGAAAACTACCAGTTCATCAAAAAACAAAGACCAAAAAGTATAAAAATTTTTGCTAGGCATGTGAGAGCGCAATTTCCATTTGTTAAAAAAATTAACAAAGGAGATTTAAAAGTTGGGTCTTTCACCATTGATAAAATAGGGAAAAAAATTAATGGTGAAGTTTTTGATGTGATTGTTGTGATGTATGGCTGGCACGCAGTAAACGTTATCTCCCCCTTCTTTGCGCTTAAAACTATAAAAGGGTTTGTAAAAACAGATCTGTTTCGACGTACCTCTTTTAATCGAATTTATGCAATAGGCGAGGTCACCCAAGCATCACACCCTTGTTGTGTTACCGCTATGGCTGACGGAATTATTGCTGCTAAGGATATTCAAAATAGAATAGATTCTAAGAGAGTGGCGTCTGAAGTTAAGCGCAAACTTTAATCGGTCTCTTTGGTAGGCAAGCGCTAATAAAAGGTCTTGAAAAATAGAATGGTATAAATCAGAGAAGAACTTAATGGAAAAGTAAAAAAAAAGCCCTAGATGAATCTAGGGCTTTTCCAGAAATATAAAATTAGTTTTTTTAAACTAGCGAACCCTTAGAGTCTGGCAAGGAGTGAACCATGTTTTCTTCACGTCTCTCATTATCTTCCATTTGTGATTTACAATTAATACAAAGATTAGTTACTGGACGAGCCATGAGTCTTTTACTACCGATTGCATCTCCACAAGATTCACAAATCCCGTAAGTGCCCTCAGCTACCTTTTTAAGAGACTCTTGAACTTTACCGATTAGCTTTCTTTCGCGGTCTTTAATTCTGATTTCAAAGTTACGTTCCGATTCCGCACTGGCTTGATCGTTAACGTCTGGAAGAGCTGTACTTTTAATGTTTAGATATTTTTTGCCGAAATCGTGTTGAAGATCTTTAAGCTGTTCCTCTAGAACATTTTTAAACTTTAAAAGTTCTGTTTTGTTTATCTTAAGATCCCTAATGATTGAAAATCTGGATTCAGGAACGCTTGGTTTTGCTATCACGACAATCTCGGGCGTTACTTTTTTTGAAGTTATTGCCACAGGCTTTGCCTTTTTTGCGATCATTGCCACAGGCTTTGCCTTTTTTGCGATCATTGCCACAGGCTTTGCCTTTTTTGCGATCATTGCGACAGGCTTTGCCTTTTTTGCAATCATTGCGACAGGCTTTGCCTTTTTTGCAATCATTGCGACAGGCTTTGCTTTTTTTGTAGACTTGGATTTGCTAGCCAATTTTTTGGGAGCCGATTTTTTTGAGGATTTCATAAAAGCCACTTTTTTTAGTGCTGGTTTTTTAGTGGCTACTTTCTTTTTGGTGATCTTTGAGGTCATCTTTTTTACCGGTTTTTTAGTCTTCTTTTTCATCATTCACCCCGATTTATTCAATCATAGTTTATAAGAAACCTGCCAGACCTTACCAAATAAGGAGATAATGTCAAATTTTTAGAGGTGATATTGCGTTAAGCTATCGAATTATCTAGTTATTCTTGAGTAATTAAGGTGCCAATTTGAGTCTAACAAAGAGTTGAAGGGGGGGCTAACCGAACCTTGTTTGAGCCAATTGGCCCCTTATTGTTAAGGGGCTGGCGGCTCTTTGACTTGTTATGTATTTATTTTTTAGCATATAAACGTTAAAATTAAAGGCATCTCGGTTCCTCGGTATGGGTGTTTATCCAATATAAAATAGATAGGGTTTTTTATGAAAATGCTTCTAGGATTAGGATTGGTTTTGTATGCGATGGGTCTTCATGCCGCTGAAGATTTCGTTCCAATTCAAGAACGTGCTCAGGGACAGTCCTTGGTGGGCTCATCACAAGGAAATGATAGTCTTTATTCAAATCCGGCAGCGAGTAGTTTTGTTAATGTTTATTCTGTCGATGGAAGCTTAGCGCTACCTAAATCTTTTACCGTATCAATATTAGATACCAAAACCTCAGATTTGGGAGGAGCACTTGGTTACTTTCGAAGAGAGGTGGGGAGTGATTACTATGACAAAGATGTGGTGCCTTCAGGAAATCAAAAATATATTGAGGGTGCTAAACTGGCAATGATGAAACGAATTTCTAATGAAATTGGAATTGGCGTATCAGGAAAATCTATTTGGGGCCCCAATACCCGTGGAGAAAGGGTTCGTTTAAATGATGGCGACTTAGGTATAATTTATAATCATAACTTCTTGCAGCTTGGAGCCGCGATACGAAATGTTCTTGGCGGAAATGAACTGTTGAAGCTTCCTAGGGACTATAGCGTAGGAGGAAGAATTACCTATGATCAGATTTTATCACTTTCTGTAGCAACTCAGTCGAGACTACGTTCCATAGCTCCGTATCAATATGGAGTCGGAGTGGAATATTTATCCCCTTTCTTTTTTGCTATTCGAGGCGGGTATAGAATATTAACTGAAGAAAAACAAAACTTATGGAGCTTTGGAGCTAGTTTTGTCAGTCCAAGACTGTCTTTGCATTATGCGATGGAAATTCCTAATCAACCCAATGCACCTCTTGAACATACTTTAGGAACCACTGTACTTTTTTAATTAGGTCTTATTGGATAATGCAAATGATTCGCGCGTGAAGCGCGATACTTAAAAGGCGTTCCATTAGCAACCTGTTTTAAGCGTAGCGAAGGATCTCCTCGTAAAGATATAAAATTGTCGATGAAGATCTTTCGCTACGCTCAGAATAGTCCCCTTAATGAAAATACTTTAAACACTCTTCGGATACATTAGTCTCCACAACGACTAGTTATAAAAATACAAATGAAATATCTTTCTTTGTTCTTAGTACTCTTTTGCATTTCACAGTTCGCTATGGGCTCATTGGGCCTTGAGTTAAATCCCAAAGGGCGTCCATTTCGAATGACCTTTGCAGATCCTAGAGAAATAAGAATGGCACTTTCCTTTGAAGGTAGTTCAAAAATTAATGCCACTATCGGAAATTATTTTTCCTTATTAGGAATTCGAAGTATTGAAAATCCGGATTGGTTTTTTCATCTGGGCCTAGAAGGTGCGGGGTATTTCACAATGAAACAGGCCGACCAGCGATTTCCATTAGAGACCGCGGATGGACTGATTGGTTTTTATACCGAAACTAGTGTGGGACAGATGCAATATCAGTTTCGATTTACTCATATCTCAGCCCATCTTGCAGATGGAAGTAGTGAAGGGGCTATTGCTTATAGTCGAGAAACAGCCGTTTTAAGGGTAGGTTATTTATTAAATTCCGATACGCACCTTTATTCGGGATTTCATTTTATAGTTAATTCCACGCCTACAGTTCCGAACTGGACGGTCCAATTAGGAGCTACCTCTTTTTTCCCTTTGCGAAGTCATAAAGTGGTTCCTTATGGTGGATTCGACCTGAAACAAAAGGGGGAGAGTTCGACGCATACGTGCATGAATGTGCAGCTTGGCATAGCATTTGGCAATCCTTTGGATGCCTACAAGTCCTTTAAACTTTACTATTCCTATTATACGGGAGCCGATCCAAGAGGGCAGTTTTTTAAAAGGGAAATCACAACTCATTCTGCAGGAATCGAAATGCAAATTTGAAAAGTGGGTACTTTCTTTCCTTGTGAAAAAACTGGAGCTATTCAATAATAGAAGGAGCTACTTTTCTTTTCTTTAAGTTCTAATTCCATTTCAAAAAACGGGGGTTCAGTCATGATTTTCCATCGTGTTTGCCGATTAGGTTTCTGTTTGGCTATACTTGTTATTTTTTCAGGATGCGGCATTGTGCGTTATCCTGGTCAACCTGGAATGGTAACCCATAATTTCAACAAAATTGATCTGGAATATCTAGATGAACCCGGGCTCTTTGTTTACGAAACGGTCTACGATAACAGATTAGGGGGGGCGGGTGTGGGGGCTGTAGTTACCAAACTTTATCCACAGGCTAAAACCTATACCTCAAATGTGCGAACTAATGCAGATGGTACTCTTTTTCGTAATAAAACAGAGTATGAGGGTGCCGAGGTCCAAATGATCTCAGTCCCTAACTTAGGCCAAGTGCATTTAAGTCCGAATCACCAACTCTTTCTATTTGTCGATTATGCGACATCCCTAGATGAGAATGATGACCAAAACCTTGCTGAAACTAGTTTATTTAAAGCCCCTCCGAGTTCAACAGAGATTTTGACCCGTGGCTTAGAGATTAAAAAGATGAGATGGGATCTTTTGCGAGCAGGTAGGCTTTTAACTAGTGGAGGTCTAGCTTACGAAGTCACCTCTTTAGAAATGAAACAAATAAAATTTGTTCCCAGTCAGCCAGTTCAGGTTGAAACTAGTTTCTTTGGAAATGCTGTAAAAGCTCAATTAACGACGCAGGTAAAAACTGAATTTGTACAGTTTATAGACACAAATTTTCCAAAAGGATTTAGTGGAGCGATTACCCTTAACGTCAAAGGAGCTACCGAACCACTAACTATTTCATTAGGCGTGAACACCTTAAAAACCTTAGAAACAGGAGGTATTAAAGTAGTGAAGGATGCCTCTGAACAAATGCTTCAAGAAATAAAAGAGCGATTTAAGGCTGGCACTAAAGAAGGAGAATCGAAATGAAACTTTTTTTAAGATTGAGTTTGCTTTGTGTGGTTTTGAGTTCTACTGGCCTCTTTGCAAAAAATTTCATTGTTCTTTTTAAACAGTCTGAAATTTCCATATCATCTATGGAACATGGTGCCTTCCAATCCCTTCTCCAAACAAGCAATCAGAAGAATGTGGACCAATTAAAAAACTGGATTGGAACTAGGGGGATTAGATCCAATGTGAAAGACCTTTGGATAATAAGGGGGGCGGCTCTAGTTCTTGACGACGAGGCGGCAACCAAACTTTCTCATGAGGCATGGGTAAAGGGACTTTATGAAGATAAGGTCAGACGCCTGATTTCTCCTAGCCCTAATTTAGTCGTCGCTAACACACTTAAAGAGTTGGATGGTGATCTTTGGGGATTAGAAAAAATTGGGATTACAAAACTTAGAGCAGAATTCCCTGAACTGGATGGTAATGGAATTCGCATCGGTATCATCGATACCGGTATCCAAAGTCGACATCAAGAACTGGCTAACAAAAATATTGTTTTTAAGGATTTTATTAATCATATTGCGTCAGCCTATGATGATCATGGTCATGGCACTCACGTTGCGGGAACTATTTCCGGAAATAAGGTGGGTATCGCAACTGAAGCGTCTATTATCTTTGCGAAAGCCTTTGCAGCAGGTGGCTCCGGAGGTGATTCAAGCCTAATCGATGCTATGCAATGGATCTTTGATCCAGATGGTGATTTAAGTACCAATGATTTCCCTCAGATTGTGAGTAATTCTTGGGGCGGAGATTTGGACATTGAAACTATTTATGATGTAGAGGATTTTGCTCCCTTTTTGAGAGCTATTCAAACATGGATTCATGGTGGAATTATCCCTGTTTTTGCTGCTGGAAACTCTGGAAAATCTCCTAATGGATTCCCGGGCGGACTTCCTGAACCCATTGCTGTCGGGGCTATTTCTCCCAATGGAGAATTGGCGGCATTTTCAAGTCGAGGTCCTAATTTATGGAAAGTAGGAGAAAGTATTTTAACGCTTTTAAAACCCGATATTTCAGCCCCTGGGGAAAAAATAACTTCGGCATTTCCTGGTAATAAATATGCGACCTGGGCTGGAACCTCAATGGCCACTCCTCATGTATCGGGTGCTATTGCACTCGCATTACAGGCCAATCCCAAATTGAAGTTTTCTGATATTAAAAAGTTACTCCTCAAATCTTCAGAAAAGAAAATAGACACTCAATTTGGGTATGGTGTACTCAATGCCTATGAGTTTGTGAAGTTAGCAAAGGCCTATCGTTAAGGTACCGCTATTGCGAATCGGGATAGAAGTGATCACCAGGCAGAGCGAGAGACTTGATTAGATTCATTAAAAAAGAGTTTCTGAAAAATTATCGACAGGGAACTAAACGTAACTTCGCCTCTATGGTTGCGTCGATAGAATCAAGCGTGATCACTCCTTGTCGATTAGAGCTTCCAATAACGCCCATTGAAGTGTTCAGGACCAGCGCAATAGGCTGCCCTGTAGAACATCGATTTGGCCGATTAAAATAGGGTTTATCTCTTTTAAAGAAGTCGAATTCTTTTGGACCCGAAAAGTATTTCATCGGACTAGATCCCACCTGTGAATTTCCAAAGATAAAATAGGTAAATAGATAGGAGGCTGTTTTGCTTTCTAATTCTGTGAACCCTCGGTAATCGATTGATACCACCTCTGCTGTATAGTCGAGAGGGACGGTCACTCTCGTAATTAACTGGCAATTCTTAGTGCTATTTTTAATCGATATTCCAGGTCCCTTTTCAGCTAGATAACTAGAAAAGATAAATGAAAAAGCATCACTAGTTGCCAGAAATGCCACCGAGCCCTGAGCACATCCCGTTCCGCGATAGGTAGGAGCGCTAAAGATGAGACTAGGAGAATCGGCTAAAAGCGTTACGGAAACTATAAAAAAAAGAACACTGCACCTGTAAATGCTAGATACCCTAAAGGACATAACAACCTCCTGTTTAAGGACTGCTATTCTTATACCAACTAAGAGACAGGCAATTATGGTGAATACTCATAGTGTTCAGCCATGAAATGTCACTTGGGTGAAGGCAGAAGAATCACCTATGCAATGGCTCTTTATTGCGATTATGTTTTCTCAAATACAATAAAAAAGACTTTTGTTTAACCTGTGATAATCTAATGATTCTTTCTTTTTTGGGGAAAAATATCGCTGGGGGGCGCTATGAAATATCTTTTTATAACTCTTTGTTCTGTCGTCTCTTTTGCTGCAACCGATTTGCCACTAGCCCATTTGGATCTTGAGATGATGGGAAGTGAATACCAACCCTTAATGCGGTCTCATAGTCGAGATGACGGCGAAGAAAATAATGAATTAGAGCCGATCATGGCTATGGGAAAAAAGTTTTTGTCTTGGATGAAACTGATTAATGAAAATCGTCCCGAAGGAAATAAAATTTCATTGAGCAGTCCTCAAAATCAGCCGGGTTATCCGATTAATAGTCCTAGGATATCAAGCCCTAAAATAATTTTAGATCTTTTTGAGAAGCTCCAAATAGAATTACCGCAAAATATTAAAGGTATTATTTTAGGCAATCTGGCCCTGACTCAAAACCCACCCGTTTCTGATTCTGAATTTATTGCCTGGGGAATCAAAATTGATGAGATTTATGCAAGGGCATCTCGGTGGATTTTACAGTCCCCAATGCTCTGGGGATATGCTGCGAGAAAACATGATGACATTCGTGGGTATTATTACTTACGACAGGTTCCCCAACTAGAGGAAACCCTTACTAATTGGAAGACCCTTAGTGAAGAGACTCGAAAACAATATGAGGGTTGGTTGCAAGGGCTTTGTTTCAACGGTGGGGATACAGAGTCGATTTGTAGTGATAATTTAAATGCCATCATAAAAAAAGAGGGGCACCCACTAACTTTCTATCGCACCTTTTTGAAAGAGGGGCAGGCCAAATGGGATGAGCTCTTTTTTATTACAGCAAAAAGAGAGGATATTGTTTGGAAATCCAATAGTAGCCACCTTTTAAAAACTCCGTTTACAAACCCTAAATCTCAAGAAGTATTGAATTTTCTAAAGGTTAATATTGAAGAGGAATGGAGGTGGGGGAACTGGGCTCTTAACCTAGACTTTATTGAGGGCGGTTATGAGACCACGCACATAGTATTTACCCCTGGGGCCACGCCTCACGTTAATACCCTTGCAGGAAGCACTATTACTATGGATGCTAATCAATCCTTGGCGGAATATCATGTGAGATGGACCATTCGCCATGAATTTGGACATACCTTAGGATTCCCCGACTGCTATGTGGAATTTTATGATACAAGCACCCAAGAAATGATTAGTTACCAAGTAGATACTTCCAATTTAATGTGTAGTCGTCGTGGGAAGTTGCAGGAAAAACATTATAACGAGTTAAAGAGGGTCTATTACACACCCTAGATTCTAGAAGATTTTATGGCGATTTTACTTACCGCTCAGGGACTCCAGAAATCTTTTGGAGCCCGGCCTCTTTTTAAAGGGTTAAATTTTGTTATTGAAAGTAAGGACCGGATTGGGCTCATTGGGCCCAACGGAGCCGGAAAATCTACGCTTTTAAAAATTATTTCTGGCAAAATAGATCACGATGAAGGTGATCTATCTTTTCAAAAAGGACTTAAGGTAGGATTTCTAGAGCAGAGCCCTGAACTTTCACTAGATTCTACAATTGAAGAGGTTATTTTATCGGGACGTAAAGATCCTCTTTCAAGCGAATCTCAATCATTAATATGGGAATGGATTGGAAGACTCGATATTGAATCTCAAGGCTACTCTTCCGAAACAAAAATAGGAAAACTTTCTGGGGGATGGCAGAAAAAAATTGCTCTTGTAAGAGAGCTGGTTAAAGAACCTGAATTGCTTTTATTAGATGAGCCAACCAACCATTTGGATATTGAGAGTATTTTGTGGTTAGAAGATTTTTTGAATCGTGCCACCTTTGCAGTTGTAGTGATTACTCATGATCGCGTTTTTTTACAAAATACCACCACCCGTATTTTTGAGCTGAACTCGCAATATCCACAGGGAGTTTTGGCAGTTCGAGGAAATTATACGAGTTATTTGGAATTGAGAGATACTCAGCTTTCTCAACAAAAGGTGGAGGAGACCACCCTAAAAAATAAATTAAGACGTGAGACTGAGTGGCTTCGAAGAGGACCTAAAGCAAGAAGCACCAAACAACAGGCAAGAATCGATAGAGCTTATGATCTCCAAGATGATGTTAAAGAATTAGAATATCGTAATCGAAAAAGAGAGGTTAGCTTAGATTTTCAATCTGCTGATAAGCAACCCAAGCGTCTTATCGAGGCTCGCGGAGTTTCTAAATCCTTTGAAAACAAAACATTATTTTCAGGTTTCAATATTTTTATCGGTCCAGGTAGTCGGTTAGGGCTTTTGGGAATGAATGGTTGCGGCAAATCCACCCTAATTCGTTGTTTACTAGGCCAGGAGGAGGTTGATTCTGGAATGGTCATTAGGGCTGATCAACTTTCGGTCGCCTATTTTGAGCAGAAAAGAGAGTCTTTAGATCTTCGTCTTACCGTTCAAAAGACATTATGCCCCGGTGGCGACAGCGTTATTTATCGTGGCCGTCCTATTCATATCAGGGGGTATTTAGATCGATTCCTATTTTCACCAGAGCAAATTGAGCTTCCAGTGGGAAGATTGTCTGGCGGAGAGCAATCTAGATTATTGCTTGCTCGTCTGATGTTAAAAGAGGCAAAGGTTTTAGTTTTAGATGAACCGACTAATGATTTAGATATTGAAACACTCGATGTCCTAGAAAACTGTCTTACCGATTTTGAAGGAGCTGTTATTTTAGTAACCCATGATCGGTTTTTTTTAGACCAGGTGGCTACCGAGATTGTAGCCTTTCCGTATGCTTCGAAGAATACAGGAGAGTTAGTCAAGTTTGCAGGGCTTTCACAGTGGGAACAATGGAGAGAAGAAAACCAACCCTCTAAAGCTTCAAAAAAAATAACTCAAGACGACGGCGCGACACAAAAGAAAAAGAAAATGAGTTACAATGACGTTCGTGAACTCAGTTTAATGGAAGGTAAAATTCAGCAAGCAGAAAGAAAGGTAGATGAACTCAACTCAGAATTATCCCTTCCTGAATTACAAACGAATTCGAAACGCTTATCGGAGCTCACTCAGAAGCTAGCGGCTGCGCAACAAGATTTAAGTAACCTATATGCTCGATGGGCAGAATTAGATGTCATTGCAAATGGATAAAATGAATCAAGAAAAATTAAATCCGGCAGACTGGGAGTCTCTTAAATCCTTAAGAGCTATTTTTTTATCTGAAACTGTAGGTGGACAAAAAGACTATTGGTCCTCCTCTCGCCTTTTGGACCTTTATCATCAGACGTTTGCTCAGCGAATCGGTTGGAAGTGGGATGCTGTTTTAAAGGATTTTTCAGACAAAGCTATTTTAAATAAAAAAGAATCTTATACGGTGCTTGATTATGGTTCTGGAACTGGAATTGCTGCTGAGAAGATAGTTGAACATTTGGGGGCCGATAACATTTCAGATGTCTGGCTATGGGATAAGTCTCGTCAAGCCATAGAGTTTTCTGCTAAGAACCTAGAAAAGAGATTTCCTCAAATCCCTTTAACAAAACTATCTGAAGTACAGGTTCCTGGTGGAAATTGGATTCTCATTTTAAGTCACATCGTTAATGAATTAAGTAAAAAAGAATTAATTGAGGTGCTGACGCTTGCGGAAAAAGCTGATTATGTATTTTGGGTAGAGCCTGGTACACACAGCACTAGTCGTCGTCTTATTGAGATACGAAAAAAAGTAATAGAAAAAATGGTGGTGTTAGCTCCGTGCCAGCATCAAAAAGCGTGTGGAATGTTATCTGCGAAGAACGAACCACATTGGTGCCACCATTTCGCATCGCCACCGCAAGAGGTATTTCAACATTCATTTTGGGGTTTGTTTAGTCGCAATCTGAATATCGATTTGAGATCACTACCTGTGAGCTATCTGATACTTGGTAAAAAAGATACGCAGGTATTGGCTACTTCATCAGAGGCTAGAATTATCGGTCGGCCTCGTTTGTATAAGGGAAATGGTAAGTTTTTGCTTTGTGAAGAATCTGGGGTCGATGATGTTCTCTTATTAGAAAAGAACCACAGGTCACTATTTAAGGATTATAAAAAAGATATTTTTTCGAAATCTATTATCAAGTAGCTGAGCCACTTAGTTTTACAAAGACTGGTCAGCTATTTGTAATTGTTAGCCTAGGGGGCGCTAGATAAATATCTGTGGATTGAAGAGCGTCTAGCGCTAAGGTAAGTACGTCATCGGTGATTGTAAATTGCTTACCAAAATCATCAATATAGTAAACAAGCTTTAGTGTAATCCAGGACTCTGCACTTTCTATGACTAGCACCATGGGTTCGGGTAATTTTCTAATCTCTCTAATGGGTTCGATGGCCGAAAGCAGAACCGTTTTGGACTTTTGTATTGAAGTACCGTAGGGAATTCTAAAGAGTTGGCTTCGAATAATGGGGCCGGTTTTAGCCGCATAATTATTAACCTGAGATTGGGAAACAATGCGATTAGGAATGCTAATAACCTCTTCAGTCATTGAGAGTAATACAGTAGCACGCCAGGTTATTTCAGTGACAAGACCGGTCAGCTTTTGGCTTCCATTATAAATTTCAACCCAATCCCCTATCGAATAGGGTTTGTCTAATTGCAGTGCGATTCCAGAAAAAAGATTTCCTAGGGTATCTTGAAGAGCAAGTCCTAAAACGATTGAAAATACTGCCGAGGTAGCAACTAGAGGAAGTAGTCTGAATTCAAAAATCGAGCTGAGCAGCCATGCGCCAATTACAATGCTGAGGGCAAGAGTAAAAATATTAACCAGTAAAAGGGGAACCCCTACCGTCATACTTCTAAAAAATAGATATTCAAAAATAATTATTCGGCACGTTTTTACAAATACGACACTTGCGGAAATAATGGTGAATAATCCAAAGTAGGGTGCGATTCTTAAATAGGTAGGATTTAAATTTGGCCATTTCTTTGTAAGAAAAAATAATCCAAAGAATAAACAACAAAAAAGTGAATGATAAATTAGGTTCTTGAATTGACTCCGGAGATTTTTATGTCGCTCAGGGGTGAGTCGACGGAGGAAGAGTTTATAGAGAATAAATGAGGTAATTGCCGAAAGAATAACAAATAGAATTGCCTCTGTCTGAACGGCTCCGTGAATTTTTGCTGCAGGTATCCATAGATTTACAAATTTATAGTCCACTCTCACTTATCGGAAAAAAACATCGCAGAGTTGAGCGGTCATTTATCTCGCGGTCTTTTAGGAATTAAGGGGCGAATCGTCGCTACAGAGGTTGTGATTGGTGTTTTATCCATCTTTTCATGAATTGAAGTAGGTTTCTATTTCGATATAAATAGATTGAATGGTTTCCTCCCTCCTCAAGGTATGACGTAAAGGGAAAATCGTTCGATTCTAAAATATTTTTGAATATTTCGTAACCCACTTGGAACCCGAAATTATCTTGGCTTCCTACATCAAAATAGATCTCTGGAAACGGAGAGGAATTGGGAAAGTTTTTGACCAGATCTATAGGATTATTTTCTTGATATAGTTCATGTGTAGGAAAAATTCTCTTAACATCTCTAAGAAGGATCATTCCTTTTATAAGGCCGATAGGTTGGTGTCGAAAAAAGTTTTTCCATAAAGAGACCTCTTCATAAAGGCTAAAGGGTGGAAGAACGGGAGAGTTGGCTGCACTCAAGGAAAATAGTTCCGGAAACTTGAGCCCTATCTTAAGGGCTCCGAATCCCCCCATGGAAAAGCCCGCAAGTCCACGACAGGATCTATCTTTGCAGACCCCAAAGTTATTTTCAATAAAAGGAATGAATTCGTTAATAAACCAGCTTTCATAGGCTTTAGAACCGAAGGAACTACCATCGAAGTCGCTAAAGAAACTATCTATTTCAGTTTCAAAAGAGATGAAGGTTAATGCAGGAAAACTGGGGTCTTCACTCACCAATGTCTGTAGCGCCTTTGAATAGTTCTTTTCTATCCAATCATCTTCGTCTCCACCGAGTCCATGAAGAAAATAAATCACCGGCTCATTTAAACTCGGTTGTTCCGGATGGCTTCTTTCGACACAATAGGCAATTTTTTTATTCAACCATTTTGAAGCATAGTGATTACATTGGCGACCGGTTTGGGCTGATAACAGCTGGGTGAGAGTTAAAGCTACTAATACAAGAAAATATCGATACTCATTCATTTTAAGCCCTTATAAAAATTTTGGAAATGGAATATTTTAAGAAGGTACGGAGTTTTTGTAAATATACTTGAAAGAATTTGAATGGATTTCCTTCTGTTATGTTTTCGGACTCTTAATCCGATAGTATCGGAGAGACATTTAATATGAAACTATCAAGTTTACTGATCACTGTGACCTATTGCGTTTTTTTCTGCTGTTCGACTCCTTCCCTCGCCGACGATAGTGGTCGTAGTAAAATAGGTTTTGATATTAAGGGATTTAAAGCCAATCTGCAGACTGATATTGGATGGCTTGTAGGCGGAAGATGGGCTGGATACTTTGGGACATCGCAAGTGTATATGGGACTGGCTACTTACTTTGGAGCTCCTACAGGACTGAATATTCAGCAGGAAAAGATGTACTACGGCGGTCTTATTTTCGGTGTGGATAAAAAAGTATCAAAGTGGGGAGCTTTTGAAGCCAATCTGCTTCTGGGATACGGGGAAGGTGAACTAAAGAGATTCGGAATTAATGAACGAAGCCATTATGTAGTGGAGCCCGGGTTAGGTTTCGGAGCGAGTTTAGGTGGGGGATGGCGCCTTACTTTTGCCGCTAGTTACCTTCATATGGCCAACGCTACCCATATTTCAGGGCCCACCTTCGGATTTCGATTTGCACTTCGCTCTGGATCTTCATCAAAGGCGGCGAATGATTGAAAAAGAACTCTTTTCTATTATTACGCCATCTGCCCACCTGGTTAATTTTAAGTGTTGTGGCTCTGACCTGCTTTGCGAAGGCATCCGATGAAGGTAAAAGATGTGAATTTGAAACGTTAACTAAGTCCTGTTCTTTTTTTGATCCCGACGGCCCCGATAAAATTATGTTTGAACAGGGGACCTACCTACCTAATTTAGTCGCTTTAGAAAAACAGGCCACCGACCAAATTTTCCAGTCGGAACTAAATAGAAAAATTGCAAGTACTGAAAAAAACACCACAAAGTTTTTAGAAATCAAACAACGGCTAATTACGCTTCTTGCAGATGTTTCCGACTCATCCCTCCATCCGTCATTTAAATTTTATTTAACTGAAAACTTCATGGAGTTTTTTGATTTTTTAGTAGGTCGGGATGGAATTTTAAAAACGAAATTGGAAATTCCATGGCCAATGAATAACCCTATTAAGGCAAAATTATTATCTCGAAAAGAGATTATCACCACCTTAAATATTGTTATTACTGCAGAGCAAGTAGATAAGCTAAATTTAATTTATCGTGAAATGAAAGTTCTAGTCATTTATTCGCAGACAAATAAATTGGTATCTTCAAACGATGACTTGATCAAATTAATTTCGTCAGATAGACAAAAGTATGTAGCTAAACTTTTTGATTTTATACAGGCCAGAATCACCTATTTAATAAGTTACGGTAAGCCAGAGGCCGATTGGACTGAATCTGAACGCCAACTCATTAGAAAAATTAAAACGGTGAAGTTAACGGCACTTAATTCTATTGAGCTTAAAAATGCCCCTCCTTGTTTGTCAGTACAACCTAATGCGTTCTACAGTTCAAAGAATCATACTATTAATTTGTGCCCCACCGTTTATTCATTACCAGATAGCAGTCTTCTTTTAATTATGGCTCATGAAGTAGCACACGCGATAGATCAGTGTAACTCCCAGTTTGGTACCTTTGAGATTAGCTCGGATAAATTGGTGAAATTAGGTGAGGGGTTAAAGGGAGTTTTAAGTAGGGAAATTAGTAGCGATTCTGAAAAAAAGGAATTGTTAATAGTATTAATGGAGATAAATAAACAAAGCAATATGACCGCCTTTCCTTTTCCTTTAATCGCTTCACCAGCGAGCATTAAATATTTTGTTGATAAGGGGGTTTTGAAACGTGAGCTAAGCGGGGTGATCTCTGCTAAACATCCGCTGAAAAATGTATTCGACTGTTTAGATCGAAAACAGGGTTTTAGAAATGCAGATCGATCGGAAATTAAAAAGTTGGCGGTTGCCGTGACTCTAGCTAGAGGTCAGTATCGAGAACCTGCTTACGATGCGCTGGCCGATCAACGTCAAATTATTGACGCCTTCGATTCTTATCCGGGTTGTCTGAATCCTAATAAAGAAAGTCAAATGGGTGAAGCTATTGCAGATTGGATTGGAGCTAAGGTCCTAGGTGATTATCTTACAGATACCAAGCTAGAAACGGACCAGGCTAGGATGGGGGTTATTGGATTTTTGGCCGCCGGAGTCTGTGCCGAGAGATTTGTATCTGTAAAGGAATCCAAGCCCACGATTATTAAAATATTAACCACTGCTATGGTTGACAATGGGGTGTTTAGCGATGCCCACCCCTCTTCAAAATCCAGAATAGAAAAAATAATCTTGAGAGATTCCAAGGTCCGTAAGGCTTTAGGATGCCCAATAGAAAGAGACCTTGCCTGTGAGCGTTAGAACGGCTCTTAACAGTAGATCACGATAAAATACCCTGGTGGATTTATAATTTAATCTAGTTATGCCAAGCTAGAATTAGCTCGTTTAAATCTTAAAAAAATACTCAAAAAAATTTAATAAAAGGGGATACCTATGAAAATAGCAATAGCAGTTTTTATTTTTGGTTTCAGTATTTGTGCCTCGTCCATTTTTGCAATTAATCCAGTAGAGCTTCCTCAAATGAATGGGGATCTCGGCGTGTATCAAATGCAAAATCATCCCGATGGCATTTTTGTGGTCGAAGCCTACTTTTTAGGGTGTCCTTACTGTAATGATAATGCACCTAAGGTGAATGATATGGCAGCTAGATTTTCTAATGATCCAAGAGTTCAGGTTCTTGATGTAGGAATAGATCGTGATAATGCCTCTTACGATATTTGGATAAAACGTCACAATCCTAATCACCCAGTTTTAAAGGACGGTTCAAGAAAATTAATTTCTCAATTGGGGACTAGTGGATTTCCCTCTACTTACGTTGTTAACTGCAAAGGGCAATTGGTAGAAAGTACCGAGGGGTCGTGGGGAGAGGAAGAGGAGCAGACGATTACAGCTGCTATTGAAAAACTACAGGCTGAAGGCTGCCATCGTGACTCATTACCGTAAAAAATAGCATTGAATTTAAAGTGAGCAAGGAGGGATTAGGCAAGAACCTAATCCCTCCTTTTTTTATTTCATAGTTACAGGTAGACTTCCCTTAATGAGTATTATTACCTTTTATTTAAAATTACTGTGTTTTTTCCTTTGGATATTTTTGGTCAGTGTTCTCTATCTTGTCGTAGCTATTTTTACGAAACAAAGATCTACTATTTTTGCGAAAACAGTTAACTGCTTAGGAAAAGGAATTCTTCCTATTGCGGGAATTAAGTTAAAAATTGAAGGTACCCAATATTTGACGGCTGAACATCCCTGTGTCGTTTTAGGTAATCATCAAAGTGCATTTGACGTCGCTATTTTTGGCGCTATGTGCCCTCCTAATACCGTGGGGATTGGAAAAAAAGAGATTGCCATGATTCCACTTTTTGGATGGCTCTTTAAATATTCAGGCGGTATTTTAATTGATAGGAAAAATAAAAGAAAGGCTATCTCCCAAATAGAGGAGGCTGTGCAGGCTGTTATTAAACAGAGAGTTTCTATAGGTATTCTTCCGGAAGGCACTCGTAATCGCTTAGGCAAAGGGCTTTTACCTTTTAAGAAGGGGGCCTTTCATTTAGCCATTGCAGCGCAGGTTCCTTTAGTTCCGATTGTGGTTGCGGAGTTTGGCGTGCTGGTTAATTTTGAAAAAAAGATATTAAAAAGAGGAACTATTAATGTGAGAGTTTTGCCACCTATATCCACTAAAGGAATGACCGAGTCTCAGACTGGAGAACTTACTGAGAAAACTTATCAATTAATGCTTTCTGCCCTAAATGAAATAAAATCGGTGGTTCACTAAATCCTTTCCGTGATTTAAAATATGTTTGAAAACACAATTTTTTTAGTCGATAAAGAGGTGTTAGGTTATTTAATAGGTTCAACATTAGACGGAAAACTACTTAATTTTTCAACTCCAGAAATAAAAATAGCTGATTGAATAAAATATTCTATTTTATTATTTATGGTTTCTAAGTCATGCCAGCGGTTTAAAAAATCTTTCTTTTCAAGTTTGCCATAGGAAGTTCCTAAAACAGGATCCATGAAATAAAAATTTACAGAGTCATAACCAATCACAACACCGTAGTGACCTGAGTTCCAGATAGCACTGTAATCTTTAGTTTCACTCTCTTCCCAAGCTTGATAGTCGACAATGACAGGCTCTTTACGATCTATTGCCATCTCTATTTCTGAAAGACTCACTCCAGTTTTTAGTTCTACTTTAAGCCCGAGTGTTTTTGCAAATTCAGCAATAGCGATTGGATGAGTTCCCGCTTCCTTATCTACTTTAAGTGGCTCATGAAAAAACATTTCCCCTTCACTGGATATTTTCCAATAGTATAACACCGAAAGCAAACTAGCCGGACCACAGGAATAAGGGGTGGATTGTCTGATAATCGGCACCTGAAGCAACTTAATATTGTCTTTAATGGGAGGCGAAATCGTTTGTTTTCCTCTCAGTGGTGTAGTTAGTAAGGCAAGAGCCAGAGAAATAAATAAAAAGTGGTTCATTCTTGTATTTCATCATTTTCTTTCTTGTTTGAAAACTCTAGACTTAGGGTCAGCGGCGAAATAATAAAAGGAAATAGGATGACACCTCTTGAAAAAATGGCACGAGTGATTGATGCTGCAATGGGTCGCATCCCGTGTGATACCGTTTTAAAAAATGTAAATTATCTTGATGTCTTTTCTTGCGAGTGGAGAGATGGAGATCTGGGCATTATTGATGGCAGGATAGTGGGTTTAGAATCGGGATTAAAGGCAAATAGAGAGATAGATCTTAAGGGGAGATCGGTGGTTCCAGGATTCATTGATGCCCATGTCCATATCGAAAGCTCCTGTCTCATTCCGACCCACTTTGAATCGGTAGTTCTTCCGAGGGGAACCACTACCGCTATTTGTGATCCGCATGAATTAGCCAATGTGACAGGGATCACAGGCATTCAGTATTTTTTAGAATCTGCCGAGAGAATGGCATTAGATTTGAGAGTCATGTTAAGTTCCTGTGTCCCTGCAACTCACATGGAAACCAATGGAGGGGGAACGCTATCGATCGATTTTTTAGCGCCATTAGCATCTCACCCTAAAAGTTTAGGACTTGCCGAGATGATGAATGTCCCAGGGGTGCTTAATTGTGATCCTGAGGTTTTAAAAAAGCTTCTCTATTTTCAAGAAAAAAATATTGATGGTCATTCTCCGTTATTAAGAGGCAAGAATCTTTCTGCTTATTGCTCTACGGGTATCTCAACCTGTCATGAGTCGTCTGAGCTTGAAGAGGCCCGAGAAAAGGTGATTAAAGGAATGAGGGTCTGGATTCGAGAGGGAAGTGTTGCAAAGGACCTAAAAATATTAGCTCCTCTTCTGACTCTAGCCACATCGACTAGTATTGGTTTCTGTACCGACGATAGAAATCCTTTGGATATTTCACAGGAGGGTCATATCGATTATTTAATTCGCACCGCAATTCAAGAAGGGGTGAGCCCGGAGGTGGCCTATCGGGCAGCATCGTGGAGTGTTGCCAAACATTATGGATTAGATAGAGGCAGTTTTAGAAAAGGGGCTATTGCTCCTGGTTACAATGCAGACTTAGTTATTCTTGAGGATAGAAATCGCTGTGGTATTTCTGATGTTTTGGTTCAAGGAAAATGGATTGGAGAAATAGAGAAGAGCAGTGATGTGAGTAGCTCCGCTCACCAAACTGTTAAAGCACATGTTCCGGAGACGAGTGAACTTAAAGGACCCGAAGGAAGAGTTCATATTATCGTGGTTAAACCTGGAAAAATAATAACCGATCGTGAAGTGGGAATGGCTCATGATAAAGGGGTAGCCCGGCTTAGTGTTTTGGAGCGATACGGTCGAGGATCAAAACCTTCAAATGGTTATGTGCGAGGATTTGGACCCAACTTCATTGGCGCTATTGCCTCTAGTGTGGGACATGATAGCCATAATTTGATCGTGGTAGGGTCTGAACTTTCCGACATGCAGGTGGCTTTAAAAGCTTTGATTCAAAATCAGGGCGGTTTTGTGGTGGTTCAAAATAAAATAGTCATCGCAAGTTTAGCTCTTCCGTTGGGAGGACTCATGTCGGAAGCCCCTCCCAAAGAGGTGGAGCAGTCCTTATTAAAACTTCGATCCGCTAGTGGAGCAGTAGGGTGTGCACTTTCTGAACCTTTTCTTCAATTAGCTTTTTTAAGTTTACCAGTGATCCCTTCTCTTAAGCTAACCGACAAGGGTTTGGTTGATGTTGAAAAATTCAAAATAATCTCAGTTAGCGCAACCTAAAAAGGGGTCGTAGTTTGGGCGTCACCGGGAGAACAATAGGCTCTAGCTTTTAATAGGTGGCCTCTGTCGGGAAACTACTAATGTTTCCAATGGTAATATTTGTGCCTGGAATTTGCATCGATTGGATTCCAGAGTTGTAATTTGGGATTTCGAATAAATAATAACGAACATTTGTAGGCGCTGTCTTGGCCTCACTCAAGAAGCCCGGTTTCCTTAGCTGGCAGGGCCCGCAATTAGTGGCGCCATACATTACCTTGGTATTAATTCTATTCGCGCTATTTCGCAGAACTATCTGGGAAAGAAACTTAAGGTCTGTCACTGAATAGGCCGTTCCAGCCTTATCGATCGTTGGCAATGTTGGACTCTTTAATTGGGTAGGATTTTTGGGAATGGGCTCCTGTTTTTCATCGGATTTGTCCTCAGTGGCTATCAGTTTTTCTTTTAAATTTGTAAGAAAGCTCTGTGCCCTCTCAAAGCCCTTTTGGGGTGGATAACATGTACTAGCGGTGCAAAAATTAAAAACTCCTGTGTCTTCTTCCTTAACAGTAACACCACGATTATTCTCCTTAATAAACCTCTTTAACTCCACAAGTTCCTTGGAATCAGTTTTAGGGGATTCTAAAACTAATTCCTTTTCCGGTGAATGATCGGTCGTGGTGCTACTAGCCGTTGGATTTCCAGTGGGTGTAGTGACTGCCTTTTTCTCGTTTTCAATAGAGCCACTCTCAAACTTAGCCTTGATACATCGGACAAAATCTAAGGAACGATTCGTAGCATAGTTTCCCAATGGCCAGTTTCTATTGGTATCATCACCGGTCGAAAGAAGACCGACCAATTCTAGTTGATTCGAACTATTTTTTCTAAAGAAAGCGCCTCCGGAATCGCCCTGTTGGATCTTAACATCCTCATGCTGAATCACCGATTCTTGCGCCTCTCCAATCGAACGGTAGTTAATACCAACGATTCCTGGTTCCCTAAAAACATATCCATTATAAAGGCCCGCTTTACCGCCCATTACCTTTCCATAGACGACAGGCTCTTTATTCTGAAGGGGCCTATCCGAAATCTCAATGACCGGAACTTCACCGGCACCCTTTGGGCAACTAAATCCAAAAACTGCAGAATCTTCTGATTTAGAACCCCCTGCATGTTCAGGGTTAATGTAAAGTATGGCCTCGACATCTCCAAAATCGGCGGTGCCTATTGTGGCTCGACCCCATTTAATCCCGCGTTTTCGAATGTCTTCATGACAGGCCCTATTATCAAGACCGTTCTGATCAAAGTTAGCACCTGATCGGGCGGCCCCGTCCTCTAAACAATGGGCTGCTGTTGCAGCAAAGCATTGTCCATTTTTTGCCGAGATAAGAGTGGCTTGACAGTTTTCTGAAAAACCGGGGCCTTTAACCGAATACTGAAACCCAGGATTTCCCTTCGTATTAGCGCGAACAAGAGCCCTCGGTCCATCACCCGCAGGTCGGAACGGCTCCGAGTTGTTTTTCTCAGCAGGTTTAGCATGATTCGACTCTGAGGGAATCTTTCCCGGCGCCTCGTTAATGAACGATGGCTCTGGGCTATCTTCGTTACTAAAAACCCATTGGAGGTTGCCGTTGATAAATTGGTACCCAATAGCATTCTTTGGCACAGCGATGCCGTTAACCGCTATGGTTCGTTCAGTCGGTGTATTAATGAGGGGAGTAAAGTTTAATCCATTATTTGAGGAGCCTGTAGATTCGCAATTTCCTGTGGGGCATTGAAAAGAGGGGAATCTCATCCTTCGCGAGTTAGCAGGTGCCGGAATGGAATTTAAGAAAAATATAAAAATAGCAAAAAGATAAATAGTCTTATGCATTTAATTTCTCCTTTTCAATTAACTAATTCAAGTTTCAAGCCAGAAGATTTAAAAAACGAACCCATTAAATTAAGGGGTTATAAAAGAGTCGATTTTTGAAAAGGTCATTGTTTATGCACTTTTGTAATAGGAATGTGATAGTGCCACAGCAATCCCCATTTTTTAAGGCTGCGGATCCCGAATACAGTTAGTGACTGGCCCCAAAAAATACAACTGTATCTTTATTGAGCCTCGTTCCGTATAGATGCCCCATACAGAATCACAATCTCCGGCCGAACAGCCTAAAAATGGCAGGGTTTAACGGGACTCCAGAGACAATTTTTGCTACCTTGAGCCTGTAAAAAAGATAGTGGGCTGGCTAAGAACTGTGCACGTGTATTGCAAGTTACCAAAATCGGGAACCGTAGAGCCGATTCTACTTTTAAGTTAGGGCGAGGTAAAAATGAAGTTTCAAACAATTATTATGTTGTGTGGTATTTCAATCACATTGCAATCTTACTCCGCAGAACAACAATTTCATGGAATACTCTCCGATGAACGACCTGTTCGTCCCTTAGCGGCATCAGGGGATCCGCAAGCGGCTAAAACTATTACTGTCGAAGAGCTTTATATTTATTTGGCACTCATCGAACACAGAAGGCTTCAACTTGAAACCGCCAATGAATCAATAATGAATGATGTGAAATACAGTTGGAGTATAATAGGTGCTTTTGTTACTAAAGGGGCGATCGATGGGTATTGCACAGCCACCTTGTTAAGGGGAATTAAAAATTTAGTATTACCGGCTAGCGCTATTGGAGGAGGGGCCGCTGTAACTACTAAAAGCTGGACGACAAAAGCGGTAAAAACATGGCTTGTTAACGGGGGCTTAGAAAAATTAAGGGGAGTGGGTTTCGATGTAGGATTAGTGGGATTATCATCTGCAGCCAATGTAGTTTTAGCGAAAGAAAATCATTGGGAATATCATATTCCCATCCTAGGAACTGCATTTGTCGCTAATACATGGTCATCAAATCTAATGAATGCTCCAGAGCTTCTCGAGAAAAATGGAAATGAGATAACAGTACTAAAAAAAGAGAAGTTTAAAATTCAAAGATATTTAAGAAGCTTGGAAACTGAAAATAAAAAATAGTAAATTTTTATTTTATTAAGTTATCTAGCAACATTTTTTT
This sequence comes from Bdellovibrionales bacterium, assembly GCA_009692515.1. Lineage (GTDB taxonomy): Bacteria > Bdellovibrionota > FAC87 > UBA2466 > UBA2466 > UBA2466. The sequence goes on from SHZA01000031.1 coordinate 25,203, forward strand.
CAAATCTACCCAGTCTTTTTAAAAAGAATAATCCTGGGGCCGCTAAAAAAACGGTAACCATAAAAAACTTTGGCCATCCTAAAGTTGCGACTAGAATACCGGATCCTGATGCCAATACAGTTCTAGCCACTGCCGTAAGACTTGAAAGTAAAGCATATTGACTGGCCGAAAACTTCTGTTCGCATAAACCCATTAAGTAAGCCACAAGAGCTGCAGTTCCAAGTCCCCCACAAAAATTTTCTACACCTATAGAGGCCACCATCCATCCATAACTTTTCCCATAAATAGCGAGTCCCACAAAAACAAAATTTGAAATGGCCTGTAGAATTCCAAAATACCAAAGGCTTCGATAGATACCCCACTTAGGTATCATAGCTCCCGCTACTAGGCCGCCCATTAAACTTACGATCAATCCAAATACTTTATTTACCGAACCAATGTCGGTATTACTAAAACCTAGCTCAACTAAAAAAGGACTTAAAAGGGATGAGGCTAAGGTGTCTGCTAGTTTAAAAAAAACTACAAAAAGCAAAATTTCTATGGCTCCCTGTTTTTTAAAAAAACTTAGAATGGGTTCTACGACCGCCTCTTTAAGTGTTTTCGGAGGCGGTACGACCACCTCGGGGGCCGGAGCAAAAAAGACGGTTAGGAGTCCTACCGACATGCAGGAGCCCATGATTAAAAATACGGTACGCCATGAATAATGATCGGCAAGAATCAAAGCCAAAGCTCCCGAACTTAAAAAGGCAAGTCGACCGCCAAGCATAACCATCGAGGCTCCTGCGCCACGCTCCTCCGGTCTTAAGAGATCAACTCGATAGGCATCAATCACGATGTCAGCACTAGCACTAAAAAAAGAGATACAGGTGGCTATCACAATAATCCAGGTCATGTCGGATAGCGGATTTAAAAATCCCATTCCTCCGATACAAATCATTAAAATTATCTGAAAAATAGCAATCCAACCCGTTCGTCGATTAAGAAAAGGGGGCACGAATCTGTCAAGAATGGGAGCCCATAGGAATTTAAAACTGTAGGGCAATCCTACTAAAGTGAGGGCACTAATAGTTTTAATATCAATATTATTTCTTTTTAACCAAACCTGGAATGTAGTTCCTGATGAAGTGAGGGGAAGCGGAAATGAAGAGGCAAACATCAAAAGTAATGTGACGGCCATTCGACGATTGGTGAATACGTTAAACGGTTTAGAATGCGACGCAGTTTTAGATTGAGCCATGACTAATAATTTTAACGACGGAATAAAAAAAAGCTAGAATAATAGTTCTCTTCCTGCATCAGATTGAAACATCTCTTTTCCTGAATGTCCTACGTTAGGAACGGTTCGTAGTTTTAAACCGCTTTTTGGATAAAAAGCTTTAATGAATTGGTAATAATTCAATCCTCGTTCTAATCGATGAGCCCCCTGAAGATTGGCGGCACAGCTGGTATCTAAGTACTCCGATTGCGTGTCGGTCTCACCTAATAAAATAGTAACAGGCCTGGAAGCAAATCTTGTTCCGAGTTCTTTTTCGGGTACATGCCCTATATAGTTATTAGGGGCTGTGATTCCATAGGGGTAGGAATTATAATCTGAACAAGAATTATCAGGCACCACAAATTCTTTTTTATGATTCATTCGCTCACGAACAAAATATAAATAGGAGGAGGGATTAGCGATGACATAAGAAATATCAATACTATAACGATCGGTGATAGGACTTCCCGCTGCATATCT
>SHZA01000032.1 GCA_009692515.1 Bdellovibrionales bacterium
TTAAAAAAATCTTTACAAAAAAAGTAGTAAAACACAGGGGGATGAATGAATAAGCATTTAAAATTAGCAGCATTAGGGTCTCTGGGACTAGTGTTTGTTGTATCGGCACAAGGCGCAGAAGATAAAAAAGGTCTCATGATTGGTGGTTCATTCGAGGGTGGTTACGCTCGCGGATGGTCAAATACTTCATCTAGTAAAAGTCAGTTTTTTATTGATGATCTTAACATGAAGTTCAATATTAATGTTTCGGACAAAATAAAGGTTGTTATCGATGAGCATTTTGCTGCAAATCAAAAGGGAGCAGCAACTAACTCTTTTAATAGTCGATCGGCTAACTTTAATAACCTGACATTAGGTTCTGGTGATTTTCAAATGTCGGCTCAGTCTGCTTATGTTGAGCACAAATGTAGCGATCACATGACCACTCAATTTGGTTATGTAAGAACTCCATTTGGAATGGAAAACATGTGGGCACGTTATGATAGTCATACCTATTATTACTCCTCAGGTTTTGACACTCAGCACAATAGGGGATTGGATGCTGATCTAGGTATCAAAACTACCTATACCGCTTTCGGTAACTTAGAGGTTGCTGTGTTAGGTGGCCAACAAGGCGCTGCTCAATTTAAAAACAACATGCCATCGGCCTCTGCTCGATGGAGCACAGACCTGAAGGCTGGAGGCATGACAATTATGCCTGTAGCATCTACCTATTTAGGTAGATTAAATGGCGGACCTTTGGATAAGGCCGGCTCTTTAGGTGCTAATATGAAAATGGGAATGTTTGCGGCCAATTTAGAATACATGTATGGCACCATAAATACTATCGACACCGATGCAACAAAAACTAAAAATCACACCGTGTGGGTTGAGCCAATGGTTGATCTAGGCGTGGTAAATGTGAGTGCTAAAGTGGACTACAATAGTACTAAAGTTGGTTCAGCCGACTCTACTTCCGATTGGAATGTAAGCGGTGCTGTAACTCACGAATGGGATAAACTGCGAATTCGCGCAGCCTACTCCGCTCGTAACTTGAAAAATACCACAACAACTCCAAATTCTCATGATTTCCGAATCATGTTTGGAACTAAGTTCTAGTTGCTTCTGTAAACTATCTTAAAGGCGGCGGGCCGTAAGGCTCGCCGTTTTTTTTTGTTTTTTTTGTGCGCTCGGCTCGAAAGGACGGCAGGTTATTTTTTTAAAATAGATCTTTTAGGTTAAGAGATAAGTTCGCAGTATTTCTTAGCAGCCCCTCGTCGCTTCAGAAGATATTGATAGGCCTCTATTCCCTGGGATTTCAGGAATGATGCGTTGCTAAGTGGATTTAAAAGCACCTGAAGTGCCTCTTCTGAACTCTTTACGCTCTGTAATCCCTGCTTTAATTGATTCATCTCTGTGGCTTCAAAAGAATTTTGAATAAAAGGGCCTGTGATAATGGCGTTGTGGTAGGCGGCGGGCTCTAAGACATTGTGAACCTTTGATTTGAAGCTGCCTCCTACAAAGGTGAGTTGGGAAAAACGATAAAGCTCGGCTAAAAGTCCTACCCTGTCCATAATCAAGGGGGAGCTGTCATCTGGAGTCTCTAAAAAATGGCTAAAACGGCGAAATAAAATAGCCTTTTCCTTTCCATAGGCCTTTATTTTTAAGATTAGAGCCTCGGTGGGCTCGTGAGGGACTAAACACATTCTCCATTCGGGAAAATCTTTAGCGATCTTTTCAATGACCGGTTTTAATGCCTCAAAATCTTCATCCCATAGGCTGGCCGCTACAAAAAGAGATCTCTTAGTTAAGAAGGTTCCCCATGCTGGAGTTGAGGATTGTAATTCTTTTCTCTGAAGCACCCTTTCTATTCGAGTATCCCCCACCGAAATAACATTAAGACTAGCCTCCGTCCCCAAAAGTAATTGGGTAGAGGAGTCTCCTACGGTTCCAATTTGCTTTAAAAGTTTTAAATAAGGGCGCCAAACTTTGAGCATTTTTGATTTTGTTAATGGAAAGAAGGCGGAAAATAGATAAATGGGAATCTGCTTTTGATGCGATTGGAAAATAAGTTCGGGCCAAATTTCTCGATTAATAAGAATGAGTGCTTTGGGTGTTAGGATATTTAGAGCGGCTCTCACCTGCCATGGTAAATCTAAAGGAACATAATCTGCCGCATCCCAGGGTAAAGCTTTATGGGCCTTCTGTCGTCGAAGCTTTTCTAAAACGACCCCTCTTTGTCCACTAGGGGAAAAAAAGGTAAATAGAATAGAGGCCGAAGGATCTTTAATCTTAATCTCCTCTGCAATGGGAATGGCCTGTTCTAGCTCGCCACTCGAGGCAAAATGAAACCAATAGGGGCTGGAACTTAACCCTTTTGAGACCCATGTGGCCTTTGCCGTCTTTAAACGTAAAAGCAAACCACGACGACCTAAAATTCCTAAACGTAATTTCTTTGAAAAGGGAAGGAGTCCAAAAGCTAGTAACCAGAAAAAAAGATAGGCGATGCGATAACAAAAAAAGCTCATAAGTTTAAAGAATGTCCTAGTTTTATCACCGATTCAAAGGCCATCTGAGGAGTGATTTCAGTTAAACAATATCTTTCCTTGCGAATACAAAGAGCCTGGCCATTCTTAGAACAGGGACGGCACCATAAGTTTCTTTCTAAAACGATAGATTGAGGGTGAAAAGGAAGGCACCCACTTTCTTTAGAGGTAGGCCCTAAAAAAAGAATGGAGGGTTTTCCTAGCGCATCGGCCATGTGCATGAGGCCGGTATCATTGGCAATGACAAAAGCACAGGCCTCTAATAGTGCGCCACTTTCTGCGATGGTACACCTGCCTTGAAGATTGGTGAGTCTTTCGGAGGGGATATTTTCTGCAAGTGATTGGCAAAAAATATCTGCAGGGCCTCCAAAAAGAATAAAATGATAGGGAGTTTCGATAATCATTTTTTCAATAAGTTCACGAAAATAATTTAAAGGCCAGCGCTTGCCTTGCCATTGAGCAGAGGGGATGAGGCCCACTGTGATCCGTGGCTTTGCTAAACCCGATAGGAACCTTTCTTGGGTGTGTTGCACCGCTAAGGCGTCGATAAAAAGCTCAGGCCCCTTTCCATCATAAAAAACTCCCAGCGGATAAAGAGGGGTAATATATCGTTCTAAGAATCGCCCAAAATGTTTTAATAAAGGTAGTTTAAACGTTAAAGCTATAGAACGCTTGAGGTAATGTTTTTCAAAATAAAATTTCTGTTGCGCCTTTAAAAAAGGCATTAAGAAAAAGGTTCTTAACGAACGGTGGGCATCGTAAATAACGTCGTAATTTTGTGATTGGATCCACCTTCTTAATTCTAAAAGACCCTGGAGGCCCTCTCCTCGAGCGAGCCCCTTTTTTTGATTCAGTCTTGGATTGTTTTTTATAAGATCTAAGAAATCTTCTCTCACGACCATATCGATTTGGGCTGAGGGAAACTGTTTTCGTAAACAGCGAATCATAGGCGTGGTCATTACAATATCGCCCAGACTGCTAAAGCGAAGAATTAAAATTCGTTCAATAGCCAACCTACATTTCCTTTGGAGTATCGATGCCTAAAATTTTTAAGCCATTAAAGATGACCTGATAGGTGGCCTTTACTAAATTTAGGCGCACCTGTTTTTGAAGGTCCTCGGCTTGCAAAACCGGCAGCTGATAGTAGAAGCGATTGAATGCTTTACTCACATCAATCAAGTAATGGGTCAAATGATAGGGCTCATTATCGAAAATACAGCCTTTAAGAGCCGAACGGAATTTGGAAAGCTCGACAACTAAAGCCTCCTCCTCAGGAACAAAGGTGTAGTTTTTAACGTCCGACAAGGATTCCACATTAATATTGGCATTTTTAGCTTTACCTAAAAGAGATTGGCAGCGAACCGCACAATATTGCACGTAGGGGCCCGTTTCTCCATCAAAGGCTAAGACATGTTCCCACGTAAATTCAAAATCTTTCTGTTTGTGCGCAGATAGAGAACCAAAAATAATGGCCCCGATCCCTATTTGTTTTGCGATAGCCTCTTTGTCCTTGAGCAAAGGGTTTTTCTTAGTGCACTCTTCTAGAGCAAGATCTGTGGCCTGATTTAGAACCTCCTCTAAATAAACAACCCGTCCCTCTCGAGTCGACATTCTCTCCTTCCCAAAATGAACGGTGCCAAAAGATAGGTGTTCGCAATGGTCGCTAAAAGGATACCCCATTTTTTTTAGCACTGCGAAAAGTTGCTTGAAATGAAGTCGTTGTTGTTCGGATACCACGTAAAACATTTTAGAAAACTGAAATCTTTGGAATCTATCGATAGCCGCCGCGACATCTCTGGTAAGATAAAGAGTTGTCCCATCTCTTTTTTGAATTAGAGCGGGGATTTCAAAACCGTCTAGCTCGACGATATACGCGCCCTCACTGAACTTAGCATCTGCTTTAGCTTTAATTTCCTTTAAAGTGTCTCCCATTTTAGGAATATAGTGACTTTCCCCCTCTGTATGATGGAAAAAAACATTTATTTTGCTTAAAGTAGTTTCCATGTTGGCGACACTAATGTCTCGAATTAATTTCCAAAGAGCGGTGGTCGCAGGGTCTCCGGCCTCTAAACGTTGTAAACACAATGATGTTTTTTCCAGATATTCCGGGTGAGTGTCTAATTCTTGATGAAATTTAATATAAATTTCAAGCAGGTGCTTCATCGAATCTGGAAGATTATCTAGAGATAACCGATCCGGCTTTCCCCAGATCTCAAAAGCGGCTAAAAGACGAGCGAATTGGGTTCCCCAATCGCCTACAAAATTAATTCGATGGGTCTTGTAGCCTAAAAAGTCATAGATATTGGCCAGTACATTTCCAATCAAGGTGCTTCGAATGTGATGAAAGAAAAGCGGCTTAGCAATATTGGGTGAACAATATTCCAAAATAATATTTTCAGGGGCACTTTGTTTCTCTGTGCCATAGGCCTCTTTTTCATTAAAAATTTTAGAGAGGGTTTCTGTGAAAATAGATTCGGGCTTAAAGCGAAAGTTTGCATAGGGGCCTTGGGACGAGGCAGTGGCAAAGGTACTTTTGAAGGATTGGCCTAATTCAATCGCTAATTTACCCGGTGCTTTATTTAGGATTTTACCTAACTTAAAACAGGGAAGAGCCACATGCCCCATCTCTAAATTAGGAGGGGAACCGAACTCCTGAATTAGGCTTTCTGCAGTGATCTCAGGATTTGAAAGTGTTGAGGCTAGCTCTATCGCAAGTTTCTGTTTTAAAGTAAAAAAAGGCATGGAATTCTTGTATCGAACTATGTTTCAGACTTCAAGGGTAGCCTTTACGATTGACGGGCTCCTATTTAGCTATTTTGAGTAAGCTCTTCAGCGACAACCAGGTGTTTTTTGAGAGTGTTTTTATTGAAGAATTCCTTTAAAATTTCTTGGGCTCCTTGGAGTGTTCCTAGTGGGTAGGGTAGATCACAACGTAATGCTGGTAATAGAGAGTAGAGTCCTTTTTTTCGAGTTTGAACATGGAGAAGGGAAACCCCGTAGAGCTCTTTGGCATCTGTTTCAATTTGGTTAATAATCGATTGGCGTTGCTCATCGCCATAACAGGACTCGACTCCTAATGGAATAGAAAGATGTTTAAGATTCTTTAAGGCCTCTGGAAAATGGTGCTGGAATCGCCCTAAAGCTTTTCCTAAAGCTTCAGTTAATCCTTCGTAAGAAAAATTGGCACGGTGAGTAACCCATAGCGTAACCGCTTGACCAGTGAGATGAGAAGACAGGGTGAGTGGCCACATTTCTGTATCAGGTTCTGGGAGAACCTCCTCATCTAAGAGTATAGTCACCGGCTGAATATTATGGGGGAGTCGATAATTTTCTAATTCTAAAGTTAGTGGATAATGAAAATAGCGACTTAAAATATTTTTTGAAGTTTGGCTCCATTCTAATAGCCGATTTTTAGAGGATAGATTTAATAGTTCATTAACTGTTAAATTAAGAACGAGTGATTTTGTAAAAAGACAAAGTCCTGATGAAAGAGTGACTTTAAAAAGCTTTTCTGGAGTCTGTTCTATAGAAACCGATTCCTGTTGTTCACAGAGTGAATAGGTTTGTAAATGACTCAGAGATGAAACAAGGCTTTCTGAATTAAAGTTGAATAGTTCTAGCGATTGCAGAGCCGCCCAGATAGTCATTTCCGGCGTGACCTTTCGAGACCTTCCTATTTGTTTCCAAAGTGATTGAGCGTAGGTAAGTAGGTCAGGTTGTCGAATCAGCGCTAAGCTAATGGCCTTTCTTTCTTTAGATGAAGGGCCAGCCAGTGACTGTAAAAATCTTTCTGTTAGAGATTCGGGAAGGTCTGAAAAAAATGAAATAACCTTTTCAGGACTCCATCGAAATAGCCGATCACGAGAGGCAACCTCTGCTGAAAAAAAATCGCGCGCCTCTATTCCAAAGTGATGCGCTATAGGTTTTGACATAAGGACAGAGGGAATTTTCTTGTTAAGACGCAGCCAGCCTAATTCAGGATTAGTGATAGCTAATTTTTGCTGAGTTAATGAGTGAGGATATAATTGGGTAAATTCACGAAGAAGCCAAAGGCCCGCAGGCTCATTTCCTAAAACTAGAAGATCAAATTGAGGAGGTGTTTTTTGCATTCCGTTCTATGCCCAATTAAACTTTGAAGATAGTATAGATAGTTCTAAATGGAAAGGAACCGCAATGACTAAACCTCTTTTATTTTTACTTTCTCTTTTGACGTGGAGCTCCGTTCAGAGCGCGGTTCTCTCAGACACTGGAGTGTTTCTTCTTCCCATGAACTGCTCCGAGCTACTTCCTGATCCGGGGCCATTTGTGAACTATTTTGAAGCGGTGGGAAGAGGGATGGTGACCTCAAATAAAAAACTATCCAATCGTATTTTTAGAGTCCTAGCCATTCGTGGAAAATTAACAGATGCGATGGATAGACAAAGGGATCAACATCCCATTGATGTCATTATTAGAAAAACGTTATGTTTTTTTAGAGAACAGAAAGAGCCCTTAAAACCGGTTCTGTATGATGATGAAAACTTTATTTCCTATTTAAGTACCGCTATTTCGGAAATTGAAACGAAGGTGAATGAGGTGGTGTACCAATGGGAGTGGGACCTTGCGCAGCGTTTGGAATATGAAAAAATTATAGATAAAAACCAACAATTAATTCAGTCGATGAAAAGACAGGCTGAAAAAGAGGCGGAGGCCGAGGTCAAAAAAATAGCGCAAAGAGCGAAAGCGAAAGCGAAGTTGCAATAAAGTTTGAAAAAAGGGGACCAGATAATTAATGAAAATAATAAAAAAAACCGCTCAAGAATCTATCCCTAGTCGGGAGTTTTTGACATCGCTTGCCAAAGGAGCTGGCTCTATTTTAATGAAATATTTTAACAGCAAGCATCAGGTGGAGATTAAGCCTGGCGCAGGCATTGTCACCGAGGTTGATAAAGCCTCAGAGACCTACCTCTTAAAAAACATCTTTAGAAGATTCCCTAAAAGTTCGATAATTACAGAAGAAACTGGAGAGTATCTTGGGGATTCTGGGCTTTTATGGATTATTGATCCTTTAGATGGCACATCAAACTATGCTCATGGATTTCCCTGGTTTTGTGTTTCGATAGGGCTTTATCTGAATGGGAAACCTAAGGCAGGGGTTATTTATCAACCCTTTACGAGGGAACTTTATTTTGCCGAGAAGGGTAAAGGGGCCTTCTTGAACGGGAAACGAATCCAAGTTTCTCAAACAGGAAAAATGTCCGAGGCCTTATTAGGAACGGGATTTTATTACTCGAAAGGAAGATCGCTTAAGACTGAGATTGATGTTTTCTCAGAAATGAACGAACTATCATTAGCGGTGAGACGCCCGGGAAGTGCAGCTTTAGATTTAGCGTGTGTCGCTAGTGGAAGATTTGATGGTTTTTGGGAGAGGGGTCTCTCATCTTGGGATGTGGCAGCGGGATTTTTGATGGTAGAGGAAGCAGGTGGCACTGTGACCAACTACCAAGGAAAAAAGACCTCGATGTTTGAAAAATATTGTTTAGCAACGAATGGACGACTCCACAAACGGATGCAATCCATCGTGAGCAGAATTAAATAACTAGACCTTATAAACAAGGACGTTTCAGGTCTCATTCGGCGAGAGTCAAATGGGAAACCACTGGATTGTTCTTATTAATAAGTCCCCTAGAGGACCTCTGACCTTTGAAGAGGTTTCTATCCTTCTTAAGGATAATGTCATTAAGCGAACCGATCTTGCCTTACAAATTTCCCTTGAAAACAAAGAAACTAAATCGGATTGGAAATTCTTGTGGCAGTATTCTGAATTTGATTTAAGAGCTAAGAACGACTCAGCAGAATCATCAGCCGAAAATAAAACTCTCAAAAATAATCGACGAACTCCTTTAAATGAAAATAAAATAAAAACTGAAATTTCTGCTGTTTTGCCAGACGAAATAGCCATGATTAATCCTGAGGACCTGGTCATTAGTAATCAGCGAAATCGAATTAGACAGGGATCCTCTCCGCTTATTTTAGATGATGAAGGGATTAGGGAAGATATACAATCTCCACCGAAAGGTGAAGGCTCAAGGTGGAGATATTTAGGCCTAGGATCCTTTATGCTATTGGCAGTTTTTTATTGGAAAGGCTCTGGTTATAGGGAACCTATTGAAGTGGAAACTTCGTCTTTACCAGAAAGGTCTATCTCAAAAGATTCTACTGTAATAACAGCTCAGATAAATCCCGCTATAGGAAAAGCAAGTTCGCTCTCTTTAACTGATTCCACTTTTAAGGCACAACCGCCAGCATTAAGTCAGGTTAAACCTCCTGGTAGAAATGAAATTTCGCTGGAGGATTATCAAAAGCTAAAAGAGGAAAGAGCAGGGAAGGAACGTTTAGAGGAGGAGGACCAAAGACGAGAGAACGAAGAGGCTGCGATGTTGGCACAGGAGGAGCAGGAGCAGGAGCAGGACCAGGAGGCAATGGTGGGTAATTCGGAAAGAGAGGATACCGAAGAGGTTACCGAACTACCCCTTATGAAATCAAAAACTAAAAAATTCTCAAAGAGGAGGAAAAATCAAAAAAGGAAACTAGCAGAGAAGTCTGAAGAGGGCTCCGATAGAGAGAGATCAACCGATAGTCTTGAAAAAGAAAATGACTCTAAATATAATAATGAAGAGCGTAACGAACCATAGGAGTTCCCTTGGAAATATGGTAGCAATCTCAGATGGAAGAAAAGTTTATCAAGGCAATTTCTACTATTCTTCCTAACTACAGGAAGCATAAGTACCTTTTAGCTGTTTCAGGTGGCGTCGATTCCATGGTACTTGCCGATTTAGTAATACAGATAGTTCCATCCTCACAATTAATAATAGCCCATTTTAATCATAGGACCCGCGATGAAGAATCTGATCAAGATGCCTTTTTTGTGGAGCAATATGCGAATAAAAAAAAGGTTGCTTTTGAATTGGGTCACAGAGTGGGGAATAAAACTTCTGAGGGTTCACTACGATTAGAACGGTTGAATTTTTTTGATACCCTCATTAAGAATCATGACTTTGATTTCGTTCTTTTAGGTCATCATTTGCAAGACCAATTAGAAACCTTTTTAATGAGGATTATTAGAGGAACCGGTCTTGATGGACTGGGTGCCATGGAGCCAAAAAATGGCGTTCTTGTTCGTCCCTTATTAGGTTTTTCGAAGCAGGATTTAGAGACGGAGGCCCAGAGGAGAGGCATTGAGTTTAGAGTTGATTCAAGTAATAACACTGAAAAGTACTTTCGTAATAACATTCGCTTAAATCTTATTCCTCAATTTGAAAAGCTAGCGCTCCAATACGGCGGAAAGGAGAAATGGCTTCACCGATTAAGTCCTTTGCTTCAGGAGATTCGGTGGGCAAAAAAAGAATTAAATGTTAGAACAAAGAAAAAACTAATGGGCGCATGGACTGAAACCCCCTTTTGGCTTCGATTGGCCGCCAGTTTTTTTTACGAATTAGAGGATCATGAGCAATTAAAGTCTTTGCGAATTATTATCTCCACCTTACAAGCCGACACTTTTTCGGCTAAGGAAATTAAGCAATTACAAGAGGCGATTAAAAAAAATAAAAAAAACCATAGTGCGCCGGGAGTTTCCTTTAGTCGGTCTTGTGGTTTTTTATATTTTATGAAAAACACAACGAAACCCTCCGATTATCAATTAAAATTTAAAGTTGATGGGAATTTAGTTGAGTGTGCACCCCTTGGGTTAATACTAAAGTTTAAGGGCAAAAAAAAAGGGGTGGAGTGGCGCCAATATCGCCCTGGAGATAGGTTTTGCGGAAATAAGGTGAAAAAATATTTTCTAAAAAAAGGGATCCCAAGGCCTGAACGCTCTTTAATTCCTGTTTTAGCTAAGTGCGATTCTAATGAGGTGTTGTGGCTTTATCCCGAATTACATGAAGAGATTAGTATTCAAAAATTGGCATTTCCATTTGCGGTGAAAGGGATCAGGTATTAATTCTTTCGAGGAAACAATCTAAGGAGTCTGAGCTCCTCCTGTCTTATTACTCTCAAGGGAAGAGGTTTTTTGAGCCCTATAATTAGTGTGTCATCGTTGCTTCGCAGTAAGGAGCCGTAAAGTAAATTCGCCTCTCCATTTTGAAATATCAGAGAGCCTATCATAATGGTGTGGTTTTCTAAATTGACACCCGATTTGGATAGAATTTTAATACCAAATTCTGAAATCTCTAAAACTTCGTAGACCAACCCACCAGAGAGGAATTTGGGAGCAGCTCCAGCGGGATACCACAATCTAAAAAAATTTCTTTTGTTATCGGTCAAGATACGGCTCCTAAAAAAAATTAGGCTTGTTGTCTTAATTGAGTAATCAGACGTCTTTGCTCAGATAGGATAAGCTGATAAGAAATTCGGATGGAAAGTTTTAAACTTAGGGACTCTGGGGTTGTCCAGATAACCGATCCGGAAACAAAAACTCTTTCTCCAGTTTGAAAGGTTATGAAGCCGGCCAATTTGCTACCTACTTTGTAGTGTCGGGTTAAGGGCCCTGTGGATAACAGGAGTTTAATTCCCCGTTCCGAAACATTTAAGATAGGAATTGTGTGCCCTAGAGTAAGTAAAGAAGGGCCCGAATTCCGGGGGTATTCTATTCTAAAATGGTCTCTTCGATTTTGTTGAGTCATAATATTTTCAGATTCAAAATAGCAATTATGAAGAATTATCGGACATAGATGGCCTTAGCATGAGACCTGAATTCCCCTTTTTTTTAGATTTTAATGAAAAAAATAATAACGACTCAGCGCATTTTAATCTGCAGAATTGACTCATGAAAAACTAATCATATTCCGAACAGATTAGTATCTATTCTCGTAAGGAAAAAATATGAAATCTTCTCAAAAAACAATATTTGCGTGGGTGCTATTGGGGCTAATGGCTGTGGTTTTATTGCAGACCGCTCGTGTGGCTAAAGGGGATAAAAAAATAACATTTAATCGCTTTATTGAGGGTGTTAAAAAAAATCAAATTGAGAATGTGACCTATAAATCCCATGGAAAGATTGAGGGCCGATTCAATGCGGTAGCACCTGAGCCCGAAAAAGGGCAAGTATTTGAAACAATTGGGGAGACATCCTCAGAGTTCTATACCAAATTATTAAATGAGCACAATCTAATTCCTAACTATGAGTCGGATGAAAATGGTTCGATGTGGATGCAATTTTTATTGGGTTGGGGTCCTATGCTTTTTGTTGTGGGATTACTCATAGTATTTTTACGACAGGTGCAGGCTAGTGGTGGGAAGGCGATGCAGTTTGGTAGGTCTCGAGCCAAGTTACTCACTGAGGGACACACTAAAATTTCATTCGCAGATGTTGCAGGTTGCGATGAAGCGAAAGAGGAATTAAAAGAGGTGGTCGACTTCTTGAAGGATCCTAAAAAATTTACAAGGCTGGGTGGACGAATTCCAAAAGGTGTTCTACTAGTGGGTAGTCCCGGAACTGGAAAAACCTTACTTGCAAAGGCTGTTGCCGGTGAAGCCATGGTTCCTTTCTTTAGTATTAGTGGTTCCGATTTTGTAGAAATGTTTGTGGGTGTGGGAGCCTCAAGAGTCAGAGATCTATTTGAACAGGGACGAAAGCATGCTCCATGTATTATTTTTATCGATGAGATAGACGCTGTAGGCCGACAACGAGGCGCAGGGCTAGGTGGAGGTCACGATGAAAGAGAACAGACGTTAAATCAATTATTAGTAGAGATGGATGGATTTGAGTCTAAAGAAGGGGTCATTTTAGTGGCCGCTACTAATCGTCCTGACGTGTTAGATCCGGCCTTATTACGCCCAGGGCGTTTTGATAGAAATGTAGTGGTTGCCAAACCAGATGTTCGTGGCCGAGAAGGAATTTTAAAGGTTCATACCCGAAAAACTCCTTTAGACAAAGATGTGAGTTTAGCGATTATCGCTCGGGGAACTCCAGGTTTCTCCGGTGCGGATCTTCAAAATTTAGTGAACGAGGCTGCCTTAGTAGCAGCAAGACGTAATAAAAACAGCATCAACATGAGCGAATTTGAGTTTGCCAAGGACAAAGTTCTGATGGGCACAGAGCGCAAATCGATGATCATTGGACTTGAGGAGAAAAAATCGGTGGCCTACCATGAAGCAGGTCACACCATTGTGGGAAAAAGCCTAAAGGGATTAGACCCAGTTCATAAGGTGACTATCATTCCAAGAGGAATGGCATTAGGAGTTACGCAAACACTTCCTATTGAGGATCAGCTTACCCTTTCAAAAGAGAAGGCTGAAAATATGATCTCCTTTTTAATGGGCGGCTGCATTGCTGAAAGTATAGTGTTTGGACAAAAAACAACCGGAGCAGGAAACGATATTGAAAGAGCCACCGATTTAGCTCGTCGCATGGTTTGTGAATGGGGAATGAGTGATGTGATCGGCCCTGTTGCAATCTCTAAAAAAGAGGAAAATGTATTCTTAGGCAGGGAATTTTCTCAACGACACGATGTGAGTCAAAAAACTGCGGAGACCGTAGATAGTGAAATTCACAAGTTGATCATGACAAATTATGAGCGTGGTGAAGCGGTTTTAAAAAGCAAAATAGAAATTCTTCATGCCATGGCAGCAGCCTTATTAGAAAGAGAAACTTTAGATCGCCACGAGATTGAATTAATAATGGAAGGAAAACCATTGCCAGCCTTTGTGGTGACTTCATCTGAGGGTGAGGGAGTTAATAATGCAGCTTGTGTGAGGATTGAACCTGAGGTAAAAATCTTTCCAAATATCAAGCCCAATTCCGAAGTCGCCTAGTTATCCTGGCTAGCCTAGCTACCCATACGAGCGAGTCCCCTCCAAAAAAAGGGCAGGCCTACATACTATTTGTGGCCGAGCCTATTAAATCCCTTTAAAATTTTCGTAATTATGTCGAAAAGAGAGAAAGTGTGTAGACCACACCGACGCAAAACTAAAAATTATGTTCGATTTTTTTAGCAACATTCGGGAAATACTTCGTTGGCAGGATCTCTTTGATATCTTGCTTGTGTGTATTATTGTGTATCGAGTTCTTTTATTAATTCGTGGGACTCGTGCAGTTCAAATGCTCACCGGTTTCGGGATTATTTTAATAGGTTATTACTCGGCCGAGAAATTAAAACTTTTTACTTTGCATACTATTCTAATTGAGTTTTTTAATAATTTGATTCTAATCCTAATTATTGTTTTTCAAGACGAAATTAGAAAGGCCCTTACCCAAGTAGGAAGGAATCCATTTTTTACGTCAGCTAATACCATGGAAGAATTAGGCATCGTCGATGATATCTGCAGGGCAGCTTTAATGTTAGCGGGTCAAAAGGTGGGGGCATTAATTGTTTTAGAACGTGAAACGGGTTTAAAGAATTATATTGAGGCGGGAACTCTAATCGATTCTAAAGTTAGTGAAGACCTCATCGTAAGTATCTTTCATCCCTCTTCGCCCATACACGATGGAGCCATTATTATTAGGAACTCAAGAGTCTCTAGTGCGGGTTGTTTACTCCCTATCTCAAAGGATCCCACGCTGAATAAGGAGTTAGGGACTCGCCATCGAGCGGCTCTAGGATTAACTCAGGAAACCGATGCTGTAGTTATTGTAGTCAGTGAAGAGCGTGGGGAGATCTCTGTCGTTCATCATGGAACCATGCTGAGGGATCTAGATATTAAGAATCTTAGGATTCAATTACTGCAACTACTGAATTTAAGAAAATTTGAAAGCCATCAACAAAACAGGGAGGGAGCATGAAGCTGTCTCGGTCCCAACCAAGATTTAGGGAGTATCGTAATAATCGAGGATCTGTTCAGTTTAGCGAAAGTTTGGCTTTGAAAGCGGTAAGTTTACTTTTGTCATTAATTCTCTGGGTCACGATATTAGGGTATCGTAGAGAGGAGATTAAGAAAGAGGTGCGACTAGAACCTCAGCTGCCACCCGGGATGATGATAGTAAATAAAATACCTGCGACGATAAGTTTTACCTTATCTGGACCTAGAGTCATGCTAGAGGTGGCGGATAAACGAATACAACCTATACGATTAGATCTCACACACACTAGACAGGCTACCAATGGCTTTACTGTGACCGAAGATTTATTAGGTGAACTCCCAAATGGTGTGAGGGTAACCTATATCTCCCCCCCTCAGGTGTTAATTCGCCTCGAGGAGGTGATTGAAAAATACATTCCGGTTCGGGCCACCCTTAGCGGTAAAACTGCAGACGGTTATGAGGTAGTAGAGATCAAATCAAGTCCCAGTAAGGTGGCTGTGTCAGGGCCCAAGGGGCTCCTAGAGGTATTAGAATTTATTGGAACTGAAGCCTTAAATATTGAAGGTGTGAATAGGAGTACCTCTGGTACTGTGGAGGCAGAGGTGGATAGCACCCAAGGATTTCAAGTTTCTAGAGACAAGACGGTTAAAGTTAGAGTAATCATTAAGAAGGTAAATTTAGAGAAGTAGAGGAACCTCTTTGTGAAAGAAAAGGATAGTAATGAGTCAAAACAATAAACTATTTGGCACCGATGGCATTCGAGGAATCGCAAATCAATATCCTGTGACTAGCGAAATGGCTATGGCGATTGGCCGCGCTACGGCCTATTTATTTTGTAAGAAAGATAATCGAGGCCTCCTTAAAAATACCAAGGTGGTCATTGGGAAGGACACGAGACGTTCGGGCTATATGCTAGAAAATGCACTTTCAGCAGGCTTTTGTTCCATGGGGGCTAAGGTCTATTTAGTGGGGCCATTACCGACACCTGGAATTGCTTTTATCACCCGAAGCATGCGAGCCGATGCGGGAGTTATTATTTCAGCAAGTCACAATCCTTATCAATACAATGGGATTAAAATATTCGACCGCAATGGTTGTAAACTCCCCGATAGTATCGAGCGCGAAATTGAACAGGTGATGTATTCCGACGAACTCGATAAATATCGGCCGACGATGGAGGCTATAGGGACTGCAAAAAGAATCGAAGATGCGAGTGGTCGATATATTGTTTTTGTAAAAGATACCTTTCCTCAAGAACAAACATTAGAAGGGATCCGAATTGTTTTAGATTGTGCCAATGGAGCGGCCTACAAAGTAGCCCCTATTATTTTTGAGGAATTAGGAGCTGAAGTTTTTACTATTCATAATTCTCCCAATGGCGAAAATATCAATGACCAGTGTGGTGCCGTATTTCCACAGTCGATGTGCAAAGCCGTTCATGAACACCGGGCTGAAATGGGTATTTCATTGGACGGTGATGCCGACAGATGTATTCTCTCCGATGAAAATGGTGAGGTGGTCGATGGAGATCAGATCATGGCTATCTGTGCCCTTCATATGCTTTCACAAGGAACCTTAAATAAAAAAACATTAGTCACCACCGCTATGAGTAATATGGGACTCACCGTAGCGATTAAAAACGCTGGTGGAAAGGTTATTCATTCTCAAGTTGGGGATAGATATATCGTGGAGACCATGCGACAAGAAAATCTTAATTTAGGAGGAGAGCAATCGGGTCATCTTGTATTTTTAGATCACAATACAACAGGAGATGGCATGATGGCGGCTTTAAAAATTCTTTCCATTATGAAAACCACCGGGAAAAAATTATCGGAATTAAAACAGCAAATGACTCAATACCCTCAGGTGTTAGAGAATGTGATCGTAAAACAAAAAGATTCTTTTGAACAATTCCCTAAAATTATAAACTCCATTAAGAAGGTGGAGGCCGCACTTGGTGAAAAGGGGAGAGTCTTGGTTCGATATTCTGGAACCGAACCTTTAGCAAGAGTCATGGTTGAAGGTGAGGACTATTTAAAGATAAAGGAATACGCTTTAGATATTGCTCAAACTATTCGTGCTCAATTAGGGTAAAAGTAAATTATCTATGCAGCCTCTGGTTACATTCGCACAGATGCAGGAAATTGATCGTAGAGCCATTTCTGAACTGGGAATTCCAGAGCTATTACTAATAGAGCATGCAGCTTTAGCGGTGGTTAAAGCATTAGTAGCTCGTTTTGGGGGAACCCTAATCGACACTAGTGGGATTATTCTGGCGGGAGTGGGAAAAAATGGCGCAGATGCTTTAGCGGTTGCAAGAATTCTTAATACTATGGGCCTCAGAGATAATTTCGTGGGCATGGTAGGAACGCCCACCGCACTAAGTTCAAATACTAAAACTCAAATTGAAATTCTAGAGCGCTTAGGAGTTTCCGTAGTGTGGCCTAAGAAAGCCGAACCGGAACTTTTTGAAGGCTGTGATTGGGTTGTGGATGGTTTTTTTGGAACCGGCCTGTCTAGAGAAGTTAAAGAACCCTATCTTCATTGGATAAAAAAAATAAACGAATACGCTAACCAAAAATGGATTGTTTCAATAGATCTTCCCAGTGGACTTCACAGCGACACAGGTCATCCTATGCCGATTGCCGTGATGGCGTCTCAAACGGTAACGTTAGGGTTTATTAAACGAGGTCTTGTCACTGGGCCTGCCGCAGATTATGTAGGGAAATTAAGTCTAGAATCGATTCAAATTCCTAGAACCATTCCTTTTTCGATAGCTGCCTTTTTATATGGGCCCGAAGATGCCTTCAAACTTCCGCACCGAAAACCCTCTAGTCACAAAGGCGATTATGGTCACGTTTATGTCTGGGCCTCTGAAGAGAATAAACAAGGCGCCTGCATCTTATCTAGTTTAGGTGCGCTTAGAACCGGAGCAGGCCGGGTCACGGTAGTTGGAGAAAAAGAGACATTAAAAACACTGAGGCAAAGATTGCCACCAGAGATTATGACGGAAGAGATCGGTGAAAATATATTTGAAAATCCCAAAGGTGTTTGGATACAAGGCCCGGGAATGGGACCCGAAGAAAAAATATCTATGAAGTATTTAGAAATGGCTATCAAGGCGAAATGGAGATGTATCTTAGATGCCGATGCTTTGAATCTACTTGCCGCGAATCCAAAACGAGTATTACCTATTTTACAAAAAGCGTCGATAGATCAACTGGTCCTAACACCCCACCCGAAAGAGGCCGCCAGACTATTGGGTATCTCGGTTAGTGAAGTAGAGGAAGATAGATTCCAAAGTGCTAAAAAATTATCTGAAAAATATGGAGCAACTGTGGTGTTGAAAGGGAAGGGGACGTTAGTTCAACTGCCTTTAGAAGCAGTTATCATAGTCACATCCGGAGATACAGGGCTTGCAAAGGGTGGAACCGGAGATCTACTCTGTGGAATTCTCGGGGCTTTTTTGGCCCAAGGACTTTCGATAGTAGAGGGCGTTCCATTGGGTGTTTATCTTCATGGTAAGGTTTCTGAGCGAGTCACTCAGACCTTTGGCCACTCTCGTTCCACATTAGCGACAGACCTTCTTTTTCAAATACCTGAAGTCTTAAGAGAGCTAGAAAATCAATGAAACTCATATTTACCGAAATATTACCCCTAGAAGAATTGGATTCTCTAGTCCAAAAATTAAAACAGCAATGTCCCCAAGGTGGAGTTTTTGGCCTTTCTGGGGAATTAGGTAGTGGAAAAACAACTCTGGTGAGGTCTGTGATTAAAGACATTGCTAGTCGACAAAAGATCAAAATAGATAGAGTTATTAGCCCCTCTTTTGTGCTGCACCAAAGTTATGAGATATTAAATCCACCGGTACATCATTTTGATCTGTATCGTTTAGATAATGTGACCGAAGTGATGTTAATCGAATTAGAATATTATGAGATTGTAGAAAAGGTACGCGCCAGCCAGGGATTTTTATTTTTAGAGTGGCCTGAGATGTCGGTGGATAAAAATATCTTAAAATTAACGGCGGAGATCAAGATAACTATTATGGACTCCAAGCGCCAGTATCAGTTTTTTGTAAAAGACTAAATTAGCGGTGAATTCTTAAAGGGACTTCCTTGTATCACAGTCGCAGGTGGGCTGTAGGGTTATTGGTATTATTTTGGGTTTTTGGGATTGAACTTTCTTTATGTCGTATAAGTAACATTATGTAATATTTATTTGCGGGAAGGGGGACTTAGCAGCTTCACCGTCCTTAATTCCCACTGCTAAGCTCTTTCCTCTATTCCAGACCTTATTCACTACTAAAGGTTCTAAACCAAATATCGACCAACATCAGTGGAGTATTCTTTCCCTTTATTTTTCGCACATAGGTAGACCTCTCTCTGGTTTGATTTCCAAATTCATCCATCTCTAATAACTCGATGTAATTTAGGTTGATCGATTGTATTAGGTAACGATTCAGGTTTTCTAACTCAGAGTACTGGGTATAGGCATCATGATTTCTATCAAACCAGAGTGATAGGTTTTTCCATTTTGAATCGAGCTTATTTAATAGGCCATCCCGATTTGAATCTAGATCTTTAAGTGCCTCGAAACCATTTGCCGCCTTTTTTCCGCTTGTTAAAATGGTGGCGGAACCAAACAGCTCGCCGCCGTTATCGACCCTTCTATTGCCATTCAGATCTTGCACTAAGAAGGCATTATTGGCCCCCTTTACCCATCCGGTGTAGACCTCATTACCGTCGTTATTGAGATCAAATTGGGTTCCCTCTTCAGGGCCAGATAATTCAATACCCTGACCTGTAAGATCTAAAACGATAGGGCTATACTGCTTATCACAACTACCGATATCGGCAGTTTGAGACAGGCCGCGACCATTCCAAATGTCTAAGGAGATCTGTTTCGGTAAATGATTCGCTCTAAAAGTGGCAGGTACGACACTTAAATAGCTAGAGATCTCCTCACCGTAACAGCTACCATCGTGATTGCGATCATCACATACACTCACTACAATCGCTGCCTTTCTCCAATTGCCTCCCAATTCTTTTTTCAGAGCCCCTAAATTATAGAAAACATCTTGCCTGTATTTACTTTGATATAGGCTAACTCCTCTTAGATCATACGAGGCCACTAAAACACGATTCTTAAGTTGATTATTGCCAGACAAAACCCCCCATTGTGGGACTGTGGAGGATGAGCTGTAGGGATTTGAAGACCTGCTCCGATATTTTATTGGACTCTTAGTCACAATAGCCTCCACCGCTAGAATGGGATTCTTAGCCTCTTCAAAAAATAGGCTATTCGAGGCCGATCTTTTTCGACTGCAAACTCGACCCAAATTAATCGTCATCTTTCTTTTTCTCGAATGACAACTACTGTGGCTGACAGGCGCAGGAGTCTGGCAAGAGCAGCTACTCCCTCCTGTGCCTCCATGTTCATCCTGCTCAGGATCTTCACCATGAGGAAGAGGTATGCTTATGGGCTCAGGAATAGTTGGGTTCCCATTATCTGCCACAGGTGTTGTCACCGGAATATTCGCAGGTGGAATTTCTGGTACCGGTGTGGAGTTTGGATTTCCATTGTCTGCCACAGGTGTTGTCACCGGAATATTCGCAGGTGGAATTTCTGGTACCGGTGTGGAGTTTGGATTTCCATTGTCTGCCACAGGTGTTGTTACCGGAGTAGTCGCAGGTGGAATTTCTGGTACCGGTGTGGAGATTGGATTTCCATTATCTGCCACAGGTGTTGTTACCGGAGTAGTCGCAGATGGAATTTCTGGTACCGGTGTGGAGATTGGATTTCCATTATCTGCCACAGGTGTTGTTACCGGAGTAGTCGCAGGTGGAATTTCTGGTACCGGTGTGGAGTTTGGATTTCCATTATCTGCCACAGGTGTTGTTACCGGAGTAGTCGCAGATGGAATTTCTGGTACCGGTGTGGAGATTGGATTTCCATCGGAGCTGACAGGAGGATTCCCAACGGGGACACCCACTACAGGTGAAGGTAAAGGATTAGTAGAGGGTGAAGGATCTGAAATAGCTCCGGGACCAGGAGAGACAGGATCTGCAATCGGAGTAGTAACGGGATTGGGAATCACCACCGGCACCGTCGCACTACCAGGAGGGGGAATTGTTCCCGAATCGGAACCCCCATTGCCCCCTCCTGGGCGAGGGATCGATCCTCCATCTGAATGACCTCCAGTGCTCTGAAAAATACTAATTGAAGCCAAATTAGAATTCTGACTTTCTTCTAAAATAGAATTTGAACTTTGAGGATCTAATTCCACTCCTGGCGCTTTTTCACCCGGATTAAAGGTACTCGTTTCTAAAACTAATGATTCCTCTACGCTTCTAGTCCCAGCCCCCTTAGAACAGGAGATAAGAGAAACACACACAACTATAGTTGAAATGATATTAATAATTGAGATCTTCATTCCTTGAATTTGCATACTGCCTCCCGAAGAGTGTCTTTTTTTAAAAAAACCTTCTTTAATTAAACTACTTTCTCAGCATAAATAACTTCAATTACAGCGCCTTTTATAGGAGCTAGACCTGTAAAAATAATAGAGTTCGAAGCCACATCAAAAATATAATTTTCTGGTGTAAAAGAGATAAGTTCTTGATCTACATAAATACTAAAACCGGTTCCTGTTGAGGGTTTTGATAGTTTGAAAATATTGCCTCGGTCTGCAATCACCTGAGCCACCCCATTAAAACTTCCGGCTAAGTTAGCATTACACACACTTCCGCTTGCGCTTAACCCTCCCATGGCCTCCTGAAGAGCTACATACCGACTACCTGCAAATTCGACTTCACAACCAGCAGAGGCAAGACCTACGATCGGAAATGTCATTACTTCGCTATTTTCATTATTTTTTACACTCTGGAAATAGTCGGTATACCGACTTAAGGGATAGCTAATCCAATGAGTATTATTTTCTGGCTGAACGCCCCAGCACTCGTCTTTGCAGGACCAATCATCGGAGTCACTCATAAAAACAATAATAAGCGGAACCCCTGTGCGACTAAATTCGGCCCCGTGTTGGAACACCGCTTGATAGGCGGCCTCTAATCCCTGCTCCCAAAAAGCGGTATCAGATTGCTCGATATTCTCCATAATACCGGCAAATTCTAATGCAGGATTAGCATCGGTGCTCTTCACCACCTTAACACCGCTACTAGAGGCCACTAAATGGCCTCTGACACCCTTGCTATTAGGAAGAACAGGCCCAACCCCTCCAAACATATCCACCGTGGTCACAGCAATCTGGTAGTCGACAGCCTTACGACTATTTAAAACATTTAAGAAGGTCTGCATATTATCCTTAACGTAGTCTCTGCGATCCTTAAAACTACCTGAGGTATCGAATACAAAAAGAAAATCATACTTATGCTCGCTGTAAGACTGCACAAATACATCACTGCGGAGTACGTTAGAGTACACGCTATCTTTAGTGGTGCATCTAGCGGTTACAAGAAGAGCCACAATCCACAAACTTATTCTTACGCAATGTTTCATATAATATTCCCGACATATAATTATTGTTATCTATGCAAGAGGAGTTGGAACTAACGGACAGCGCGGCATGCATTTCAATTTCTAGTTTTATAATACGCCGCTTATAAGTTTTTTTTCACAATCTGCCGAACTGCATCTTGAGAGACCTTAAAAGTATTGGAGACTCTTTATGAATTCACATTTATTAAATGATACAAACAATGATCGACATAATTTTGAAATATGAATTCATTGATTAATTCAGTTAAAACTCTGGAACGGCCTATTTGGCTCTCTTGTAAATGCCGTTTATAATGGGTCTATCAAGAAAATAATTTTAGATTTAAGAGGTACCTTATGAAGCCTAATACTCCAAAACAAAATAGCTCTCCCCAAAGACTTAGAGCCTTTTCTCGCGTTGACTTGGTAGGAGATGTATTAATTCATAATGAAACTGAACTCTATATGGCTCCATTGAGCAATCTCAGTGCCGGTGGCTGTTTCGTTACCAAATTGCAAAATATTCCCGAGGGCTCTAAGGTGAAGATTGTAGTTCGTTCGCTGAGACTTTCCGCACCCATTCAAGCTAAAGGAATCATCGTTAGAATTGAAACTGGGAAAAAAGCAGGAGTAGCGATTGAATTCACATCGATCCAACAGCAGTTTCGAGATGCGATTCAAGCCTTAGTTTATGAAGACAGATTACAATGCGCTTTAAAGATCACATAAGGACACCTATGAACCAACTTCACTATATTTCTTTACTTATTTTTTCAATCGGCGCCATGACGATGGCATCCTCCTATACTAACAAGATTAAAATACAGAAAAAAAGTACCCTGAAGCTACAGGAATCCTATTCTGACAACGACTATAACGTAGAAAAACAGGCCCTATTAAATAAGAAACGGGTCACTCTGATTCAGGATATTAAAAAATTCATTAGAGAGGCGAAATCGGTAGATCAAAAAACGGAGCTAAATCTCAGACTGGGAAGCCTCTATATGGAGGAATACCACTTTATGATGTCACAAGCTCAGACCCAATTTGAAAAAGAGACCGCCTATTATAACAAAGAAAATAAAGGAAGTGGTCGTCCTCCCCAACTAGACACTTCAGAGGCTATGGCCTCTCAACAAAAGGCTAAAACTCTTTACAAGGATCTATTCACTCGTTATCCCTCTCACCCTAAACGTTCAGAATTCATGTATTTCCTAGCTATTCTTAGTCAAGACCAAGGCAATATTAAAGAGTCGATGGGTTTCTTAAAACGAATTACAGAGGAGTCCCCATCTTCAAAATATTACAATGAGGCCTTGGTACAACTAGGGGATTACTTTTTTGACAATAATAAATTTACTGAAGCCGAACTCTATTTCAATAAGGTGATTGCGAAAAAAGATCCCAAAACTCTCCACTATGCCACCTATAAAAAAGGATGGTGCACCTATAACGGGCAAAGATATCAGGCCTCGATCGATCTTTTTAAATCGATCATTGAATTTGAATCTACTGAGAATTCCAACTATTTAATGCGATTAAAAAATGAGGCACTCAGAGATATTGCCCTTCCCCTAACCGAACTCCATTTAGGTGAAGAGGCCATCTCATTTTTTCGCGCTCAGGGGGATCCGTTCCACAGAACGGGGGTCGAATCGATGGCCAATTTGGCTATGGAAAAGGGAGACTATAAAAATTCAATTCTATTTAATGAATATCTCTTGGGTCTGGATAATAATGGCTCAAAAAATCCAAATTATGATCTAGCTCTTATTGAATCGCTACGCCTCAGCGGAAATAATAGCCGAGCGGTTACCCGTCTTTTTACTCAACTTCCCAATTATATGGAAGGGGCCAGTTGGTATGAATTAAATGCGGCCACACCTGTAGTCATAAAAAGTGCAGCCACCGGCTTCGAGGAACTGGCCCGAAAATATGCCTTAGAATTTCATTCTGAAGGCCAGAAAACTAAGAACGAAAACCTTTACGAAACGGCTAGTACTCTCTATCAAAAATATTTAGATTTCTTTCCTGCCACTATTCACGCAGCCACCATTCGGTTTTATCTTGCAGAAATTTTTTATAAACAGCAGAAATATCTTCCTGCCGCAGATAATTACTATCTTGTATATAAATCTCCACTTGCTGGAAACATGCGACTAGAGGCGATTCATTCGGCCCTTGATTCTTTAGACAAAGAGATGAATCTTGTTAGAAAAACGGCTGGGCTTAGCGAAATTTCAGTAAAAACTACTAGTAAATTAAAAGAGTCAAATGAAAAGACTGTAGAAAGTCCCCTTACCTCAGTTGAATCTAAATTCGTAATCGTGGGGGAGGAATATATTTCTCGTTTTCCCAAAGCTAACGACAGAATGGAGGTAATCTACGAAATTTCATATCTGAACTACACTCACTTTAATCTTAGTGCTGCCTATAAAGGCTTTTGGAATATCGTGCAAAACTATCCTGGTCACACCACCTCCTACGGTTCGGGTTATCTGATACTTGATATTCTAAATCGCCAAAAGGAATATTCTAAACTAGTGGTGGCCTGTCAAAAATTTTTGGTCACAAAACAATTTATTAAAGCAGAATTCAGAACTAATGTCGCAGATGTCCTTCGCCACGCCGAACTAAAAAGAATTCTGTGGATTGAGGAGAAGGGACAATATAAGCAGGCCGCAGAGGCCTATTTAGAATATACCAAAGCCTACGGAACCCAAGATGAATTGCTGCACGAAAAAGCACTTTTCAATGCGAGTGTTAACTATTTCAAACATGGAGACACTCTTTCCTCTTTGGAAATTCAAGAGCGCTTCCTCCGTCGATTTCCTAATAGCCAATCGCGAGAGAATATACTGCTTCAGGTAGCAAAGACCTATGAAACTCTAGCCAACTTTGAAAAGGCCGCCCTCTATTATGAGCAGTTGGCCATGCAGTTTCCTACACACACACAGGCCAATACCGCACTTCGGCTATCGGGTCTGTATTATTGGGGGTCTAAAAACTACGCCAAAGCAGAAGCGGTAATGAAAACCCATATCAGCAGATATCCTAAAGAGGCCTCTATCGTCGTGGCCGATCTTTTAGAATTATATGAATCTCAGGGGGATCGGAATAAATTGATTCGATATTATTATGATGCCCGAGCTCAAAAAGGAATTTCCTATGCCGATTATCTTGGAGACACACTAAAAATTGCTGAGCTACAGGGTTTACAAAAAGGCAGTTTTTCCGTTCCTCTAATGGAGGAGGCGTTAAAAATTACGCAGAAATTTCACAAGGAACTATTAAGTAGTAAAGCCGGTATTGAGCACTCTACCAAAGTTTTATTTTGGTTTGCGACTCAAAAAGAGCAGCTTTTTTATCGGATAAAGCTGGCGCTGCCTCAGCGTCAGCTAGATCTTAATTTAGCCAGAAAACTTTCGCTTGTTAAGGAGTTAGAGAAAGAGTTTAGCCATGTGGCAAAATTAGGTGGAGGGGATTGGGGTTTAGGGTCTATTTACAAAACCTCTTTAGCCTTCCGACAATTGGCCCAAGATATTACTCAAGCACCGGTGCCGGCCGAACTCACTGGAGAACAATTAGAGCAGTATCGAATCGAATTAAAAAAACAGATGGTCATTCCATTTAATGAAAAGGCATTAAGTTTGGTAGGCCGGTGTTTAGATACCGCCCAAGAATTTAATTTACAATCTCAATGGACACCTAAGTGCTATTCTCTAGGAAGCGAAATTAATCCTGAACGCTATCCAGCTATCAAAACCTTTTATCTGCCTACCTACCGAGTGGCGGTAATGGATGTAAACAAACAAAGTAAAATTCCTCCAGGAAGTGTAAGCACCTACCCCTACCCTTTTGATTCAGCGGCGCTATTTAATACTTCGCAGCAGGACAGAGCTCTTGCCAGCAACTCCAATTCGCTTCCTGTTCTATTTGAGGGACCAAGCGGATTTGCAGGGGACAATTCTAGATCGGCCCCTAATCCATTCACTTATAAACTTCTGGAAATACAAAGAAGAGAGGTTTTACAAAAGGCCTTAGAAGAGACCACTACCGGGAAAAAAACAAACTATGGTTACCTTCACTATTTGAGATTAATAAACCCCCAAAAGGCCGAAGGTTTTGTATTAAACGCCATTCAGAAGGATCCTAATAATCAGGCCCTTCATAATTTACTGGGCCTTTGTTATCTCGACATGGGTCAATATACGGCGGCAAGAGTCACTTGGCTTTCCTTACTCGCAAGAGGGGTGGAATCTAGTGAGGTTGAAAATAATCTCGGCGTGCTATTCACCCTTATTGGAAAGGAAAAACAGGGAATAGAATATTTTAAAATGGCGGCAGAAAAAGATTCCGCATTAGAGGCCCTAAACAATTTAGGTTTTGTAGCCCTTAAATATCGCAATGGCTTTCAGGCCAAGCAGTTTTTTCAAAGAGCGGTAGCCCTAAATAAAAACGATGCCATGGCCAGTGTGGGATTAGGAGTTGCTAAACTACAAAACAGAGAATTTGATGCGGCAAAAGAATCATTAGCTCTTAGTGCCACCACATTTGCCTCCGACCCCTTTGCAACCCTATCCTATGCTTACCTTTTACTAGATGTAGACAAGGAGCAGGCGCAGGCAAGAAAGGTGATCGAAGATTATTCTCAAAATCAAAATAATATTGGGAGCGACCCTACTTTCAGGCAGGTGATTCAGGATGTAAATAGGGTTCAAGTTGGGTCGGGCTCTAGCGAAAGCAATCTTCCTTCAATATCTGGCCCCGAATAAAGGGTAAGCCCGCCCTAACCAAGGGTAGGGGGTCTAGGCGGTTTTAGTTATTAATAAATATTCTTATAGAATGATTTAAACCGGCGCTCAGATTTTTTTTTGAAAGATGATTTTTTTAAAAAACCCTTACCGAGG
>SHZA01000002.1 GCA_009692515.1 Bdellovibrionales bacterium
AAGAGAACTTGATGCCGGTGGCTGATTTTACGGGGATGACTCAGGTGACCAATAGCCTTACGGCTATCTATCAGGCCGGGGGTGTTACAGACTATAATCAGCCGATTACTACCACACCTTTGACATCGCAGATTGTGAAGGGTTTACAATTTACAATAGACTTGCAAGCATTGAGAGATCTTGGGTTGCAAGTGAACGACGTTCTAATTTCTATAAATGGGGAACCGGTCTTTGATAAAGGCCTGACAGAAATTTTAGAGCTTTTAAAGAGGAACACCCCGATCATACTAGAAGTACTTCGACTCAATGATTTTATAGCTTTGTCATGCGGTTCGCCATGTACCTTAATAGCTAATCCTTAACACACCGAAACTTGGCATTCTTAATCACCCCCAAACAAAGATAGCTAGAATTAAAAAGTTTTAATTCTCCCTTCAAAAAATTCTCTTGGATTTTTAAATTGGAAACCCGCCAAAAAAGAGGCTCGGTAAAACTGAGGTTATCCGATAGTTGAATTTCCTCCGCTCCCACAGGAAGTCCCTTCCATTTTTTAAGCTCTAGTCCAGCCAAGGCTAATAATTGAAAAGCAGAGTCGATAAGCAAAACTCTTGGCAACCAAGAGGCCTTAACGCTTGATTGCGGCCAGGGAAAACACAATTGAGCCCTAGCTTCTGTGTCACCATAAAAAACAACCTTTTCCATGCGTCTAAAAAGAGGCCCATGAAATAAACCTCCTTCGGCATAAAATTCACTAGAGGAGCGTGTTACTATCGGGATGGCATCACAATCCTCTAAAATTGCCGAAGCCTCCTCTTGAGATTTAACTATAGCATTCGCAATTAATGTTCCTCCATCAAAGAGGGTCATTTTTAAAATATCAATATTGTTTTTATCTTGATCAACGATAAGACTTAATTGTTTGTTCACACTCGTGATTTCAAGCGGGAGAAAAATATTTAGATCCTGTAATGAAATTGCCTTTCGAGTTAATAATTTTCCCATTTCTAAAAACCAATAACTCGTTAAGGCGAGTGGAAGAATCGTTTTATTATCAATGGTGTGATCTATTAGCTCTTGGTGTGATTGAGTTGAAACTGGAAATTGAATAGTTAAACTAGAATTTATAGGAACTATCTTTACAGACGAGGTGCCAAAACAACGGGTGGCTGATAAAGGGCCCTCATATAGTAATCGGTCATTAGGATCCCATACTACACCACCACCAGAGTGAAGCGCGGCATCCCAATATTTACCGGCCTGTTCTTTAGGTAATAACGACACCCCCGAGCCCTTTAAAACCTCATAGATAATCGGCGACTCGGTCATCCCTATTTTATCCCACGGGGCCCATTGAATAATCACCTTTTTTAAATGGGGAACTGTACAGGATCGCCAAAAAACCTCTGCAAAAGTGTTAGCGGCCGAATAAACCGACTGGCCCGAATTTCCAAACCTCGCAACGATTGAGGACAGCAAAACCTGATAGGTAATTTGATATTGGTCCCCTAGGCTACCTACATTTAGAGTGGTCGTCGCCTTAGCTATTAACTCCTTTTCAATTTCACTCCTTGATTTGTCTATAAATTTTCTGCTTAGTTCAATTCCCGCACCTTGAATAAGAAGGTCAATCTTAGAGGACACTTTTAAAATACTAGAAAAAACTTTTTCCAACTCGTCTCGATTTGAAGCATCCACCTGATAATAATAAACATGCCTAGAGTAATGCTTTAGTTTTACAATCGTGGCCTGCACTGAAGGGTCATCACTACAGCTTCTACCGATGAGATGAACTTCCCATTGGGATGTTCGAATTAAATGCTCTACAAGGCTCGCAGTAATTCCCTTCGCTCCGCCCACAGCAACTAAAATGCCTCCAGTTGGCACATCACTTTTTAAGGCTGGAACCTTTTCCAGGAATACCACCCACCGTTGAATTAAATGATTTGTGTCATGGCTATATTTAATGTCGGTATCAACGCCACAAACAAGATCTTGCTTGGCAATTTCTATCTTTTCTGTCTGTGAGAACACATTTGAATCAAAAATAATATGGGCCACAAAGCCAATGGCATTTTCTTTTTTTAAAGACTTAAAAAATGATGAAATAACTGCAGGCAAACAAAAAGAATCTTTGTCACTAATAATGGCCACTCGAGTAGCCGGGGTAATCTGATGAAACACAAGGAGTGTTTTTATCTGTTCGCAAAACCCAGAAAATCCACTAAGGCTATTTAGGGTTTGCTCGTTCTGAAACTCGTCATGTGAAAAACGAAAGATTAGATTACTAAATGTGCGTGTCTTTTTTTCTAATAATATCGATAGATCCAATTTGTAATTTAGGTTCACAATAAAAGGTTCGTCCATGGCTTCATTACTGCCGTCAGTATTAAATCGTTCTCTACGAATATATTGCTCTTGATAAAGAGAAAAGTGGGCCTCCCCTTTTTTAGCCTCTAATGGGCGCCCTTGTGCTATCTGTTTTTGAACTCGATAAGCAAGCTCCCCCACAGTTTTTATTTGCGCTACTGCGGGCAGAAATTCTCTTGAAAGCTGCAGATCCTTTATAACTTCCATCGAAATTTCCATGATTTTTATCGAGTCGATACCAAGATCTTCCTGAAACTTGTCTTCAAATTTGATGTCTTGAATGGCATAGCCGGTGAATCTTGAGATAATAGCGTTTACGCGATTTAATATTCCAGTGGTTACCTGAGATCTATCAGTGGTTAGAGCGCCCATCAGTTTTTCAGGTTTTTCTACTAGGGCCAAGGCCGCAGTTGCCTTGGTTTTAGAATTGATAAAATTACTTTTTATGATCTCCGTTAAAAAGGGTCGTGGTCCCACTTCGATAAAATGATGACATTTTTTTTCAATCATCTTTATTTGGAGCTCAAAATCTACAGGTTCAATAAGTTGATCCGCAATAAGAGTTCTAACTTGACTCTTCCGTTCTTCGGTGTGGAGCACCCACGACTTTAAAACACCAGAAAAAAAATCGGTTCTTATTTGGCTAAACTCATTTGCCTCTTCAGCAAACACCTTCATTTTCTTAGCCGCCGAATCGAGAAATGGGGAATGAAATGGCTGTGGGCTGGAAAGTCTTTTGAATTTTATTTCTTTTTTCGAAAGAGTTGATTCAATCTCAGGTAAACATTCCCAACTGGTAGAGATTACCGTTTGGTTGCGACTATTTTTATTCGATATATAATATTGTTGATTTGGAAGCAGCTCTTTTAACGACTCATCTGAACTTGCAATGGCCACCATGTATCCAAGTGAGTTTTTTTCAGGAAGGCTTTGTTCTCGGAAAACAATACTTTTAAATCCTGCATCAAAACCCCATATTCCCGAGGTCACAAGGCAAGCATACTCTCCAAAACTATGTCCCGTAACTACCTGAGGTCGGTAGCCCGCCACCACCAATAGCTGGGTCATTGCAATTTCATAGGTAAATAGTGCTAAGCTCTCTATGGCCTCTTTTTGTTCTAGGGTGAGCTCTCGCGGGGTGAATGCGTAAGCAGACACACTGGGTAGGTTAGCTTTTTTTGCGAGAAAATCCGCCCTTTTGAAATACTTGCTAAAATGAGGATTGTTTTCAAATCCCTGTGCCATTCCTGGAAACATGGCTCCCTGCCCCGGATAGACAAAACAAATTCCAGAATGACTACCTATTTCACTCGGTGTGATCGTCCATTTAGCAGATCCACTGAACAAACTTTTTGTTAAAAATTCACCTGTATATTCCAACCTAGGCGATCGAGATGTGAGTCTGGGCTTCAAAACAAGAATACTACCTTCCCTAGCTCTCCCAAATTCGGCAAAGAGTTACTTTTTGCAAAATCGGTCAGGGTAAATATCCAGCAACTCATGGTTTCTCTTTTAGTCAAAATAGGATCCTCCTGAATAGTTTCTCCAACTCCTAATACAATGACTATCTGGGCTCTTTGGCTTCTCAGCATAAGTTCGGCCGTTTTAATGGCGTAAGATAATGATCCAAAATCGGCATCGATATGAAAATTGGTTCCCTGTAGATCATATTCATTCGACACTCGACCACTCGTCATGCTGTTAAGACTTTGGCAGCTAGTTTCATCAAGATTAATAAGGGACGAACTAAAATCTCTTATCGCTTTTACCTCGGGTGAAAAATCTGCTTCGAATAAAGGTTCTAATCTTTTAAGGTGCAGTGCCGTCGTTAGAGATTCTATTTTATTAGTTCTCATGTGAGATGCTGAAATAGTTCCGATCTGTGTTTTATCAAAAACGTCCAATGAAATCAGGCTTCTTTCAAGTGCCTCCTCTACCGCCTGTAGTCCTTGAACCTGAGAGCAATCTAAACTCCCTAAAACATTGGGCGGTATTTTCCATACGTGCATTTGAGAACTATTAAACTCTCTTTCAAAGGAGATTTCAGAGTGCGCAATAAGACTAATCGATTGTAACTTCAAAACTGCGGGAGCTAAAATAGGAGGCGCCTGCGCTTCAATATATTCCGTAATGCTCAAGTGGTAATTAGCTCCCCCGAATCCTGCACTACAAACCCGCATGTGCAGTGGAGAGGCGCTATCGATTAATGCCACCTCAGTGGTATTAACTTTTAGAGGAGAGATCCCCTCTCCAAGTGGTGACGCCTTAAAATAACCTGACGGAGGAATGATCCGATGTTTAATTGATAGTAGACACTTCAAAAGTCCCGCAGCGCCAGCGGCTCCTTTAGTGTGGCCGATGAGAGCCTTTACAGAGCCCATGAAAATCGGTGTGGGAGAGGCAGAAAAAGAATCTCGTAAGGCTGTAAGTTCTGCTAAATCACCCACGGGAGTTCCCGTACCATGCCCTTCGATATAATCCACCCTAGGAAAACCTAAATTGGAACTTAACTCATCTGCTATTTTTTTTTGGCTCTCCAATGAGGGAGAAAAAAGACTTGCCTTAGATCCATTACTAGAGCTTGTAAGCCCCTCCAAAATACCCAGTATAGTCGCACCCTCTTTTCGGCTATTTTCCAATCGTTGGAGAACAAAAATAACCGAGCCTTCACCCTGAATAATTCCGTCACTCCGAGAATCGTAAGGCAAACAATTTTCCTTAGCTAAAACTCCAAGTCTACTAAAGGGTACATACGTCTCTATTCCGAGATTCCCCTCGACCCCTCCGGTAATAGCCACATCAATTTCATTAGATTCCAAAAGCTGAACTGCTAAGTCAATTGCAGTTAAAGATGAGGCGCAGGCTGAATCTGCACAAAATGATATCCCCTGGGTTTGTAAATATTGGTGCACCAAAAATGAGAGCGAACTTGGATAGTGAACCCATGGGTCTCTTGAGGCATGTGAAAAAAGACTCTCAAGGCCTAAATCTAGTAATTCTCTCTTTTTATCGTCTTTAAATTCGGTTTTGGTCAGGCTTTTTTTTAAATCGGGCAGCTGTGCCTTCATAAAAGCATCCGAAGATTCATCACCTGGATTCATACACCCCAAAACTACACCCACTCGTTTCCCTTTAAAAAAATTTATTCCCAATGACTGTATAGATTCCTTCAGAGCTTTCAGCATCATCTGGTGGGTTCTTGGAATTAAAGAACAGGAATCAAAAAAAAGGCTCTCATCTATGTAGGCCGCTCGATTAGAATAACTGCCGGCAGAATCCTGATCATCTTGAGATAGAAAGACCGATTGAGACCATCTTTTATCTGTTAAACTTCGGAACTGGTCTTTTTCGGAGCGCAATAGATTCCAAAACTCTTCGGTATTTGCCGCTCCTGGGAGAACGCACCCCGCTCCAATGATAGCAATGGGCTCCAAATACTTCATGAGGACTGTCTTTTTTTAACAAAATTAATTACTAATTTTTTTTTTCCCAACTCTACAATAATGGTACCAAACACCACACACCAGAGCAGCACAAACGCGGGAAAAAAGAAAATTCTTGTCTGTATTGCTGCAAATTCAAATGTCGGACTAAGGAGCGACAGAAAAGAAAAATGAATCATAAATATCCAAAAAGATCCTCGGGACAGAGCCATTATTAAATCTGAAAAATAGTGGCTCTCTTTTTGATACCACAGCGTCGCTAAGGATATTGCTAAAACAAATCCCGCTATCACCGATACGAACAGACTCATCGGCATATAAAGTGAATGATACTGGTCTAGTATGTTTTGTTCGCCAATAAATTTAGTGCTCTTTGGGTCCAAAAACCCAAAAACTACAATCGCAAAACTTATGACTATCGTCTTTTTTAAAAAAGAGATGTTTAAGCGGTTTTTGTCATACTTATCGGCGAATAAAAAACCTACTAGTATTGAAGTGAACCAAGGAAGTAATGACCACGCTACGATTTTACTTCCCAAGGTTATCTCTAGTAACATCAATTTCATTTGTGAAACCCAATTAAGGGCTCTTAATAATTCAGGTGAAGACAATGGTTCTAAAAACAAATGGGGTTTGAAATACTGATTTATAATTGATGCCACAAAAACAAAGGAGGTCCAGACCCACATGCAGCGAAGAGGACTAAAAACCAAAAGAATAGATATCAGAACAAAAGAGACTCCTAAAAAATGCAAAGGATTATAGGCGTTAATTAGTTCGCTATGGTTTGTGCGCGCAGAAAAAATCATACCCGCGATTAAAAGTACCACTCCCCATTTAAAGGAAATTCTAGAGAGTGTGTTTTGTGGTCCCTTTGGGTGGGTATCGACATTACTTTGTAATCTGAGAGAGGCTCCCGCAATTGCGGGTATCCAAATATTAGAAAAGCACAGAAAATGCAGTACATTTCCAATTTTTAGACTCAACGAATACTGATAAAGGATAAGATCCTCAGGGGTCACAACATAACTCCAACTATGGATCACAATCATAGAGGCTATTGCTATAGCCTTAATAAGTTCTAGGGCAGGCCACGTATTTTGTTTTATTATCATGGTGGAATTGAATTATAATACAGTCACTGAACATTTTTTAATTAAAATATGAAGCAAATTTGGATTACAAGAAAAGGTGGCCCAGAGGTATTGCAGCTAAGAGAGACTGCTGATCCTGTTCCTAGTGCCGATCAGGTTTTAATAGAGGTCAGAGCTGCGGGCGTCAACTTCTCAGATGTTTTAGCCAGACGTGGGCGGTATCCTGAAGCCCCCAATCCTCCTATGGTAGTCGGCTATGAAATCAGTGGAATCATTGAGGCGGTAGGCGATAATGTTGATAGATTCACACCGGGCCAGTCGGTCATAGCGCCTGTATTTTTTGGGGGATACTCCACCAAGGTTTGCGTTCCTAAAGAGCAGGTATTTCCTCTGCCTGCCGGCATGACCTTTTCTGAAGGGGCGGCTCTTGCAGTTAATTATTTAACCGCCTTTGGCACCGCAATGAAAATGGCTAGACTCAAAAAAGAGGATCGTGTTTTGATTTACTCAGCGGGTGGGGGGGTGGGCCTCGCTCTTTTTGATCTCTGCCGTAGGGTCGGCGCCATTCCTATTGGAATAGCTTCGGTTTCGAAACATACCAGATTACAGAAGCGAGGATTCCAGATCATTTTAGATTCTCAAAGCCCAACGTTGGACCAAGATATTTTTGAGTTGGGTCAAAAAGATGGTTTTGATGTGATATTTGACACTCGAGGTGGGAACAGTTGGTCTCAAGCACTAAATCTATTGGCTCCATTTGGAAAGTTGATTGCCTTTGGATTCTCAAGTGCTCTTGACGAAATTACAACAGGAAAGGTCTCCGGGCCAACTGAGGGCTCGGCAATATGGTATAGCGCAGATCTGTTTCAATTAGCGCAATCCAATACCTC
This sequence comes from Bdellovibrionales bacterium, assembly GCA_009692515.1. Lineage (GTDB taxonomy): Bacteria > Bdellovibrionota > FAC87 > UBA2466 > UBA2466 > UBA2466. The sequence goes on from SHZA01000002.1 coordinate 7,795, forward strand.
TGTGTCCGGTTTTAATTTGGCTACACTCTGGAGGAGATCTTTTTCTGAACTAGGGGCTTGGATGGAGGAAATTTTAAAGTTTTATCAAGCGGGAGATTTAAATATTACCGTAGATAAAGAATTTGCATTTACTGACGCTGCACAAGCTCATCAGTATTTAGAGGACCGAAAAAACTTTGGGAAGGTGTTACTAGTTAACTAGGTTTTTTACCCCTTATTTGGGGCGACGTATATTAGCTATCCAGCCAAAGGTTCTCAAAAACAACTCGAGTTTCCGATACAAAATTGATGCATGTGATCGTAACACCCCTGCGTACATGCAGTTGGCGGCTGGATAAGAACTGTGCTTTGGCAACGATTAAAACAGGCCTCCTGCGCGATACTATTAAATCCTTTAGTTTTATTACAAAAGTAATTTCGACCTGCCTCTGTTTTGCTTCCGATAATGGGGCGTTTACTACAAGCTAAATTGACGGCAAAAGATTTACCGTCTCCACTATTCCAGTAGGCTCCTGTGGCTGGCTTAGAGTTATCTGAATAGTTACGAATAATACCAACCGTCTCAGTAAGACCAGGCAGCTTTTCTCCCGTGCTAGAGATGCCTGGCAATACGCGGTCTCCTACTGCATCAATAATAGCTCGACCTGCTCTCGTTGCTGCATCACTCCCCGCATCCAATAAGGTGTGGGTTATTTTTGAGGTGGCCATCGGTTTTTCGAGCCCTTCACACCAACGATTCATTTTTTCTTTGTAGTTACTGGGTAAGTGATTCTGGATTAATCCCTGTCCGGGAATAGAAACCTCTTGTGTGACGGGAATCTTTTCAAACCGATACATTTCATTCGTTAACTCTTTGAATCCTATTCCTGGCACAGATACGACCACAGGGTCTTGATCAATAAAGTAATGAACTGCCTTTACCCTCTCTACTCTTTTACTAGGTCTTGTTAGCACTCTAGGAGCCCCAAACAAAACAAGCTCAGGAGATCCCAAATTTATATTCTCCAAAATATTGGCCACTGCATACGCCACAGAACCGCCCATACTATGGCCAGTCAAGGTGACCTTAATTTCCTCTTTTCCACACTTTTTTCTTGCCTCACGAAGCACCTGTTCAATGTTCTTTTTGTAACTATTGGCAATTTTGACAAAACCGGGGTGATAGTCTGCCCCCTTTTCACTCGGTATTAAGTTAACGTTTTGGGTGAAATCGGTTTCGAGCGTGTGTTGATAGGTGCCGCGAAAAGCGATTATAATGTCACAAGCCTTCTGGGTTTCGAATACCTCCATTCGGCTTCCCACCCTCATTTCTGCAGAAGCCGAAATATTATGGATAAATTCTTTCCCATCCCTTTTTGGTTGGTAGGTGGAAACAGACTCTCGAGCATTAATCATGTCTGAGTGAATTTGCATTAATTGAGCGTGCCAGCAAGCCTCCGATGTTTTGCTATTAACCAAAGCTCTGGCGGGTTGGGATCCCTGTGTGGAACTTTTGGAGGAGTGATCTTTTTCCTCTGCCTGCAATGGAGAGAAACTTACGGTCCACAATAAAAACAGGACTCTGATCCAGGGTATGCAGCGCAGTCTCTTTAAAATTATTTTCATTTTTTTTTTAATTTAAGTAGGTGAAGGAATCCGCAATGAAGTAGGCAATAGGATCAACAGCCTTTCCTTTTTCTCTGATTTCAAAATACAGTCCCGGTTTCTCATTACTACCGGTATCCCCGACAGTTCCAATCATTTCACCCTCTTCTACCCGTGAGCCGACCGTTTTCGCGATTTTAAAAAGGTGCGCATTTAATGTGTAGACCCCAGAACCATGATGAAGAATCGCAACATTTCCCAAGCCCCGAACCCATCCCGAGTATTCTACAATCCCAGGCGCGACTGCACTAACTGGAGAATTGTGCTCGGCCTCAATTTCCAGTCCCTTATGATAAATGACGGTACCAAACTTCTGGCTCACCGACTTTCCAAATCCATGTACAATTTTACCAATCACCGGAAAAGCAAAACTTCCCTTGCGAGAATCGGGAATGGTTAAATCATCTTCCGCAGTTTTAAACTGCTTAAAAATGGAATTAACCTCGGCCGAGAGTCTTTTGTATTCCCTGAGCGCTACTTTATAATAGTTTTGTTTTTTGTTTAGTCTAGCAAGAATGCTTTTTTTGCGATTTAGAATTCCATCCAGTATTTCCTCTTGCTGTTTTGACTCATCAAGAAGTGCTTGCTGTTCTGTTTTTACCGCCGCCAGCTTTTGTTCACTCTGCTCTAGACGTTTTGCACGCTCAACAAGTTGTTTTGTAGCCGTTGTTTGTGATCGTAGTGTGTGATACAGAACTCGAACTCTTGAGGTGAGTTGACTTAGGTCCTGCCCAGTAAAAATAAATCTTAGCATTCCCTCTTTTTTTATTCTATAGGTCACCTTTAAAAGCAAATAGAGTCTTTGGCGATGTTTTTGTTCCAACTCTTTTTGTTGCTGTATTTCGAGTGAAATATTTTCCATAACCATGGCCAGCTCTGTTTGACTAATCGTAATAGAGCTTACCTTTTCACGTACCTTATTTTGATCTTCATTTAGTTTGTCTAGTTCACTTAATACATCTCTTCGCTGAGATTCCCTCACTTCGAATTGAGGTTTCTCCTTTCGAATAAAGGCCTTTAACTCTTTAGCTCTCTCTGGGTTTTGCATTTCATGACCGGCAGTGGAGGCCAAAAGGCATCCAGAGGTGAGGGTTATCGCAGAGAGGGTAAGATTAAGAAGTAAACGGTACTTTTTCATTAAAAAGTATCTTCTTGAAAGCGGAGAAATACAGTAACTCCGCCGAGTAGTGCCATAGTAACGCCAATGACATAAACAGCCATTACCTGAGTCACCGATAGATAGCTCCAGGTATGCACGCCCAGAAAAGTTGACCAATGGCCAGAGATAAGACTAGACAAAAACAGCTTGATAAAAAGAAGCAGGGCCAAGGCTACTGTGGCGCCAGAAATACCTTCAATAATTCCCTCCCAAATATAGGGAGCAAGAATAAAATTTCTATCCGCGCCAATCAAATTTACTATTTCAATCTCATTTCGGCGAGACTGATGTCTCATCCCCATAAAATTTGCAATCAAAAAACTACAACCCACAATTACAAAACCCATTATGATGAGTCCTACCAGCTTGATAATCTGACTAATTTTTTTGTACTGCGACAACCAATCATCAGAAAAATCAACCTCGGCAACCTCCGGAAAACGAGTGACAATTCCTTTTATAATTTGAATCTTTTCTGGGGAGGTTTCTTTTTTGACCTCCATTTCTATAATATCAGGAAATAGTTCGCTTCCAGGTAGACTGATACTACCCGCAGATCCCAAAAAACTTTGAAGCTCCTCAACTACATTATCCTTGGATTTAAAAGAAACCCTCTGTACATTTTCTAGGCTTAAAATTCTCTCGCGAAGAGCTTGAATTTGAGGGGTCGTCAACGCCTCTTTTAAGTAGGCAGTTCCAGTAATTTGAGGACTGGTTTTTTCAGCAAGTTTTTCAAAGTTTCGATAGCATAGAAAAAAGCCCCCGATAATCACAAGCGCTATCGTAATTGTGGAGATGCTCACAATATGAAGCCACGGCTGCCTTTTAAAATCGGAAAAACTGTAGCGAAGCCCTTTGTATTTACTCATGTGTTACACATCCATCATTCGGCGGTCAGCAATTACTCTACCTTTGTTAAGTTCAATAACTCTTGATGGGAACTCTTCCATTAATGCTTTATCATGAGTGGCAATTACCACAGTGGTTCCCATTTCATTAATCTCTAAAAATAAGGACATAATTTCACGAGCTGTGTCGGCATCTAAATTTCCAGTGGGTTCATCTGCCAACAGAAGAAATGGTTTTCCAATAATCGAACGTGCAATGGCAACTCTCTGTTGCTCCCCACCCGAAAGTGTCAAAGGATAATCACGCGCTCTGTCTGCTAATCCCACCAAAGACAATACGCCTCTCACACGATAATCCACCTCTGATGGAGTCATTTTTCTGATTTCTAAAGGCAGGCTCACATTATCGTAAACGGTAAGATCGGGTAGCAATTTAAAGTCTTGAAAAACAAACCCAACTTCACGGCGGTATTGAAAAACTTTACCTTTAGCTAATGAAGAAAGATCCTTATTATTAACTAGAATATTTCCTTCAGAGGCCTTTTCCATCGCAAAAAGCAGCTTAAGTAATGTAGTTTTCCCCGCTCCATTATTTCCAGTGATGTACGCAAACTCTCCTCGCTGAAGATCAAAAGAAATACTTTGCAATGCATAGCGATCTGTCGCGTATCTGAGCCCAACTCGATTGAGACGCACCAAATTAGCCGACATGATTTTTCCTTTTTTAAATTGTAATTGAGGAAGAGTTTCGCCTAAAAACGAGAACCCTCTAACTCCATTTTATCGCTAAACCCCAAAAACTCCTAACTTTCTTGTACTGATGCACCACACCAAGCTTTAGCGATAATTCCATGGTGACTAAGCGTTGCGTCTAAACCCAAAAACAGCTAGAACTAATTTTTCTCTTGGGGCGCCATAGCCAAGTGGTAAGGCAGAGGTCTGCAAAACCTCTATTCCTCGGTTCGAATCCGAGTGGCGCCTAATTTAATTTAAAAATCGATTCTATTAACCTACTTGCCGCTTGTCTAAATTAATGAGATGCGACCGTTTTAGGACGAGCATTCCACAAAAAAGCCATTAAGACTGCACCCATCACAGAAAATCCAATCATACTAGGTCCCCAAACACCCCATCCCATCTTGTCTAAAAGCCAACCCATTCCAATACCGACGACACTTCCACCCAGGTATTGCATTCCATCAAAAATACCTGCTGCAGTTGCCGCAGCCTTTTTGCCACCGAAATCCATAGAGGCCGTGCCCGATAACATGGAATGCACGATACTAATAGCAAAAGAATTTACGATAAAAGCAGCAATCACCCATCCCATACTGGGGGCCTTCCAAACAATAGCGAGACTTCCAATTTGAAGAAGATAACCGATAAATGCAACCGGGGCTCTTCGCCCTTTAAAGATCCAATCAGAAACGGTTCCCGCAAAAAAGGCCCCGAAAATACCCGCTGCCACCACCGAAAGAGCGCCTTTTTGAAAGATCGATGACTCTAAACTAAGATGTTGTACTTCGATCATGTATCTAGGAAACCATTGTTCAAAACCATGTCTCACAAACCCGGTACAAAACTCTGCAAACGCAATGGTAAGTGTAATTGGATTTTTTAAAACCTTACCCAGCACATATCCCACAGTAATGGGCCCCGTATCGCCACTGCTCGCATCCTGCACATCTAATTCAGCAAAACCACAATCTTCAGGATTATTTTTAACAACCCTAAATGTAAAAAAAGCCATCAAGGCGACCACCGCGGCCGGAACAAAAAATACCCACTGCCAAGGAAGAATGGCCACTAAGATTCCTCCTATTACAAAAATCAAGGCTCTCCCACTTTGAATCATCGACCCAAATATCGCAGAAAAAACGCCCCTCTCTTTAATATGAAACCAGCCGGCATTTACCTTAATCAAAGCTAAGGCACTGAAGGATTGAAAATAGGAATTCATTGCCCATACCGATGCAAAGTAGATCAATAAATAGGTTCCCTTTCCAAGAAAACCTAAGTAGGCCCCCAAACCAAAAGCTAAATTAAAAACAACGGTTCCAATCGCACCAATCAACATCGCCTTGCGCCCACCAATTTTATCGGCGATAGGACCATTAAACATGGCTGAAAATCCATAAATAGAAAGGCCCGCAGTAATAATGGCGCCAATCTGGGTTTTATCCCAACCAAAGTTTTGAGATAGCGCCTTATTTGCAAAAGATAAATTGTAGCGCCCCATGTACATGGCAGAGTAGGTAAGACCTAAGGTAAGCCAGTTTAAGGCTCTTCGCTTACGAAAGTCTTTTGAGTGACTTGGCATTCCCTCACGAGGTTGAAATATTTTAAATAGCGACGAAATCCTGAGTGATAACTTAGTAGTTGATTGAGTGCTCATGTGCCCCCTTAAAAATACCTACTTCATATAAGCGGGGCAGCCTAAGATGTAAAGGCTAAGGCTTCAGTAGCTGTTAGACTCTTTTTAATAACCACTTTGGTGTTCGTTCATTTCAATTCCTGTATAAATTTTTAACTGCTCCAACGCTTGCCAGTGAGCAAATTTCTTCCCGTCAATAAACTTGATCTGTTTTGCCTTGCCTTCATTTGCAAATCGAGTTCCTTCTGAGCGATAGGTCAAATCGACCGCATGCTCAATATCGCCCCACCAGAAGTTCGGAATCTCTAATTCTAGTTGCGCGGTCATACCCAATGAAGTTGCATTAATTACTACCTGCGGAGGTGGCAACTTTGGAAGGTCATTCCAATCTCGCCACTCAAAATTCACCTCTTTAGGAATGCAATGTGGTTCTTTTCTTCTCGAAATAATGGTGAGTGGTGCTAACTGTTTTTCATGAATTGCATAAGCAATGGCAGCTGAAACCCCACCGGTTCCCAACAAATAAATAGTAGTCGCTTTCTCTGGAAGGGCTCGATGAGCGGCAATGTAATCGGTGTTAAACCCGACTAACTCTCCATTTTTTTCTTTTTTAAAGGTGTTAATAGTGCCTATCTGATTGGCCACACCACTAATTTTATCGACTAAACCCATTGCCTCCTTCTTAAAGGGCATTGAAATTGCCCCACCAGAAATCTTTAAAGCTCTAATACCTTTCATTGCAGACTCAAACTCATTGCGATCGATTTGAAAACTCTTGTAGATCGCATTGATCTTAAACTCTGTAAAAATTTTATTAAACCAAAGAGTCCCCGTATTCCCTGGAATCTCTGCTAAAGAAACAAATAGCTCCGTCTCTTTAGATATGAAATCGGTGTCTCTCATTTTTTTCTCCTGGAAAACTAAGGACTACTTACAGATTATTTTTATATCATCACAGCGAAAAGAGAGGCAGGTTGATAGAAGCCAATAGGGCCCCATAGGTCTTAAAAAACGCGGTTGACCTCGCCAAAATGGAAGCGGCAAAATAAATCGACCGTTTTTAGGGGGGTCAGTAATTAATAGTTCGGTCTCACCATCTCTTTCTTCTAAAACTAAAAAAAAGTGTTGATTTCTTTCAATAATTTTAATTCTTAAAATATCTTCTTGAGCTAATTGAGTACAGGTCAAAATAAGTTTACTGTCCGAAAAATCGGAAATAGATTCACTAGCTCGCAGAGAAAAACCAAAAGAAATTATTAAAATAAAAAACAATACCTTCATAAGGAACAGGGTTGTACTTGAAATCAATATTAAGTTCAAGTCAGAGGATGGGTATTGGAAAAACAAAGGCATGGCTTGTGTAAACCTATGTTTTCATGAGGTTACAATCTTCACCAAGATGATTAAAGCCCTTAGGCTCTACCTGAATTGTTACATGATCAATGTGAAATCTTTCGGATAATAGCTTAGTGACAGTACTTAAAACAATACCTGGGTCTATAGATTCTTTTAATCCTACATGAACACTCAAAGAGGGGATTCCGCTTGTCACCGTCCAAACATGCAGATCATGAATTTCTATGACCCCTGAAACGGCTTCAAGAGCCATTTTTATTTCTCTCACATCCAGACCCTTTGGAACACTCTCAAGTAAAACATCTACACACTCTCTAAGAAGTCGCCAAGATCCATAGAGAATAAAAAGTGAAATCAATATGGAAATAATAGGATCAGCTAAATTCCAATCCCATTTCCAAACTAAAAATCCCGCTACGATCGCAGCTATAGATCCCAGTGTATCCGTTAGTAAATGAAGCCACACTCCTCGTGTATTTAGATTGTGCTGTCCATGACGATGAAGCAAAGCTAAACCCAGAAGATTCACTAGTAATCCTCCAGCGGCAATTCCCGTCATCCATTCGCCACGAACTGAATGAGGCGTGTAAAAACGCTGCCAGGCTTGATAAGAAATGCATAATGAAATAACGACCAGGGTGACTCCATTCACTAGTGCCGCTAAAATTTCCGCACGAAAATAGCCAAATGTTTTTTCGCTTGTTGCGGGACGCTGTGCAATCCAGGCCGCAAAAATAGACAATGCAATCGCAGCTACATCAATAGTCATGTGGCCTGCATCGGCGAGAAGAGCTAAGGAGCCACTCCAAAGTCCACCTAAAATCTCTACCACCATGTAAACACTCGAAAGAATAAGAACGCCTATTAGCGACCGGGTCGCAGCACCTTTAGTTTTCGCCTCTGCATGAGAATGAGTGTGTTCATGTGAGTGATGTGTGTTCATAATTACTTCCTCGGCAACTTATAAAAGGGAAGATCTATTGTCTCCCCTGATAGTAGTTTCTGTAACGCCAATTCAAAATCGATGATGTTTTCTTTAATCTGATCAATATCGATCTCCTGTCCTTCTGATCGACCCTTTTCAAAATAATCCAAAGCACTCGCCAATAGTTTTCTTGTTCCTACCCAATTTTGATTACCCGCATGATGAAGGGCCACCGCAGCCTGAATCATTCCCTGAAGAAAAAATCGTCGTGGACCCTGAGCCTCATTCCATAGCTCTTCCCATACTTCATGCGCGTCAAAATACTGCTGCTCATCAAAGTGGGCACAACCCTTTTCAAACAACTCTTTTTCCATAATAAAGAACCTACCGATTATTTATATTTTCGTCACTACAAGAGTCGATTGCCAGGTTGTCATATATTTTAATGGGATTTTAATTTTTTTTGCCAATCGGTCTTTGTCTTTTTGCGTTACCATTGACCCCTCATTAATATAATTGGGAAATTCACTATCGAAAAAGTGGTCCTCACCTTGCAATTTAAAATAACGGGCTCTCGCGTGTCATCACTCACGCCGAGTCAAGCTAACCGGTTCAGGCTGCATGAAAAATATTTTCAAAAACCTTTTCACAAAAAGAGGACCCGATGGCAGTCGTCTGCGCCAAGCTTTAAAACCCAATCGTGTTTCCAATGCTATTCGAAAAAGAGTTCCCAAAAAAATAAATTTAGATTCCGTTCAGGAACACTCTCTTCTATTTCGTCTCGGACTAACGAGTCTTGCCGTACTATTGGCTAGTGCCATAGCCTCCCGCATTATTGGAACCTATTTTGTTCGCCCCACCTACACCCCATTGCCTCCCAAAAAAATAACCGCGCCCAAAACAAAGGCACCCACGCAAGATTTCAGTGCTATTGAAAACAGAAATATTTTTAACGTGGAAAATAAAATTCCAGAACCCTTTGATCAAGGACTATTGGATTGTTTCTCGCAAGCTAAGCCCTCAGCACAACGAATTAAACTACTGGGTACCATTGTTATGACCGATGAAAATCTTTCTGTGGCTCTTCTTGAAGAGGAGGGTCTTCCCATGAAAGTTGCCATCAAAAAAGACGATACTTTTTCTAATGGACGATTACAGGCCCTTAAAGTAGACAGAAAAAAGTTGTGCTTCCAGGTAAGGCAGACTCAGGAACTAGAATTCATTGAAATTCCAGATGATATAAATAGTTTAGACCCTTTTGGTTCAGGAAAAACTACGGCTGGAATTACTAAAGTTAGTGAAACCAATTATGCTCTCAATCAAAGCTATCTAGATGACCAGCTTAAAGATATCAATAATGTTCTCCAGACGGCAAAAGCAGTTCCTTACACCATCGATAATAAAATGAAGGGGTTCCTAATTCAAAATATTGAGCCCGATTCTCCATTTGCTTCTTTGGGGCTAGCACAGGGAGACATTTTGATGTCAGCAAATGATGTTGTCTTCGATAATCTAGGTAAAGGGGTCGAGGCCTTCCAAATATTAAGAAATGCAAAACGTATCAATTTGAAGGTGTTGCGAGCGGGACAAGAGGTTCCGCTCTCTTACGAAGTTAAATGAGGCTCTTATGAAACAAAAACATGTGATGACTCTTGCTGTTTTTACTCTTTTTTTTAGTTTTCAACCCATGGGAAGAGCAGAAAATCAGCCCGGCAATCAAAATGAAAATCCTTTTGGTTCCAATCCAGAATCACCCTCTTTACCTCCCGGCTCCGAGCTTCAAGAGGACGATAATTTTTTGGCTCCAGGTGATAATTTTGGATTCCAAGCACCCCCAAACCCACCATCCGCGATGAATCCCCCTCCCGTTTCTCAGCCCCCGCTAAGAAAGACACCTCCCGGCCCAATGGAAAAACCATCAAACGTCTTTTCACCAAGTCAATCTCTGGGTAGCAATCGCGGTAACGTTCCATTAACCACAACCACGCCCACAAAAACCTCTTCGGGAAAAAAGAAACCAGCGCCAAGGCTTGCCGATTATTTAGAACTCGACTCCTCTATTAAATCTTTAGAAGTTAAAAATTTTGATTTGCCTGACAAGGACATCAAAGATGTAGTGACTCTAATTTCGAAGTGGACTGGAAAAAATTTCATTATTGACCAAAAAGTCAGAGGTAAGATCACTATTCTTGGTCCGGCTGCAGTTTCTCTTCAAGAGGCCTACCAAGCCTTTCTAACAGCTTTAGATGCTAATGGTCTTACGACGGTTCAGGCCGGCAAATACATAAGAATTATCGATTCAGCTGAGGCAAGAAGGTCCCCAGTAAAAACCTATGCCGGCGATTATGCGCCTAGGGACGACCAATTTATTACGCGTATTTTTCAGCTGAAGTTTATTAATGCTGATGAGGTGCAAAGAGAGTTTAGAGATCTTACCACTCGGCAAGGAAAATTATTTGCTTACGAACCTACAAACTCGATCATCATCACCGATACAGGATCTAACATTCAACGGATTAAAGAAATTCTAGAAAATTTAGATGTTAAAACCTATGAAACGACGCTTCACGTATTGCGAATTAAAAATGGTGCGGCGAAAGCTATTGCCGATATGTTGGGCGAAATTTATAGCGAAGGGAAAAGTTCTCCAGGCCAACCTCGTTCTTTTAGAAAAAGTGCTCTTGAAAAAACTAGAGGGGGCGGAGTTATTTCTAAGATTATTCCAGATGAGCAAACCAATAGTCTTGTCGTACTCGCAAACCCATCTGGATTCGAACAGTTAATTCAATTGGTCGCAAAGCTTGATGTGAAAACCAATGATTCTGGAAGAATTCATGTCTACTACTGTGAATATACCAAGGCGGAAGACCTTGCCTCGACGTTATCATCATTATCTGGAGGTGCTGGCAGGGCATCTAAAAGGGGCTCCTCGTCGTCATCAGCCCCGGGAGCCCCTTCCATTTCAAGCGGAAGCAGCGGTCCCGTTTCGGCTGAACTTGAGGGTGGAATTAAAGTCACTTCAGATGCCGCAACCAATGCGCTAGTAATCACAGCAAATTCTGTCGACTACCAGACTCTTAAAAAGGTAATTAAAAAATTAGATATTCCAAGGCTGCAGGTCTTTGTTGAAACTGCGATTATTGAAGTGGCTGTCGATGACCTCACAAAAATTGGAACCAACCTAGCTGCGGCAACTCCAGGAAGAGGTTTTGCAGGCGGTTTTATTGGTGATTCCGCCTCCCTACTCACCGCCATTACCGGCGGAATTCCTAGCGAAGGGGCCACCATACCTTTTGCTGCAGGCAATGCATTCAACTACACGGTTCCTGGTTCCACCAGTTCCGTGACTCTCAGTTCATTTATGGGGCTGATTAATTTACTGACAAAGTCCAGTAAGTCATCGCTGCTTTCAACTCCACAAATCATTGCGCTAGATAATGAAAAGGCAGAGTTTCAGGTGCTAGATGAAATTCCAGTTCAAACCTCAATTGTTCAAGCAGGAACACAGATAGGGGGAGCCACCGGAACCATCGAGCGGCTGAAAACTGGAATTACAATTAAACTTACACCTCACATCAATGCAGCCAGTAAAAATATTCGGCTGGAGATCGAACAAAAAATTGATACCTTCAAACCCAACACCTCGGTGCCGGCTGCTTTAGCCAATTTTCAAGTAGCCACTACTTCTAGAGTCACCAATACTTCTGTCATAGTAAAAGACCAGGATTTTGTCATGATGGGAGGTCTTATGTCTGATAAAATCGAGGAAACGGTAGCGAAGGTTCCTCTTTTAGGAGATATTCCTGTCTTGGGTTGGCTATTTAAGTCTAAAAGTTATAAAAACCTAAAAACAAATACTGTGATTTTGATGCATCCCAAAATTATTGGTACAAGTTTAGCGGCTGCAACTCAAATTCAAGATAGCCTTGAGAAAAGAGAGGATTTTGTGGGTCGTTATTTTGGTGGCGATGATCCCAATGAAAAAGAGCTCAATATACTCAGAGGTAATCTTAAAGAACAAAACGAGCGCGGATTAGGTCAACCGGTCTTCGATTATCGCAACAATGACGATGATGAGATTAATGACCCATTAAACAACACCGATAATGCCACAAAAAAGGAAGGTGCTTTAAAAACAAAGTCATCGCTTCCTATTAAAAATGAAACTGTGGCGCCGGAAAAATCTACGAAGTTAGCCCCAGTTAAACAAGAATTTGAGATTCCTATGAATGATACTAAGGTAGACTCTGCTTCTGAGCCTACTACCGAAAAATCGGCACCTCTTGATTCGAAAATCGATAACCCGGCTCCGCTTTTTCAGGATGGTAGTAATTGACCCCTCTCATGATGATAAAAAGGAATCACAGTGACAATTAATCTCTCACAAACTGCCCAACAAGCGCTTCGACAAGAAATAAAAATTGGACAGATTCTTTTATCCCAAACCTCCTTAACTGAAAACCAGTTGATGGAGGCGCTCCAGATTCAAAAGGAAAAGGGCGGAAAAATCGGGGAAATTCTTGTACAAAAAAAGTTCCTCCAGCCCAATGAGATCTTAATTGCTCTTAGTCTCCAGTTAGGAATTCCAAACATTAAAGAGATCGATTCGAATGCGATTAATTCTGAGTGGGTAAAAGATCTTCCTATTATGTATGCACGACAATTTGAGCTAATTCCCATTTCCGTAGATGAGGTTTCGGTTACAGTCGCTTTAACAGACCCCTTTAACCTGCAATGCCTAGATGATCTCAGGGTTATTTTTCAAAAAGAGGTGCGTGCAGTTCTATGTGAAAATAGAATTGTCATGGATACTATCAACCGGGTTTATGAACGAGTTCGGCAAGACATCATGCCGGACATGGAACAACCCGAAACGGAGGAGTTTGAATACAATCTTGAGGAGACCGTAGACCTTTTAGAGTCCTCTGAGAATGATGCCCCGATCATTAAGTTTGTAAATAATCTTATGTTTCGGGCCATTAAAGACAAGGCTTCCGATATTCATATTGAGCCCTATGAAAAAGACATGGCAGTTCGACTGCGCATCGATGGTGTTCTTTACGACGTGGCTCGGCCGCCCAAAGGATTACACGCCGGAATTTCTTCAAGAATTAAACTAATGGGCGAATTAGATATTGCTGAAAAGCGACTTCCTCAGGACGGAAGAATTAAAATTAAAATTGCAGGTAAAGATGTCGACCTACGTCTTTCCGTTATTCCCACTGCCCATGGTGAAAGATTAGTTCTCCGGGTCTTAGATAAAAGTAGTGTCCGACTAGATCTTCCAGATTTAGGGTTTGATCCTGATTCGATTAAAGTTATTAATCAGCTCATTCACAAGCAGCATGGAATTATTTTAGTGACAGGACCCACCGGCTCCGGAAAAACCACAACACTTTACGCCGCTATTTCTAGAATCAATACCGTTGACAGAAATATTATTACTGTCGAGGATCCTATCGAATATGATCTCAAGGGAATCGGCCAGATTCAGGCCAACCCCAAAATAGGGTTGACCTTTGCTACCGGATTAAGAGCTATTCTACGGCAAGATCCTGATGTCATTATGGTGGGGGAGATCCGAGATAAAGAGACGGCAGAAATTGCAATTCAAGCCTCACTCACGGGTCACTTAGTATTTGCGACCATTCACACCAATGACGCACCCGGCGCCGTCACTCGGCTAGTTGATATGGGGGTAGAACCTTTTTTAGTTTCCTCATCGTTATTAGCCGTATTAGCTCAAAGACTCATGAGAAAAGCGTGCAAAAAATGTGCAGAGCTATATGAGCCCACACCGGTTGAGTTAGAAAATCTGGGGCTCGACAAAAATGTTTTTAATGGCAAACAAATTATTCGCACCAACGGCTGTCATGATTGCAGCGGTACGGGGTACAAAGGTCGAATGGTAATTCATGAACTCATGCCGTTAGACGATGAATTACGTGCCTTAATCATGGAGCGAACCGATACCACCATTTTAAAAAAGGCGCTTGTAAAAAAGGGCATGGTAAGTTTAAGGCAAAATGGAATTCAAAAGGTAATTGAAGGTATTACCACCGCTATTGAATTGGTAGCAGTTACCCAAGAGTAAATTATGGCAATTTTTGAATACAAAGCCGTTTCCAGTGCGGGAAAACCATCTAAGGGAATTGTCGATGCCGACTCCGCTAAGTCTGCACGACAAAAATTAAAACAACGTGGACTGTTTATTAGTGAAATTAAAGAACGGACCGGTGAAAAAAAGGGGCAGGGCCAGTCGATAACCGCATTCGGTGGCACGGTAAAAACAGCAAACCTAACGCTAATGATCCGCCAGCTTTCCACTATGATTAAAGCTCGCATTCCGCTCGATGAGGCTTTAGAGGCGGTCGTTGAACAAACCGATGATCCCAAACTAAAGACGGTGATGTCCCAAGTTAAATCAAGCGTTAACGAGGGAAAGTCCCTCGCCGAAAGCTGTAAAATTTTTCCAAAGGTTTTTTCGCCTATTTTTATTTCCATGATTCAGGTGGGTGAAGCGAGTGGTAATTTAGATTTAGTCCTTGTGAGACTGGCCAATTTTGCAGAGGCCAATCTTGCAATGCGAAACAAGATCATTGGCGCTTTGACCTACCCACTTTTTATGATGGTGGCAGGAACTGCTATCACCGTTTTTCTTTTTGCCTTTGCCGTCCCCAAGATTACAGAGGTTTTCGCAGGTTCTAATATGGCATTGCCCCAATTGACCCAAGTCATGTTAGGGATCAGCAATTTCATTTCTAAATATTGGTTTCTTTTAATCGTTTTTTGTCTGGGCGGATTTTTCTTTTTCAAATGGTATGTCGGCACTGAAAAGGGTCGGGCCAAGTGGGATGCGGTTGCATTGAAATTACCAGGGGTTGGAAAACTAGTTCGTATGATCGCTGTTTCAAGATTCGCAAGAACCTTAAGCACCATGTTAGGTAGTGGGGTTCAGCTTCTTGATGCTATTGATGTCGTTAAAGAGGTCGTAGACAATGCTGTAATCAAGAAAGCCCTAATCCAAGCGCGAGCTAGTATTAGTGAGGGCCACTCAATTGCCGGACCACTAAAAGCGAGTGGGGAGTTTCCACCGATTCTCACTCACATGATCGCTGTGGGAGAGAAAACCGGAGAGCTAGAGGAGATGCTAAATGTGGTTTCAGATGCCTATGATTCCCAAGTGGATACTGCAATACAATCGATGACAAGATTACTAGAGCCGCTTATGATTTTAATCATGGGTGGGATTATTGCCCTAGTGGCACTTTCTATTTTTATGCCTTTATTGGAATTAAACAACTTAGCATCTTCACCGGGCTAGGAAAACACAAGGAGCTTTTCAGTGATAAAAGCAGAATCAAAAAAAACTCACAACCAAGGATTTACACTTGTTGAAATCATGATCGTATTAGCCCTCGTAGTCATGCTAGGTAGCTTTGCTGGGGTTAAATTAATCGATCAATTTAAAAGAGCCAAAGCAGATGCCACGAAAGTTCAAATTGCTAGTTTTAAGCAGGCCTTAGATGCCTACTACCTATCTCATAATAATTACCCAGAAACATCGCAAGGCTTAGAGGCTCTAATAAGTAAGCCCTCGACAGGAAAGGTTCCTGAGAATTATCCTGATGGCGGTTATTTGGGTAAAAAAACAATACCTAAAGATCCCTTTGGTGGAATTTATCACTATGAATGCGATGATGCTCAAAACTACAACATCACCTCCGATGGAGCCGATCAAAAACCAGGAACTGCCGACGATATTAAGTCCGAATAAACAGAGTTACGATCTAGCGACTTTATTATCTAACGACACTCGTGGATTTACTTTGATTGAGATCCTACTTGTATTGGCGATTATTGTAACCGTTCTATCGTACGGCCTTCCTGTGATGTCTAGAATCACCGGCCAAAACATCAATACCTCTGCACGCAACTTTATTTCACTAGTGCGAGGGATGCGGTCCGATGCCATTTTACTAAATACTCTTTATCGTTTAAGTATCGATTTAGAGAACAACACCTATATTGTAGAAACTCAAAACAATCAGGAGCTACTAAAGGAATCGGACGTACTAAGTAAGAAAGCCGATTCCAAAAAGGGTGCACCTGAACAGGAGGAGAAGCCCGCATTTTCACCCTCTGATAAATATTTCAAGAAACCAAAAGCACTTCCCTCGGGGGTCGTCTTCAATGGCGTCCTTAAGGAAAAAGAGGGGCTTATAAAGGACGGCACCGTTTATATTTATTTTTTTCCCAATGGGCTTAATGAAAGGGCCATTATCTATTTAAATTCTAGAGGTGCGACTACGGGTGGTTTTTCAATAATCATTCATCCCACAGCTGGAAAGGTAGATTTTATAAAGCAGAAAGTAGCTGGCTTTTAACCATGATAAAAACCCACAAAAAAAGTCAACGCGGATTCACTTTTATTGAGGTCCTTATCGCGATTACTATTTTTGTTATTGCTGCCGTTATTGCAGTTGATCTCACTCGCGGATCGGTAAGAGCCACTATTGATCTTAAAGAGGTTACGACCGCCACATGGCTTCTTAAAAAAACAATCACCGAGCTTGAGAGCAAAGTTGAATCTGAGGGATTTGACAAGGCCTGTATAAAAAAAATTGAGGGTAAATTTGATGCTCCGAATGAAAAATACACATGGATAACCAACTGTCACCAAATCGATTTTAAATTATCCCAGACGGCAGCAGCACTTTTAGGTGATAAGGCTGATGCCGATTTAAAAGCAGCCGACAAAGAAAATCAGATCCAAAAAATGGTTCTAAATATTTCCAGTGATTATATTAGTAATTCGATGAGGGAAATTCATGCTGAGGTCCACTGGCTTCAAGGTAAAAAAACTAAACGAATGGTCGATGTGACGACTCACGTTGCGCGATATGATCAACCCCTGAAGATACCAAGTCTTGGGCCTTAAGCTAATTAATAAATATGAAACAACCATTCACATTTAAAGAAAATGGATTCACGCTTTTAGAGGTTCTTTTATCCATGGCCATCTTTAGTATTATCGCTTTAACTACGATTAAACAAATAACGCTAATTAGAAATACAAAGGATACAGCTTTTAGAGATATTGATGGCTACTCCAATGCTCGGGCTGCTTTGAGCGCTATTGAAATTGATCTTCGACAAGCCTTTCATGTTTCATATGAGGATCTAGGGGAGGACAGTAAAAAAGCTTTGCTTCAAAACGGTACGGTCACTCACACTCTATTTGACGGTAGAAAGACTGAGATCGTTTTCACATCTCTTTCTCATCGCAACTACTTTGTTGGTCGTCGAGAAAGTGAACAAACTGAAATTTCCTTCTTTTTACAGTCGGCTAAGGATAGTAAATACAGCACACTACTGAAACGCGAATCAGAATTGATCGACGATAATGCCTATGAAGGGGGCACCTCTTTTACCCTTTTAGAAAACATAGTCTCTTTAGAGTTTCAATATCTAGATCCCAAAACATTTAAATGGGAAGATGCTTGGAATTCAGACGGAGGTACTTTTAGGGATAAATTCCCCGGCGCAGTTAAAATAAAATTAGTCGTCGCCAGTGAAAAGTCAAAGCCGCTTACCGTAGAAACTGAGTTCAAAATATCATTTCCAAATAATGACCCTTATTTGGTGCAGTTTTAATATGAAAGTTACTATTAAAAAATACAAAACAACTAATAAGGGCGTGGCTCTTCTTACAGTATTGGTTTCTGTATTTATTATTAGTTTACTCACTATTGAGTTTCAATATAGCGTAGCTATTGAAAGAAAGCTTTCCTATGGTGACCTGAATCAACTACAGGCTCACTACCTGGCAAAGTCTGGTGTAAAGTTTGCTCTTTTGCGGTTGGTTCTTTTTTCCAGGGCCAACAAGGATAAATCGCTTGATGCGGTTAAAACATTTCTTCCGGCTATTTGGAACCTCCCTATTCCCGCTTTTCCTCCAGCCAAATCCAAAATAAAACAACTTTTCAAGGCGGATCAGGACGCAGCTGAAAAAGCCATTGAGGAAACAAAAATTAGTATCGGACAATTTACCGAAACGATTTCCAGTGAATCTGCAAAGATTAATCTTAACTCGCTTTTTGTTCCAGAGGAGCAACGAGTCGGAGACTTTAATAATATTTCATTTGCGAGTACTAGTCCGCCTAAGGGGCTCTATGAATATGTTGCCAGGTTACTTTTTAATACCGTAACCCAAATTTTTAAGGGCTCAGAGAATCCAGTGGAAGACTTTGGAAATATCAGACCTGAAGAGGTCGTTTTTGACATTATGGATTGGGTAAACCCAAATACGGTCGACTTTGGTTCTGGTAACAAAGATAGGTTTTACGAGCAACAAAAGCCGCCCTATAAATCAAAAAAAGGACGGTTTTTCACTCTTGAAGAGTTAAAACTCGTTAAGTCTATTGAAGATAATTTGTATAAAAAGTTAAAGCCTTTTGTAACCGTTTTTTCCTATGACGGTAAAATAGACCTTAATGGAGCTTCAAAAGATGTATTGAGGGCGATCTATCCCGATTTTTCAGATGATGATCTTAATAGAATTCAAGAAGAAAAAACTAAGATCGGGACATGGTCCACCACAAAAGCTTTTGTTTCCTTTGTAGTGGGAACTCTAAATCGAAGTGGTTTCCAAAGTTTGTATCCAGATGAAGCCCAATACCCTTTCACCGTTAAGAGCTATAGTTTTATTATTGAGGGAATAGGCAGCATTCCCAAAAGTAAGTACGTGATCCAAAAGAAAATTAGAGTTGCTGTCGCTCTCACTACCGCTAGTGGGGTGAGCAAGAAATCCACCGCTACCGATCCTCCTACCTGCGAAAAGGATCCCGACTTTTTTTGGTACCTAGCAGCCAATGCCTGTTATGCTAGACCTACTAATAAATTAGATTGTCAGAATATTCTGGTGGGACAATGGGTTCCAGTTGGGACGGGATTTGGGTGCTCATTAAATAATCAGGGGATAATTTCACCGCCCCCCGTTAGTCAAACGGTTCTTGAGCCCAATGCCATAAAGATTCTTTATTGGATGGAAACTTAAAAGAGGAAATGATGAGAATATTAGCTTTAGAATTGGGAAGTTGGAGTGTGAAGGGAGTTGAATTCGAATCGGGGTTTCGCCGATTTGAAATTTTAGACTTTCACGAAGTCAGACTTCCATTACGATTAAGTGACCCCGTCGAGTTGTACAAACGGGCCATCACAGATCTTTTTGCTAAGCTTCCCAGTAATCCCGATAAGGTAGTGTTGTCATTGCCTGCTTCAAATATTTCATTGCGATTTCTTACGATTCCTGTCAAACAACGAAAAAAAGCGGAGCAGATGTACCGCTTTGAGCTAGAAGATTCTCTCCCCTTTAAATTAGACGACACTGTGGTTGAACATGTCATCTATTCTCAAAAAGATTCCAGTTTAGTTTTTGCAGCCATTGCACCCAATCGATTCATTATCCAGCATCTAGACTATTTAAAAAAGATCGGCCTAGATCCAGACTGGCTTACATTCGAGGGAATGGGCCTTCTTAATTTATATTTAGGCTCATTAGTCAAAGAGTCCCCAGAAACATTAGGGCCCACGCTTCTTCTGGATGTGGGCCACACCAAAACCAATTTATCGATTGTAAACGAAAACCGTATAGAGGTCTTTCGTAGTTTCTCATGGGGTGGATTTGCCATCACACAAAATATTGCCTTGGCCACCGGCCTTCCTTTAGAGGACTCCGAATTTCAAAAGCATCAAATGGTTCTAGATAACGCTCCAAATGAACAAACAAATATAGAGTTAAGGACCACTACATTACAGGCTATAGGGCCACTCCTAAGCGAGATAAATCATAGTTTAGTTTCCTATAGAAATACTACCAAGCAATCGATTACCTCTATTCAGCTATCCGGTGGTACCGCCATGTTAAAAGGGCTACCAGAAATTATCGGAAAACAACTAGGCGGGCTCCCTTGTAATATTTTTGATCCCGCACGCACATTTCCATTAAAAGAAAGTCTTCGCGCCAACTTAGAGGCCCCTCGTTTTTGTGAAGGTTGGGGTCGTGGAAATGTATTCGGCAGAAAATCTCCGTTAGTGTTTAATTTCCGAAAGAAGTTTTTTGGTAAGCATACTTCACTCGG
Source organism: Bdellovibrionales bacterium (assembly GCA_009692515.1). Classification (GTDB taxonomy): domain Bacteria; phylum Bdellovibrionota; class FAC87; order UBA2466; family UBA2466; genus UBA2466. The sequence continues at coordinate 28,244 of SHZA01000002.1, forward strand.
GGAAATATCCGCCTTTGTTAGCAATCCCAATGTTTTAAAATTAGGAAGATATGGCGCGACGCTTATTTTTATTCTTTTTATTCACGTGACCGCAGCATCATATTTTGCAGAACAGGAAAGTGTTAAGGCAAATGAGGAACTTAAAAAAGTTTTTGCAGACACCTTTAAAAGTGCACCCAAAGCACTAAAAACAACGCTCACTTCCAATCCCCAAGAGCTCAAAAAATATATTGAAACAAAAAACAAAGAAATGGAACAAAAGCTTAAAATGGTCTCCAAAGGAAAAGAGTCGATGATTTCCAATGTTAAAAAAATCACAGACAGTTTTCCCGGAACCGTTCGCGTCGACGTTAATAAACTTGAAATTAATGATAGGAACTTAACAATGGAAGGGGTCTTATACGAAGGTGACATTACTTCCGTGACTGAAAACCTCAAAAAAATTCCATTATTAAGTGAGGTTTTAATCACTCTTGAAGGCCAAAGATTTACCTATCGCGCAAAAGTAAATGGGAGGTAATCGATGGAAAATACGATGAAAATTAAAGAATGGATTAATGAAAAGGCTCCTTGGTTAGCCGTTCTCTACGAAAATAAATATTTCAGCGCAGGCTATGATAAGTTAGCGGGCCTCCCTCCTGTAAAACAAAAAAAAGTTGTGACTTGGTTTTTAATGGCGTCTATTTCCATCACGTTTCTTTATCTGTTAGCCTCCTACATATCCCTGTGGTCGATAAGTTCAGGAACTGAAGAAATTTATTCGATGAATAATATGATTCTTCAGTATCAGAAGTATCGACGAGATAAGAGTGAGGAGCTTCAATTATTAAATCGCAATTCTCAATTGGCAGGCACAGGTCAGTTAAAGCAGGTTTTGTTAAAAGCGGCAGGTTCTGCCGGTATTTCCCCCCGAATGATTCAGGTGGAAGAGCGGGGCGAGGCTGGTGTTGGCGGGGGAGATTCTAAAAAGAAGGAGGTTAAAATCAAAGAAAGCACCGTTTCACTCCAGAGAGTTAATTTAACCCAAGTATCTAACTATCTAAAAGCCATTGAATACGGAACCTACAACCTTTCCGTTTCTTCTATTAAAATTATAAACGATGAAAAACTTCGCGGGTATCTCACCGTTGATATTACGGTTATGGCTTATCTGTTTGAGGGCGATGAGGGCTAAAAAATGAAGCAAGGATTTGGAATTAAGGTTTTATCGTTCGTGGGATTGTTTCTATTTACTCTTTTTGTTTTTTTTCCACTTAATAATCTCAAGGGCTATATTTTCGATAAGGTTTATAGGAACAGTGGGGTATTACTTATTTCAGAGTCTATTTATATCTCTTTTCTGGGAATTCCTGGTGTTGGAATGAAAAACGTAAGCGTCACCCTGCCGCTTGCAGAGGAAGAGATTGAGCTTCACAGTGAGACTGTCACTCTCAGGCCCTCGCTGTCAGGTTTTTTTCCACCGCATCCTGGGCTCTCTGTTAAAATTTCCAATCTTAAAAAGGGTGGCGATATTTATACTAAAATAGGAAAAGGAGGGCATTCCGTATCCTTTTACCTAGATGCTGAAAAGGTAAATCTAGAGCAGGTGGGTGCCAGAAATGGAAGCCCTCCGATTAGTGGAGACTTAAATATTTCCTCCGATATCAACTTTAATGAAGCCGATGTTTCTAAGTCGACCGGCTTCTTTAATATGACCGCCTCCGGCCTAACAATAAATCAGCAGACACTTAGCCCACCAGATCCCGGTATGGCTGCATTTAGTTTTCTTGTTCCTGCTATGAAAATTGGAAAGCTAACAGGAAGTCTCGCCATGAAAAATGGTATTCTAGAGATCACGCAATTTAGGTTTGGAGAGGAGGCCGCTTCAGATTTCAAAGGGAATATTAGTGGCGAGGTCAAATTAGATAAAATATTTGAGCAATCAACTTTTAATGTAGCTCTCAAACTAAAACTATCGCAGAAAATACTAAATAATCCAGAGGCCAAAACATTCACAAGTTTTTTAAGCAGCTATCAATTGTCTCCAGGAGAATATGGTTTAAAATGGAATGCTAGCGTCAAAGATTTTACTAACTTTTCAATAAAAGCGATTCCAGAAAAGCTAAACAACTAAAATTAAAAGGTGGTTCGATGAAATATAGTCACGCTAATAGCGTGACTAAGCTTCCGTACTTCTCGCTTGGGTAGGATATTTCATTTTCATAAAAAATAACCCATTAAAAATTAAAAGCCATACAAACCAAAGCAACCAATGCTCTACGCCTACGGTTTCTCCAGTAATTAGTTTTTTAATATCCATTAAAAATTCCCCTACTGGCGGTAGGTTTTTATAGATCAAAAATAGAATTCCAGTCGATGACAGGACCTCCTGCCCTGGTTTTCCAGAAAAGACACTTGCAATGGCACCTAATATTTGAAGCACAAAAATAAAGGTGCCTCCGATAAAAAAGGTGGCTACCTGCCCGAAAAACAAAGAGCTCACCGCAAGTCCCGACATGACAACTTCTAAACATAATAGCTGGAATAAAAATGTTTTCCCAAGAAACCACCACGGAAACTCTGGTTTCAGAACTGCCGCAAAGCCAAAGACTCCCGTATAGCTTCCAATCATTACAAGTTGATTAATGAAAAGAAGTAGGCCACAGCAAAGTAGATAACAAACAGGAAAGTTTATTTTAGAAACAGGAAGAACATGGGTTAGTACACTTCTTTCCCCGCGATGTGCGTAGGGGGCCATCCAAATACCGTAAACCGCAGCAATGCACAGACTAGTGAATATCTGAAAGATTAAGGCGGTATAAACAGCCTCTTTGGGTCCCAAAATCGACACGGCCCCTTGAATAGAAAGGGTGACGTGATTTAAAAATTTCATTCCGGAATAATGAATAATGGATGAAAAAAACAGAACGAATAAAACCATTCTCGATCGCAATACATATCTACAATTTTCTAAAAATAGGGCACTCACGATGATTGTACTTCCACTTTAGCAGTAAAGGCCTTTTCGATACTGCCAAATTGCTGCACGAGATTTGTTACCGATTCTTTCATTATCACAGATCCGTGATGCATCATCACCACATCGGTACAACAATTTTCTAATTCCGATAAAATATGCGAGCTATAAAGTATACTGACTCCCTGCGCTCTATAATCCCTTAGTTTATCTCTTAGTTTTTGGATCATAAGAGGATCAAGCCCATTTAGGGGCTCATCCAAAATCAAAAGTTCCGGTTTTCCCAAAAAAGCTTGTGCTAAGATCAATCGGCGTCTCATTCCTTTTGAGTATTGGCTCACACGCTTATCTGGAGTTAGCTCAAACCAACTCAGTAGTTCGTCTATTTCTCGTTTCGCCCGATTTGAATCACTCATTTTAAATTTGCCTAAAAATTGAAGGTACTCTACCGCGGTTAAATATTCTGGAGGGGTCGCCTCTTCGGGAGCAAATCCTATTTTTTTTAAAGTTTGGGGAGTGCATTTTTTTTGTCCTAATAAATGGACCTCTCCTTGCCGAATCGGAACCATACCTAACAACGCCCTAATAGAGCTTGTTTTTCCCGCACCATTGGCTCCAATTAGGCCAATGGCCTGCCCCTTTTTTAGCTCAAATGAAACCCCCTGAATGGCTTTGGCAGCTCCATAGCTCACGCTGACATTAGTTAACTGAAAAACAGATTCACAATTCAACCTACCGTTCATTTTAGAAGCACTTTCTTATTGGGCTTTTTAAGGGTATATCAACTTCGTTATGACGACCAGAGAAAATAAGAGGCGGTGCGGTTTAGACATTGGTGGCACACAAATAAAAGCGGTGGTTTTAGACGGTGCTTTTCAGGTTATTGAAGAGTTAACGATTCCTTCCAATGCCAGTTCCGGTCCTCCTGCTGTCAAGACAGCTATCTTTGAGGTTATACAAAAATTTTTAGATAACGGTCACCCACTAAGTTTCGTGGGGGTAGGTTGTGCGGGTTCGGTAGATTCCGTTAATGGTGTCATTAGAAACTCTCCAAACTTTGCAAATTGGGAAAACGTAGGATTAGCTCAGTGGATAACTGAAAGGTTCCATCTTCCTATAAAGGTAAATAACGATGCTAATTGCGCTACTTTAGCAGAGTGGCATTTAGGTGAGGGCAGGGGAATAAAAAATCTTATTCTTATAACACTTGGTACTGGAGTTGGTGGTGGTTTAATTTTGCAAAATAGACTCTATCAAGGTTCCACGGGAACTGGGGGTGAACTTGGTCACTTTTCTATTAATTCCAACGGAATAATATGTCCCTGTGGCAACCGCGGCTGTTTTGAGCGTTACTGTTCTGCCAGTGCTTTAAAGGCTCAGCTTCCTGGGCTTTCTCCAAAAACTATTTTTGAGCGCGTTCATACCGATAAGCAGTGTCGACAATTAGTCTCCGATTTTTTACATCATTTAAAGATAGGACTTACAAGTTTAGCAAATATTTTCGATCCCGATCTTATTTTACTGGGTGGTGGTATCAGTAAAGGCATCGTGCCCTATATCGAGGATATTAGAAGCTGGGTAAAGACTACTTCATTTCCTGCCGTGGGCGCCCATCTGAAAATTGAATTTACAAAACACCAAAATAATAGTGGTGCTATCGGTGCCGCTCTACTTGATTTAGACATGTAAAAAATGGCTGGACCTATTTTCTTATGGTTTACAGCTAACAACTTTAGAATGACTGCATCTGTTTTAAAAAAGATTCCTAACTCCTAATCAGCTCTACAATGCTATCCGAAAAGAAGTAGAGACTAAAAAAATACAGCTATTCCAGTAACTTTATTCGGTATCAATCGTATCGTAATAAATACCTTGTCGCTTTTAATAAAAAAACCCACTAGAGCATCTAATGTTTCAGCTCAATAATGAGCCTGGATTAGATTCCTTCCGCTTAGCGCCTCCTAGAATTTTTATCGGTGCTAACTTTTATCTGTACCTTTGCTTTCTCCGACTCAATTCTTTCTCCAGTTTTATCGAAGCCTTTTCGCCATGAACGGTGCTTAGGAATGCCGGTAGCTGCCTGTATTGCTTAATATTTTTAATTGTTGAATGCCATGATTACTTAGGTCTTCAGAATTCCGTAGACCCTAGAGCACTTTTCTTAGCGGGTATTACAGGCGAGTTAGGCTCTTTTAGTGGATGAGATGAATACATCGCGACCATCGAATTTTACGTAGCGCATTCCAAGCACCTGCTTGGTCTAGAGACAGCCAAATCAACTGTGCTTTTCCTTTTATATTTTGTCTAGGAACAAATCCCCAAGCTCGGCTATCAGAGGATTCATCCCGGTTATCTCCCATCACAAAAAACTGATTCGGAGGAACCACCTCTAAAAGGACTGTATTTTCTATATCAAGCGAAGATAACGGAACATGCCTTATGAAATGGGTTGTTTCACCAACTACCTCAGTAAAATAATTACCCTCATTCATCTCTTGGTCGGATAGTTCACTTTTGATTTCATCTGAGTTAACTATTTCCTTCTGAACCAACTTGTCATTGATCCAAATAGATTGCCCCTTAATCTGAATTTTATCACCCGGTATTCCAACCACCCTTTTTACATAGTGAAGTGATTCATCTCGTGGCCAAAGAAAAACTATAACGTCCCCTCTCTTAGGTTGCGCTATAGATAAAAATTCCAACTTAGTGAATGGAAACGAAAGCCCATACGAAAATTTAGACACAAATATATGGTCTCCAACTCTTAGTGTAGGAACCATACTGCTAGAAGGAATCCGAAATGGCTCCATAACAAAGGAACGAATGAAAACCACAACCAATAAACAATAAAAAACTGCCTTTAAAACATCTCTTTGTGCTTGAGAAGGGTCAACTGATGTCGTGTTATCTGGTGGTGATTGCGAAAAATTATCCATGAAGCTTTATAATTTACCAAAAAAAAACCCAGACAGCTATCTGATAGCTATCTGGGCAAATTTAAATGGGGCATCGAGCTACTTTCCCAGGAAGTTTCCCTCCAAGTATCATCGCCGATGAGCGGCTTAACTTCTGTGTTCGGAATGGGAACAGGTGCTTCCCGCTCTCTATAGACACCCCAAAACGACTCCTTTGTATAAAAACTTATTTTTCTACATAGGAGTCGTTGCGACTCTTGATTCCGTAGCAACTTTTATACAAAAGTTACGACGAAATCAAGGTCGCAATGACTTTTTTTCGACAATGCATAGGGTTAATGCGTGAAATACTCTTAGAACAGAATAATGATAAAGTTAAGCCTCACGGCCCATTAGTACTGGTTAGCTGAACGCATTACTGCGCTTACACACCCAGCCTATCAATCTCGTAGTCTACGAGTGGCCTACAGGAGACCGAAGTCTCAGAGATATCTATTCTTGAGGTTGGCTTCCCACTTAGATTCTTTCAGCGGTTATCCATTCCAGACTTAGCTACCCAGCAATGCCCCTGGCGGAACAACTGGAACACCAGCGGTCTGTCCATCCCGGTCCTCTCGTACTAAGGACAGATCCTCTCAAATATCTTACGCCCACAGAAGATAGGGACCGAACTGTCTCACGACGTTCTAAACCCAGCTCGCGTACCACTTTAATCGGCGAACAGCCGAACCCTTGGGACCTACTACAGCCCCAGGATGTGATGAGCCGACATCGAGGTGCCAAACCTCCTCGTCGATGTGAACTCTTGGAGGAGATCAGCCTGTTATCCCCAGAGTACCTTTTATCCGATGAGCGATGGCCCTTCCATTCGGGACCACCGGATCACTAGTACCTGCTTTCGCACCTGCTCGAGATGTCTCTCTCGCAGTCAAGCTCCCTTATGCACTTGCACTCTACGGTTGGTTTCCAATCAACCTGAGGGAACCTTTGTACGCCTCCGTTACAATTTAGGAGGCGACCGCCCCAGTCAAACTGCCCACCAGACACTGTCCCTGAGCCGGGTAACGGCTCTAGGTTAGAATCCCAAACAAGCAAGGGTGGTATTTCAAGGACAGCTCCACAGAGGCTAGCGCCTCTGCTTCAAAGCTTCCCACCTATCCTACACATGCTAATTCGAGATTCAATGCCAAGTTACAGTAAAGGTTCATGGGGTCTTTCCGTCTTTCTGCGGGTAGACTGTATCATCACAGCCTGTCCAGTTTCGCCGAGCCTCTGGTTGAGACAGTGGGGAAGTCGTTACGCCATTCGTGCAGGTCGGAACTTACCCGACAAGGAATTTCGCTACCTTAGGACCGTTATAGTTACGGCCGCCGTTTACTGGGGCTTCAGATCAAGGCTTCACCTAACGGTTGACCTCTCCCTTTAACCTTCCAGCACCGGGCAGGCGTCAGGCCCTATACGTCGTCTTGCGACTTTGCAGAGCCCTGTGTTTTTAGTAAACAGTCGCTACCCCCTGCTCTCTGCGACCCTGTTCCGCTTCCGCTGTTAACAGTCACGTACTGAGGGCACACCTTCTTCCGAAGTTACGGTGTCAATTTGCTGAGTTCCTTAACCAGAGTTCTCTCGAGCGCCTTAGGTTTCTCACCTTACCCACCTGAGTTGGTTTGCAGTACGGGCACCATAATTATTGCTACGAGGCTTTTCTTGGAAGTATGGGATTTATTACTTGAAGAAAACCGAAGTTATCTTCTCGTCCTGGTTCTCAGGCTTATGTGTTGCGGATTTGCCTACAACACACCCTACGACCGATCAAGACCGATCCACATGGTCTCTAATATACCCTTCTCCGTCCCCCCTTCGCTAATAATGGTGGCGCAGGAATGTTGACCTGCTTGCCATCGCCTACGCATTTCTGCCTCGGCTTAGGACCCGGCTAACCCTGGGAGGATTACCCTTGCCCAGGAAACCTTGGGTTTCCGGCGGACGGGTTTTTCACCCGTCTTATCGCTACTCGTGCCAGCATATTCACTTCTATTTCGTCGACTAGTGCTCTCGCTCTAGCTTCTACCTACCATAGAACGCTCCCTTACCGCTGATATTTACATATCAACCCGTAGCTTCGGTATTGAACTTTAGCCCCGTTAAATTTTCGGCGCATGTTCGCTTGACCAGTGAGCTATTACGCTTTCTTTAAAGGATGGCTGCTTCTAAGCCAACCTCCTGGCTGTCTATGCGCTCACACAACCTTTCCCACTTAGTTCAAATTTTGGGACCTTAGCTGACGGTCTGGGCTGTTTCCCTCTCGAATATGAAGTTTATCCCACATCTTCTGTTTCCCGAGGTTCGATAGCTAGGAATTCGGAGTTTGATTGGGTTTGGTAGTCTTGTAGGACCCCTAGCCCATTCAGTGCTCTACCTCCCGCTATTATTACTCGAGACTCTACCTAAATAGATTTCAGGGAGAACCAGCTATCTGCAGGTTTGATTAGCCTTTCACTCCTAGACACAGCTCATCCGCGTTTTTTTCAACAAACGTCGGTTCGGACCTCCATAGGGTATTACCCCTACTTCATCCTGGCCATATCTAGCTCACGCTGCTTTCGGGTCTACTCCATGCAACTAATCGCCCATTTAAGACTTGCTTTCGCTACGGCTACAGCTTTATCGCCTTAACCTCGCTACATAGAGTAACTCGCTGGCTCATTATACAAAAGGTACGCCGTTAGGCGTGTTCCGAAGAACATAGCCCTTCGACTGTTTGTAAGCTTATGGTTGCAGATTCTATTTCACTCCCCTTATCGGGGTTCTTTTCACCTTTCCCTCGCGGTACTTGTACGCTATCGGTTACTGAGTAGTATTTAGCCTTGGAAGATGGTCCTCCCAGATTCCCACAGGATTACACGTGTCCCGTGGTACTTGGTGGCCTCTCGAGAGAGAAAAATCTACGCTTACCGGACTATCACCGTCTATGGTCTGACTTTCCAGTCAGTTCAGCTCGATTAATCTTTTGTAACTCTCTGACACATTAGTAGTTGTGTCTGAAAGGCACCGCTACCCCGTACATACAACGCCTACCAGCTATAAGTATGCACGGTTTGGGCTATTCCCCGTTCGCTCGCCACTACTAGGAGAATCTCTATTTGATTTTTTTTCCTGAAGGTACTTAGATGTTTCAGTTCCCTTCGTTCACCTCCTAAACCTATGTATTCAGTTTAGGATATTAGAGGTTGTCTCTAATAGGTTTTCCTATTCGGACATCTTCGGATCAAAGCCTGTTTAGCGGCTCCCCGAAGCTTTATGCAGCTTACCACATCCTTCGTCATCTCTCAGTACCAGGGCATTCACCATAAGCTCTTAGTAGCTTAACATTTTAACCATTTTATTCACTCTAAGAGAATTGTTTCCAGTTTCAAAACTGGACATTAAACCCTATGCAATTGTCAAAGACCAACAAGGACATTCTCATCGAGAAGGCCCTTGATAAAACTTCTGGTGGGCCCAGGAAGAGTTGAACTTCCGACCTCACGCTTATCAGGCGTGCGCTCTAACCACCTGAGCTATAAGCCCTTATGGGTCTATGGCCCGCAATCTCAACTCTAGAACCCACAAATCTTTTAAAAAGAACAAACTCCATTTAAGGAGTCTCTCAAAACTAAATAGCAGCAACTTCAAAATGTTGTACGGACATTGACCATTAGTTTCATCTTTAAGAACTAATGTCTTTAAAAATTACTCCTAAGAAAGGAGGTGATCCAGCCGCAGGTTCCCCTACGGCTACCTTGTTACGACTTCACCCCAATCATCAACCATACCTTGGGCGCCTCCCTCCTTGCGGTTAGGACAGCGACTTCTGGTGCAATCAACTTTCGTGGTGTGACGGGCGGTGTGTACAAGGCCCGGGAACGTATTCACCGCGGCGTTCTGATCCGCGATTACTAGCGATTCCAGCTTCATGAAGTCGAATTGCAGACTTCAATCCGAACTGAGACCGGTTTTCTGAGATTAGCTCCCCCTCGCGGGTTGGCTTCCCTTTGTACCGGCCATTGTAGCACGTGTGTAGCCCTGGATATAAAGGCCATGAGGACTTGACGTCATCCCCGCCTTCCTCCGGTTTAACACCGGCAGTCTCCATAGAGTGCCCAACTAAATGATGGCAACTAGGGATAAGGGTTGCGCTCGTTAAGGGACTTAACCCGACATCTCACGATACGAGCTGACGACAGCCATGCAGCACCTGTCTCCTAGCCCCCGAAGGGGAGACCGTATCTCTACGGTTGTCTAGGGATGTCAAACCCAGGTAAGGTTCTTCGCGTTGCATCGAATTAAACCACATGCTCCACCGCTTGTGCGGGCCCCCGTCAATTCCTTTGAGTTTTAACCTTGCGGCCGTACTTCCCAGGCGGGGTACTTAATGCGTTAGCTTCGGCACTGCAGGGGTCAATTCCCGCAACACCTAGTACCCATCGTTTACGGCGTGGACTACCAGGGTATCTAATCCTGTTTGCTACCCACGCTTTCGAGTCTCAGCGTCAAGAACGGCCCAGAAGGCCGCCTTCGCCACCGGTATTCCTCCAAATATCTACGAATTTCACCTCTACACTTGGAATTCCACCTTCCTCTACCGTCTTCTAGTTTATTAGTTTCGGATGCACTTCCTGGGTTGAGCCCAGGGCTTTCACACCCGACTTAATAAACAGCCTACACTCGCTTTACGCCCAATGATTCCGAACAACGCTAGCACCCTACGTATTACCGCGGCTGCTGGCACGTAGTTAGCCGGTGCTTCCTTTGAAGGTACCGTCAAGCACTATGGATATTAGCCATAATGTTTTTCTTCCCTTCCGACAGGGCTTTACAACCCGAAGGCCTTCATCACCCACGCGGCGTCGCTGCGTCAGAGTTTCCTCCATTGCGCAATATTCCCTACTGCTGCCTCCCGTAGGAGTCTGGACCGTGTCTCAGTTCCAGTGTGACTGATCAACCTCTCAGATCAGTTAACCATCATAGCTTTGGTAGGCCGTTACCCTACCAACAGGCTAATGGTGCATAAGCCCATCCCTAAGTAATAGCTTATAAATAGAGGCCATCTTTAACCCCTGTGACCAAAGTCACTGTGGTCTCATTCGGTATTAGCCCTCCTTTCGGAAGGTTATCCCCATCTTAAGGGTAGGTTACCTATGTATTACTCACCCGTCTGCCACTTTACTCATGTATTGCTACACTTTCTCGTTCGACTTGCATGTATTAGGCACGCCGCCAGCGTTCGTTCTGAGCCAGGATCAAACTCTTCAGTTAAAGTTTTCTAAGAAGTAAACTTCTTAGTTTAAGCTTTTTTCTGAAGCGAAACCTTATGGTTTCGTTCAAATGAATTTTATTGTGGCCCGTACATCAATTTATTCCGTCACTGCTATTTAGTTTTCAAAGACCAACTTCTGGAGACCCAGGTTTTTAAGTTTACTGGGTGCTACTGTCAACTATTATTTTTTTTACTTTTTTAAGGTCAACCCTTAGAAAGCTGAAGAATAACGAGGAACAGGAACAAGACGCAATCTATGTATTTCTGAGCAAAAAGCAAGAAAAAGAAAATATTATTTCAATATTTGGTATTTTGCCAAATTGAGGGGTACATTTATCCTAATGAAAAAATATATCATTGTTGGTGGCGGACTATCTGGAGTTCTTTTAGCTAACGTTCTCTTAAAGAGGGGAATCTCGTTTCAGGGACTGGAAAGTTCCAAACAGGTAGGTGGTGAGTTTCATTTTTCTGAATTTCGGGTTCACCAGGATAGTTCTGTCGGATTCCTTAAAGATCTTTTGGGTTATGTGGAATGGAATAAAGTAGATGAACAACCCCAAGAAAGAAAAAAAGGTGAATGGAAAGCTAAAGAAGATGATTTTATTGACGAGGAAAGGCCTTTTCTTGGAAATCCTTTTTATCATCCATGTGGTGACTTTGATCGGTTGGTAAAATTAATTATGGACCCCGTTGAACAGTCGTTTTTGACGGAAAAAAATATTGACCGTATAGATCTAGATAAGAAAACTGTGTTTTGTAAGGATGGAACGGAGTTTTATTTTGAATGTATCGCTTGGTGCTCAGATCTTAGAGCGTTATTAAGTGCCGTTAATTTATCCTCCAAGGTCAACTTGAAAAAGGCTCGGAAAAATGAGGATTTTCACGGTGGAATTCATCTTGAAATGAAGCTCAGTAAATCACTTACACCCTTCCTAAACTCAATGATTTTTCCATTCCGTTATAAAGATCACAAACTGAGGGCTCTTGGACTTAGGGATTTATCAGCGATACCCGACGAAAACGCACATAGGATCCAGTGGCTTGTTTTTTTAGAACGGGAACTATCAGAGGATCGAGAAGAGGTTGCTAAGGTGATTCGTGCGCTAAAAAGGGAACTTCAAAAGGAATTTCCAGATATTAAGAACAGCCTGCTTAAAGAAAAAATTATATTTCAACCCAAGATGAATAGTTTCACACCCTTTGAGGTTAAGGGACTTGAGCTATTTCCTGGGGTATTTTATGTGGGGCCAGAAGTGCACCTAGCGGATACCATGGCCAATGGCTCCCCTTTGGATCTAACAATCGATAACTGCAAATCGTTTCAGATGGGACTTACTCGGCCGACAACAACTGTTGAATCCGCCTGAATACCTGTGTATGAAGAAGACAAGAAACAAGGCAGACTCATCTAAATGAGCGATTTTAAGTAACTACTTTTTGAAAGGAATAAATGGGGGAGCAAACAAAACTCGAAGCTACTCCGAATCTATTCCATTACTTTGATTATCGTGAATATCTACAAGATTATTATTTGTTCCACAAAAAAAGAAATACTGCCTACAGTTATCGTTTATTTGCAAGAAAAGCAAAACTAGGCTCCCCTAACTATTTGAAACTTGTCGTCGATGGAAAAAGAAGAATCACCGATAGAACTTTGTTTCAGTTTGCTAGAGGCTTGGGTCTTTCTAAAGATGAAGAAAAGTATTTCCGTGAACTTGTGATGTATCAGGAGGTTTCTGATCCCGATAGCAAAGAGATTCACTTACGATCTTTACTAAAATATCAAGAAAAACAGAGAACTCCCACTCCCTTGAGGGCTGAACGAATTAAGTTTCTTCTAGATTGGCACCACGGTGTGATTCGTGAACTTATTAATATGAAGGACTTCAGTGAAGTTCCTGGATGGATTGTAAAACGACTCGGTAATAAGATTACAGAAATACAGGCCAAAGAGAGTTTAGAGCTTTTGATTCGGCTTGGAATTTTAGTGAGAAATCGCAGCGGGGCTTTAGAACAGCAGGAACCGCTCTTGACTAGCTCTGATGAAGTTCCTTCGCATGTTCTAAGGAGCTTACATAGGACATTCTTGCGAAAGGCTATTAACTCAATTTTTTCAGTTCCGATGGATAAAAGAGAGCTCTCAGGACTAATTCTCTCGGTCCCCAATCATCGAATGAAAGAACTTAAAGATGAAGTAAAAGAATTTAGAAAAAAATTAAATAGAAAATATGGTTTAGATAAATTGGCCGACGATGTTTACTATGTAGGCCTTTACGTATTTCCCGTAACTCAAGGATTAAAAAATAATGATGAACAAAAATTCAATTAAATTAATCGTTTTTGGATTCATTCCTCTACTATTAATTCCTGTTGTTGCTTTTTCTGGGTTTGAAATCGGAAATGGGCGAAAGGTTATTAAAAATACCCCTGGCCAATATGAATTAATCATACCCAAAAGCCTCGAAGTTGGTTTTTCTAGTAAGTTCACAGAGGCGATTACCCCACTATTTGAAGGAACACCGAGAGCGAAACTACAAATTAATATTATTAAGGATGCGAAAATCGGCACCTATTCTGACCTTATTTACAACACCTCAGAAAGTAATTGGAGTGGTTGCTCATTAGCGGGATTTCAGGGAATTAAAAATGAGGTTGTTTTACCTACACGACTTCACCAAATTGAATACCGACTCTTTTACAAAGAATTTCAGGTGATTGTGATTAATATAGAGGGAATTCCAAGCGGATTAGCCGCATCTCCTTTTGAAAAAATTCAAACCTCTTTAGATAGTTTTAAACTAAACGGCCAGTAAAATATATTGGCACCTATTTTCTATCTATTTAAATACTACCTCATGAGACCCCTTTGATTTAGGCTTCGGGAGAGGCATAAAGCGGGCTTATTCACAGTCATTACTCCCCTCAAGTATAGGTGATAGGTATTTTATGCTAAATCAAAAAGTATCCTGAATATGTCCAAGTATTAATAATTAAAAACCCCATCACCTGAACAGGTGACGGGGCTTTTAAAATCGTTACTTTACCTAAAATTATTCTTTAACAACCCAAACCTTAGTGTTTGCCACAACCTCATCAAACACTCGAATAGGTACGGTATAAACGCCTAAGGCCTTGATAGCGTCAATAAGAAGGATGTCTTTTTTATCAATAACAAAACCTTCACTATTAAAAGCTTTTTCAATATCTTGGGTAGTAACAGAACCAAATAACTTATCATTTTCACCAACTTTTTTGGCGATTGAACAAGATATCTTTTCTAGCTTTGCTTTTAACGTTTCTGCTTCTTTTAAACGCTTTGCACGCTTTGAATCCAATAGACGCTTTTCATGCTCAAACTCCTTTAAGTTTGTTCCAGTAGCAGGAATCGCTAAATTTCTCGGTAGTAAATAGTTTCTGGCATAGCCAGCCGCTACATTTACGATAGTACCCGCTGTACCAAGATTACTAAGATCCTCTCTTAATATTATTTTCATGTTTGTTCCTCCAAATTAATAGGGAGTATCTGTGGTGAGACCCCCCTTTTTTTTCTTAATAACCAAGGGCTCATCACACCCATACCCACTAAGGCATAGAAACCCAGCAAAATAGCAACACAGAAGATAAGAGTTCGAACACTACGTCTAACCCCTCTTTGTGCCAATAAAACAGATAAGCAAATAGAACCTTGAACAAACATAAATCCGCTCAAAATTCTAAATAATCCGCCAACAACAAAACGATATTCAGAGGTCACAACTACAGAAGCTGCGAAAAATATAGAAAAAGCCATCGTAAAAACTATAGGCAATCTGAAGGCTTTCAGTTCTTTTGAAGAATAGGGGCTTGCCTCTTTTGCCCAACCAAAATGAGCCGCAGCCCCGATCGCTATCCAAACAGATAATAATGAAGCGGATAAGTATAAAAAAGGACCTTCGTAAAGAATTAAATCCTGAACCAAGGACCAATCAATCGCTTTATCTAAAACATTGGAAGTTTTTAACTGCGCTATCAAATTCCCAACCCAACGAATCCAATAATCTCCAATTTTTATATTCTCTGTGAAAGAGGCCCACAACAAACACCCCACAGCAGTGAATAACGCTACCGCTAGCGATTGAAAAAAAACCTGAAGAAGTTTTGTTTCTTTGCTTAGACTATCTGCAACAACAAGCCCAAAAACAAAGCCAATTATCACTTGAGGCAAAGAGACCTCTAAAAAAAGAAGGGCTAAAATAGCCCCACCTAATCCAGCAAGTTTCGACCATGGATTAGTAAAACGACAATGAGAGAAAACCATCACCATAGGGGCGAACACCCATGTAGCTATTCCTAGTGAAACTAAAAACATCTGTGAAATCAGGGCAAAAACGTCCACCGATTTCACTTCGGTTTTATCTGGTTTGTCGTTTACTAATTGCATTTTTTTCTAGTTCTGTACTGACGAATAAAGAAGAAATGCTAAATGTCGTGAACGTTTGATTGCCGTCGCCAAATCTCTTTGATGAGGAGCACAGTTGCCAGAGATTCTTCGTGGAACTATTTTCGCTCGTTCAGTAATAAAAGAACTAAGGGTTACCTTATCTTTGTAATCCATAAAAAACCCGGACTCGGTACAAAAACGACAACCTTTGCGCCTTTGAAAACCACGTTTATCCCCACCGCGATCACCAAAGTCTCCGCCTCTGTCTCCTCTATCGCCTCGGTCCATTCCTCGATCATTATTTTTGTTTTCGAATCTTTTCACTTTATCCTCCAAATATTTCTAAAATAACTTTAACTTCGTTAATTCGACTACCAAACCTGCTGGTATATGCCCTTTGGTATAAATGACCTTGAATATTTACGGTCATTCCAATCTTGAGCTGCCCTTTCAAGTCCTCTGCTAGTCTATCGGAAACTACGACCTCGTAATATCCGACCGATTCTTTTGAGTACGCCTCTTGCCCCACAGCTAGAGTGAACTCTAATAACGCCAACCCAGATGGACTGTACTGAAGCTGTCCAACTCGGCTTATCTTTCCGGCTAGTTGAACTTTGTTCAATTTAATCCACGTAAAATAGGGTTAGCGTCGATTAAAATCTTAGTACATTCTGTCGCGTTTTTTCTGCTCTCTGAACTCACGATTTTTCCTGTGTTCTTCTTCAGCCAATTGAATTTGGTTTTTTATTTTAGCGAAGTCATAGTCAGCAGGCTGCGCTACGGTCAAAAAACGAATAACATCATCAGTAATTTTGAACTGACGCTCGATCTCTTCAACAACTCCACCCTTACCTGTATAAACGATAGTGGAATAACGACCCGATCGCTCTTTTTTAATTTCATAGGCCAACTCCTTGATTCCGGAGTCGTCTCGAACTTTAAGAGTTCCCTGGAACTTAGCAATTACGGCATCAATTTTTTGGTGAAATGTTTGAACGTCGGCATCCACTACGCCGGGTCTCAAGATATAGGTGGTTTCATAGGTATAGGAGCTTGGATAAGACATATTCTTCCTCTCGGTCAGTGGCTTACTATAAGCCCCAGGCCCCAAAGCTATCTTTGGGACAAGGATGACACAACTGGGTATGACGTATCAGTAATGGGTGTGGTTTACAACTCAAAATCTAACAGAGGGGGGCTATCTATCGATTGTAAGGATTCTCCCACAACCCTAGCGCTTTGTTCAGTGAGGCATTGGGTAATTGAGCCGATTAAGGAGTCCCAGGGACTAAGTGGCTTATGGGAGCCCCTGAGATCAAGAGAAAAAAATGCAGCATTAGTTCCGAAGAACTGCCTTAAATCGGATGGGCTCAATCCCTCTTGCTCAAATTTTGCTCCCAGCTCGAGTAAAGAAGAAAGAGTTCCGACTCTAATCAATTTTTTCCTCACAAAATGAAAAAGCAAAGGAAAGGCAGATTCTGAATTGCGAATCCAGAGTACGCTCAATTCAAAATGGGATAATGCATCTTCAAGTTGATTGGCTAGCAAACGAAGACTTACCATTTTTTTCGAAAATGCTTCTGGAGCAAACTGAATATTTAGATCTTTGTTTTCACCAGTAAAGAAAAGCGCATGAGGATAAGGAAGAATGGCTTCAAATAATTTTTTTTCTTTCGGAAAAGCTAAACTCGCTCCACCCCAAACCATATGTTCAACTGAGATCTGTTGCTCCATTAATTCGATCTGAGCGACCTCAGAACCTCTGTTTGAAAACTCTGTTATTTCTGTTTTGGGTCCAGTCTCTCCCCAGTTTTGTGTGAAAAGATTTTGAGTCGCAACATTCTCAAGCAATCTAAAAGAGGCTCCAGACAAACCTAAAGAGGTCAGAATAGTTTCTTTGTCTTTTTTTCCAAGCGTTGGGGTAAAATACCTAGAGAGTTTAGCCATTAAGAACCACCTCAGCTAGCTCTCCAAAATTTCGGGTCCAACTTTTTATCCAGTCTGGGGATGACGTCAAAGTGGTTTGAACAGACAAATAAATGGCCCCCTTCTCTTTTGATATTTTAAACCAATCGGCTCCTCCGAGCGAAACTAAACTTCGGCCTCCACCATTAAAAAGCTGGTGACTCTCTAGGTTTTCATCAAATTGGGGCACGCCAAAAGGAAAAAATAAAAGACTGCCACTTTTTAACTGCCCAATTAAATAATTAGCTCCGGACAAGGAAAGATACTTCCCTGAGATGACAGTAATGACAGAATAGTTTTGACTCGAGTCCCCTGATAAAATCGGTAGAGGAATAAAATCAACCACAGTATCTTTTAAGCTTTCTGTAATAACACTTGCCCATTGAAAGGCTTGAATACTTGATTTGCTTAAAACGCCCTCAGCCATAAAGGGACTAATTCCCGAACTCTCATCGCATTGAATTAATGTTGACTCAAAACAAACGGCTGCTTTTTTATTTTCTTGTGCGTTTACATTATCGATTTTTAAACTCGCCCGGATCAGATTTTTCAATCCCTCAGAGGTCTTTAGCTCTAATAGACCGGTCAAATATTCCTCTGCTAACCTAAAACGACTCCAGCGATAGTCATACGCAAATAACCAAGGGCGTTTACTTTCGATTAGTTTTGCCCCCGCTTTTGTAGCCACTGCATTTAAATTATTATAATTAGTTTGAAACCGCTTATTAAAAACCTTGACGTCGGGATAACGTTTTTCCAGACATTTCGAATAGCCAGACTCTCCTGAAATCGACTGGGAAAAAAGTAGGGGGAGCAATGAAATATGAACCTCAGAGATGGGTCCCCCAGGAGCCACATATAATGAGAGTATAGAACTAACCTCCTCAAAAAAAGAATAAAACCCCTCTTTTAATCTCGGCGCTTTCGGAGATGGCAAACTCACAGATGAAAAATAGGGGGGCTCATCTTCCCATAAAGTCTGAGGAATGATTTCGCGCTGGCCTTCATCCATCGCCCAGGATGGATAACTAAGTGGGTGAGCGGGGAAACCAAGGACAACTCTTACCGACAATCCCACACTTTGTGCCACCGTTAATAGCTTTTCGATTCTTAATTTGCTTTGCTTAGAAAAGTCTCTAATGCCCAGAGATGTTTCATGAACACCCCACAAAATAGGAATTGTAATTAACCTAACTCCCAAATTAGCCTTTGCTTGTAAAAGCCTTTGCCAATCATGGGGAGCTTCATCCCAATACTCAAAAAAAGATCTGCTACAAATTAGTGACATGAATTTCTGCTGTATAAGGGTTAAAAACTATTGAAATTGATTACGTGCTTTTTAGTATAAAACTCAACTCCATCAAACTCAAGATAAGTAAAATTCTTAACCCAATCACCCGTATTCAAATATCGACACTGCCGAGACCCCACCTGAACGGTAAAGTCATCGGGAATATGTGTGTGTCCCATAACAACGACATCGTAGCCCTTTGCAAAAAGAACTTTCGCATTATTCCGGTAGGTATCTCTGATTAACTCAAATTTTTCAGGTGAAAGCTTTTGATATCCTCTGCTTGCCTGTGAAGTCTTTGCTCCAAGTTCAAAAACCCATTTTCCAGGAATAGGTTTTATTAAAAAATGCAACAAATGGGTTCTAAGCAGCCATCTTAGAATTCGATAACCTTTTTCTTTCGGATTTCCCAGGTCTCCATGGGCCATGAAAATTCGTTGATTATTCCAGGTTTGTTCAAAAGAATCGGTGTGGACCTTAATGCCAATTTCTTCTGTGAAATATTTACCCAATCTGAAGTCGTGATTGCCCTCAATATAATGTAACTGGCAACCCTGTCGGATTAGGTCTTTAAAAACGTTAAAAACTGGGGCAAAAGATGAAATTAAATATTCAGTAGTCCCCGGCCATACATCGAATAGGTCTCCCAAAATATAAACATGCTCAAATTGGGGCCCCTTAGTCCGTAAAAACTCTAACACCTCTAGTGTTTTTTTACTTTGTGCGTCTTGTAAATGCACATCCGATATAAAAATAGCCTTCATATGCTTATTGTTAACACGAAATTAAAAAGGGGAAAAGCCGCGGTTCGTAGGTACTTTCTAATGGGAAGGTCGTTCTATTTAAAAAGCAATTGGCTTGGAACTCTTTTTTTCTCTTTTGAATTTGCACTCATATCATCCAAACCTTTCTCCACCTCAAAAAGAGAGGTTAGAGAGGGATCAATGGAGGCCTCTTTCCTAAGTTGTGGGGCTTGTACACCTCGATAAGCGATACGAGCATTTAGATCATTGCTCATCATAAGATAAGCGGTTACCAAAGCTCCCGTGAAAACTGTGATGCTATAAAGATACTGAAGCCTATTTTTCATATACCCCTGAGAACAAATACTGGACGATAAAACCGAAACCCTACCTATTAGAAATACAAGACTCGTGCCCACCCAAACCCACACTAAGTAACTGATATTAAATGTATTTGCTCTGGTCTCGTTTGGATTGGGTGTCTAAGTTAGGCGACATTCACGGCCAGCTTTACGTGCCTCCGTCCCCCTACTTAGCTAAGTGTTGAACTGTTCGAGAGTTTTGGAGCAAAAGTTTTGGGTGATTAAATTTTATGCAGCTGTTAAAAAAAGACATGCGTAAGCAACTGCTATCTCCTGCCAAAATTAACCTGGGCCTTTCGATTGTGGGCCGGCGAGACAACGGGTTTCACTGTTTGGAAAGTTTGTTCTGGCCCCTCTCGTTTGGAGATTTTTTAGAGATAGAAGAGGGAACTGGACGGACCAGCCTAAGTTGGAGTTCGGATGCGCCCTTCACCACCGATATTCTACCCACAGAAAATCACAACATTGTGACTACAGTTCTAAAGGCACTCCCTGAATCTGAATCCTCCTGGGACGTTCACATTAATAAATCGATCCCCATGGGAGGGGGAATGGGTGGGGGCTCCTCAAATGTAGGGACTTTATTACGCTATCTTAAAGAAAAAAAAATATTGTCTGTTTTGAATTTGGAATCCTGGGCCAGCCAATATGGTGCTGACATTCCTTTTTTTCTCCATAGTAAGCCGGCTTGGGTAAGTGGAATAGGAGAGGTGATTACTCCGCTCGAATGTACTAATGAAGTCTTAACTCAACTCCACTTTTTATTAATTATTTTTCCTTTTGGTTGTGAAACTCAACTTATCTTTAAAAAATATAAAGAAAGCGGAAAACCATTCTCCCATTCTCACAATCCCTTTCCGGATAACACACTTACTATAGACTCTATTCGCCACTACTTAAAATCTGCGACAAATGATCTAGAACCCACCGCTACAACTTTATATCCCACGCTTAAAACGGTATTAGAAAAACTTCGCGCAGAGCCATGTCTTTACGCTGGCCTTTCAGGGAGTGGGGCTACCTGTTTCGCTGTTTTTGAATCGGCAGAATCACGGCAAAAAACAGCTCAAGATCTTCATGATTTCTTCCGAATTAATAACTGTAAAAGTATTTCTTCGCACACATTTGCAACGCGTTGAGTACTACAGCTTAGAGACTTGAGGTAAATCAACTTCGGGAGCGCACCATGGTGATCACAGAGATTAAAGTATTTCCAGTCAATGAAGAGAAACTTAAAGCCTATATAACCATTATTTTTGAAGGTTGTTTTGTCGTAAGGGACCTAAAAATTATATTTGGAAACACCGGTCTTTTTGTGGCGATGCCAAGTAAAAAAAGAAAAGATGGAACCTTTCGAGACATTGCTCATCCCCTAAATAGTGAAATGAGATCTGAAATGGAGAAACTCATTTTAAAGGCGTATGAAGAGGAGCTAAAGAAAATAACCGCTGCCGCCCAAAAAAATATGGATGTTCTTGCTAATCAAAAACGAAACCTTGACGATGATGATCCTCGCTAATCAACAATCCGCTACTCACCAATTAAACTAATTCGTCCTAAAATGTGCTCTGTCATAAAGTGTACTACCTGATTAATACTCATCTTAGAGGTGTCCACTACAATAGCATCATTGGCGCACTTTAACGGAGCATGTTTTCTGCCCGAATCCTGTTTATCTCTTTCAATATTGGCCTTTAAAATAGATTGAAGAGAGACTCCCTTTGTCCCCTGTTTTTTCAACTGCTGATGGCGCCGTTCCGCTCGCACCGTGGGGTCTGCAGTTACGTAAAACTTATAATCAACATCAGGAAAAACCACAGTTCCAATATCTCGCCCCTCAACAATCACAGGACATGACCTCGCCCAGCTTTGTGCCAACTCTCTTTGCCGAATCGTTAAAATTTGGCGAACCCCTTTGTAGGCACTTATTTTTGACGCCAATCCACTCACTTGCTGAGTTCTTAATCGCTGGCCCATCTCCTCACCATTAACTATTAAAGATTGATTTTTAACGTCATAATCAAAATTAATTGATCGAGCAATTTTAGCTAAACCGATTTCGGTGGAAATGTTTTCTTTCACGCCAAAATAGGCAACACTTCGATACATCGCTCCCGTATCAAGTAATCTTCCCTGTAAATTAAGTGCCAATAGACGACTAACGGTAGACTTCCCCGCGCCCGCAGGCCCATCGATGGCAACAATATAACCCGATTTATTTTTTTTTATCATTTACAGTTAACTCCCACAGCTTCGCCCATTTCAAGAACACCGAATACGCCGCCGATACCGAAATAAAAAACCCATGGTAGCCATCTAAAAATCCTAACTTCAATAAATAGGTTTCTATAAACTTAGAAATTGGCTTTAAAATAAGGCGATAAACACAAAAAGAATGGTTCGAATCGCGGAGAGCCTTCGCCCCCAAACTTGAATAAAGGTTATTTCTTTCTACTTGATCACAAAAACTCTCAAAAGAATAATGAATGAGATCATTTTTTAGTTTTCCAACTAATCCGAGGGTTCTCCAAGACTCGTGAACTGCCCCCCCTTCCCATGAGCCTTCACTTTTTTTATATAATCGAATCAAGCGATTCGGATACCAGCCACCGTATCTTATCCATTTACCTGAATGTATCGTTCGTCTCGCAACCAGAAAAGCTACTTCCTGAGAGCTTTCCTTAATCCTATGCTGGATCTCATCCTGTAATTCCTTGGTAACCTCTTCATCAGCATCTAAAGACAAAACCCAATCATGCGTGGCCAATCCCGTTGCATAGGCCTTTTGATCGACATACCCAGTCCAATCCCTCACAAAAACCTTAGAGGTGAATTTTTTTGCCTTAGCAATAGTGGTATCTGTGCTGTGAGAATCTACCACTATCACCTCATCACAAAATGAAAGAGAGGCCAAACATCTTTCAATGTTTTTCTCTTCATTCTTAGTTATGACGACTCCAGACACCTTCACTAATGTTCCCTAATTGAACTCAACACCCCATATAGGGAGCCGATTTTAATTTTTGCATCGAACTTCACGAGATGCTTTTTAGAGTCATCACTCAACCACATATAAACATCACCCATTGGCTTTAAAACATTATTTAAAGAAACCTTCACGAGAATCTTCCAACACTGAAAAGCGCCCACCCTACTTGTCACCAGTTCATTTGCAATTGGCGTAAGTTCCACATTCCAATTCTGACCATTTTCATAAACAACAAACATCTGCTTTTCATTCAGTTTGTAATTTAAGTACCTTGCGTAGTAAATAGCACTCCAAAGATCCTTGGCCTGCGGAACTAAATTATCTACTCGGTCTACTTCTAAATTTCCCCAGCGTTCTGAAATTCTTTTAGCCCAATAAAAGGCCTTTCCATTCGCATGATCAAAGGACACACGAGTCTCTTTATTTTGTTTTGCCTCCACCATGTGAAGAAGAAATTTATAGGGGAGCAACGCCTGGCGATCTACAAAGGACTCGGCTGTATTTTCTACGTGATAGATCGCATCTACAATTTTTGACGACAAAATATTTCCCCACAGCTGAAATGTGGGCCGACCATTCATAACTGGCCCCTCCCTAACCTCTAAAGTGGCTTTTCCAGCGGGAATGGCGAGCCATCTCAAATCCATCTCAACCCGTTCTCCAACTTCAAATGGAATTCTATCGGAAGGAATGACATGAAAAGCTGACGATTTATTAACGGCAAGCGTTGTTTCTAGCGTTGCTTTTTCTTTCGGTAAGGACCTTTCCGGAACCTGGGCCTTCTGTTTTTTAATGGATTTTTTAGCTTTTGGAACAACCGCTGGCGATTGATTTACCATTTCATCTTGAATATCTGAGGGCAATGCGCTTTGGAAAACGGGCGCAGAAATCTGAGGATCGGGTGGCAATACAATTCCTGTGGGGGTGCTAGGTTGACTGGAACAGGCTGCTAATAAAAATAACACCGGAATAAAAAAAACCTTCAACGAGGTTGTCTTAAGTACCCATCTAGATGTGCCACTAAACTCTTTCCATCGGCGGTGTAGCCACAACCACTGCTCTGGATGTTGTCTAATCATTTTTTCCATTACGTCATTATAAATTTGAGTTCTCTGATAAATTCTAGTGCCTCTGTCTTCTGACAAATTTCCGTATTCAACTTGGGGCTCTATGACTGTGCAAATTCTACCCTTTCCATCTCTATAATTGTAGGCCGGAAAGACCGGTATATCCCTCTTTTCACAAAAGAGAGCCAGCCCCGCTGCTGTTCCGGCCTCTCTTCCAAAAAAAGAAACAGGAACTCCAATAGGCGGGCCCATAAATTGATCAAGAATAAAAACTGTAAATCGACCGGAATTAATGGACCTAAAAATTTCCTTTACTGTTTGAGTTTCAAAAAAAACTCCCACACCAAAACGATTACGATACCAATCAAGGAACCTTTGGCCCATAGCACTTTTTGATTGTTTTACTACAATATCTAACGCAACTCCGTGCACGGCAACTGTGGATGCAGCCAATTCCCAACTTCCAAGGTGCGTGGCCAAGATCACACCCCCTCGATTTTCTAGCGCCAACAACTTTAGATGTTCTTCCCCGGTTAAAACGGTTTTCTTTAAGTACTGGGAACGACTCCAGGTAATTGATCGTAAAATCTCAAACATTGTCCTGCCATAATGTTGATAATTTAAAATTGCTATGGCCCGAATTTCATCGCCCGTTTTTTCAGAACCAAAGGCTAATTGAAGATTGCTCTCTACAATAGTCCTTCTAAACCTAATAACTGAGTAAAAAACCCATCCCAACAAATCACTAATTAAATTAGTCAGCGCAATGGGAATGCCATTCAAAAACAAAGAAACTATTTTCAACACCAATATCAAAGCTTCTATCCTTTAACTTTTGCTTCTAACCAAACCCAAAAGGAGTCGGGCAGATCATATCCCACTCTTAAGCTAATCACCTTTTCAGATTTAGCCTTAAATAATTCATAAACTTTATACCAATCTTTATCTGTGGTCACAAACCCGAAAGCACCCAACCTATTTTTCTGGTTAATAAGCCACTCAATATCCGATTCGGCATAACGATGATGGTCAGGATAAGAGTGAATGTGTGCTATTACTGGAGAGTATCCACTAAGTGTTTTGACGAATCGTTCCGGTGATGCAATACCACTAAAAGAAACCCACTTTCGCAAGGAATTAAACTCAAAGTGGCTAGCACCCTCAAAAAAGCCATCAACCTTTGAATGGGCTACAAAACAGGCTAGTTTCGGGAATTGGGTTTGAATTACATTTTGCCACACCTCCAGGTTTCTATTTTGTGATCCCGGAGTCAACACCACAGCATCGGCGTGATCTAAAGCTTTAAATGACTCTCTCAATCCCCCAAGAGGCAAGCAAAAACTCGCCGCAACCTCTTTGTCGGTATTAATACAAATTACATCAACATCTCGTCCTAGGGCCAAATGCTGAAACCCATCATCTAAAATTACCAAGCTATTGGGATATTGTTTTTCAATTCTCTTCACGCCGGCAACTCGTCTTTTAGAAATAAAAACTGGGCGTGATTGTTGTTGAGATAACATCCAGGGCTCGTCTCCATAAAGCAACGAGCCGTTGGGCATGGAACGATCAATCTCGGCACCTTGAGATGATAGGGTTCCTAAATAACCTCTGGACAAAATCACTGGAGACTTTAACTGAAATCTTTTTGAGATCGCTCCCACTAGCGGAGTCTTGCCAGACCCGCCACTATGCAGATTCCCTACACAAATTATTTTTAAGGTCGATCGGTATTGTCTACCAGAAACATAATATGATCGTCTGGCTCGCATGAACAGGGCCCAAGCACAGGACAGGGGAAAACCAAACACCCAAAATATTTTAGTGGGTAGCGATTGCATCCCCACCTAAATTCTCCGGACTCTTCGAGGTTTTTGAGTTTAAAAACTGTTGAATACTTTCTGCCGCTCGAATATTAGCTCCCAGATCGCCAAGCTTAACTCGACAACATTGTAGATTCACAGCTTGCTCTCTCCGATATTGATTATCCTCAATGAGTTTTATTACCTCTTGAAAAAGAGTTTTGGGATCTGCTTTTTCTTGAAAAAACTCTTTTATCACCTCTCGCTGCAGCAGAATATTAGGCATTCCAATAAAGCTGCGATACTTCATTAGGTTTTGATAAATCCAGGCACTTGATTGTGAAACTTTATAAAACAACAAAAATGGAGTGCCAATTAAAGCTGTTTCTAAAGTAGCCGTTCCACTCGCAACGACCGCTATGTCGGCCCAGTTTAATACCTCGTGAGAATGACCCGTTTCAAAAACCACTCCTCTCGAAATGTATTGTTCAACGAAACTTTGATTGAGTGTAGACGCGATTGGAACCTTTATTTCTGCTTGAGGATACCTTTCGCGAATCAGGTGAATTAGATCAGATAGTAGGGCCCCATGAAATCTTACCTCACTTTTTCGGCTCCCAGGTAATATCGCAATTCTTGGTGCTCCAAGGACTTCGGATTGCAATCGATAATTAACCCGCGGATGAATCGTTTCTAACAGTGGGTGTCCGACAAAAACAACATCAACCCCCTCTTTGGCATAAAACTCTTTTTCAAAAGGAAATACCACCAACATCAGATCAATATCTCTTTTGATTTGATTAATTCGATATTTTCTCCATGCCCAAACTTGAGGAGAAATATAATAAATAACCGGAACACCTAACTTTTTTAATTTTTTGGCAACCCTCAAATTAAAATCTGGCAAGTCTAGAAGGACTGCATAATCGGGTGGGTTTTTTTCTAAATAACGAATAACTTTCCGATACCCTCCGATTACCTCTATCAAACGATCCCACCAATCGGAGATCCCAACTACATTAAGTTTTTCGGAATCTAAAATCACATCCATACCCGCTTTTTTTAAAGCGGCACCGCCAACGCCTATACATTTTAAATCTGGGTTTTGTTTTTGCAATTCTTTAAGCAGGCTGGCCGCGTGCATGTCCGCAGAGGCCTCACCCGCAACCATAAACAAACACTTACTCATTTTAGTTCTCTCTCACTGTTCGTAAAGACTCGAAGGCTGTATTGGGTGGGAAAAAAACAGGAGAACCTGTGGTGGCCACTTTAATTTTATTAACCACAGAAATAACTCTAACGCTATCTTTGGCAGTTACTTTTGAAAAAGCCCTTCCCTGAATAGCGGCTATAAAATTACTAGACTGCGCCTGTAGCGCATCAAAAGCTAAACCATGAATAGACGAGCTGTGATTCCCTAGTTTTGAAGCAATAAATTTAGAATTGGAAACAAAATCTAGTTCACAAAAATAATTTCCAGATACCGCCTGTAAGGTTCTGACCATTTTAGACGCGACACGACTGGCGGTTAAAGTAGCACTTCTACCGCTAGAAAATTCTAATCTGGCTTTCACAAAATCTAAATAATCGGTGACAACAGAAAACCCTTCAGCTTGTACCGCAATAGGATCCTCTTGGATCAGGGATAGGATTAAATCAATGTCATGGATCATTAAATCGCTAATCACATCAACAGCGACCTCTCTACCTACCACGGGGGAAAGCCGTTGAGAATCTAACGTTGAATCGATTGGAAACGGGTTGCCTCCCAGAAGCGCTTCGAGACGAAATCGCTCTAAAAATCCCACCTGGCAAACCACCCGATTTTTAAGTGCCAGGTTTTCTAATAAAATAGCCTCCTCATGAGTTTCACAAAAAGGCTTCTCAATAAGAACATGGCAGCCCAGTTCCATTGCCTGTTTCGCTATCGAAAAATGGCTCGGCGTGGGGCTTGCGATAATTAAAGCGTCTGCTAAAAAAAGTAGCTCCGGGAGTGATGAGAGTGCCTTTATTTTATTTTTTGCTTCTATCTCTTTGGCACGATCTAAACAGGGCTCGAAAACGCCTACCAACTCCACCTCTGACATCTCTTGAAACTTAGAAAGATGTAGAGAACCCATTCTCCCTGTTCCTACAATTCCAACTTTTATTTTAGGCATCATTTTTTAAACCTTTTTATCTGTGACACCCGACTTTAGAATCTCTAACAAACCTAAGAAAAATTTCTGCGTCTTCGCTATCGCTAAGTTCACTCGAAATCATTTCGATAGCATTAGAGACGGTGAGTTTTTGCAAACAGAAGATCTTATAAATTCTTTTGATGTTTGCGATTCTCTCCGCAGAGATTCCCGCCCGTTCCATCCCTACTTTATTAAAACCCTGAACTTCGAACACATTTCCTTTTCCAGAGAAGAAGGGAGGAAGATCTTTTCTTATCATCGAGCCACCCCCTACATAACAAAATTTTCCTACACGACAATGCTGAATGACTCCCGATTGCCCTCCAAGAGTCACAAAATCTTCAATGACAACATGCCCTGCCAATTGCACTGCATTTACAATAATAACTCGGTTGCCCACATGACAATCATGACCAATGTGAGTGTATGCCATGATTAAACAATCATTTCCGATTTGGGTAGTATTTCCCCCTGCTAATGTCCCTCTGTGAACAGTAACGTATTCTCTTAAAACAACTCGATCACCCATAACAACTTCGGTAGGTTCATTTTTATAACCCAGGTGCTGGGGTTCGCCCCCTATAAAAGCATGAGGAAACAATCTGCAATAACTTCCAATGGTAACCTTTCCACGAAGTACTACATGTTCTTGAATTTCACAGTGTTCGCCTGTGACTACATCGGCTCCAATAACAGAGTAAGGGCCCACTCGTGTTCCCAGTCCAAGTTTGGCGTTGGGATGAATGATCGCTGTGGGATGGATTAAATCATGAATGTTTTTTTCCATGAATCTCCTTCTCAAGTAACTTTATTCGATCGACTATTTCTGGCAATGCTTTTACAAAATGATGAGACCGTAATGCCTGTCTAATGGGCATGACTGGAGTGGAAAAATAGGTTTCTCCTCCTTTGAGATTTGTAGTCACACCTGTTTGGCCACCGACTCGAGCGCCCTTCCCAATAGTAATGTGATCTCCCACACCCACCTGTCCCGCTAATACAACCCCCTCTTCTAAGGTTGCAGATCCAGCAAGTCCCACCTGAGCACACAAAATTGAGTTTTTTCCAATTTGACAATTATGGCCCACATGAACGTGAGCATCTAACTTACTTCCCTGTCCGATTCGAGTCTCACCAAACGTCCCGCGATCAATAGTGCAATGAGCACCGATTCTGACATTATCCTCTACCACAACAGTTCCAACCTGTGGCATTTCTACATGACCGGAGGCTCCTTCAATTAAACCAAAACCCTCTGACCCCAAAACACTTCCTGAGAAAACCTTAACGTAATTGCCTAAATGTACGAGCGCCAATAAAACGACGTTTGGATGAATTTCACAACCAGCTCCCACATGAACTCCAGGGCCAATATAAGCCTGTGGATAAATAATAGTATCGGCCCCAATTTTAGCGCCCTCACATATCACTGCAAAGGGACCAATATGGGCTGATAAATCCACCTGAGCTGAGGGATGAATCTCCGCTTTTTGAGAAATCCCTATCCACCGATTTTTAGGTAAAAAAGATTTCGCTAGCTGTGCAAAGGCAAGTTTAGGCTCTTCTAAAATAATGTAGGTCAACGGAAGATCGTCTCTAATAAATTCTTTTTTCGTTAAAACAACCGCTCCTAAACGACAGGAATTTAAAAACTTTGCGGCCTTTTTTTCATCTAAAAAACACAAACTACCTCGGGAGGCCTTTTGAACAGAATTTAACCCTTCAACTGGAACATTAGGATCACCAAGAAGCGTCGCGTTAAAAAGATCGGCAATTTTGCCTGCGGTCGTTGGAAATTCAAGCGGTCCCATGGGTTCAGACCCTAGTCGGAGAGCCCCAAGATGTAAACTGAGATTGCGCGTGAAAAGGGGGGTCTAAAATACCTGGCCCTGAATGCTGTGTAAAAAACTCAGGGGTAGGCCTGTTAAAAACCTAAAAAAGTTTAACTATTACAGACCTATAGAATCCCTCAGCCCAAAATAAGTTTCTATCTAATTAATGACTCTATTAAAATTCCTGTTTTATCCCCTTCCTAATTCAATTGAATACTTAGAAAGGTAACATTCCCTTATTAACTTTTCCGGGGCCAGGAGGGAAATTAACCAACCCTTCACTACGCGTTGAAAGCCCATCCCAGTTATAATGAAACAGACCTTCCCACTCTTTTATCATGATCTCTAAAACAAAATCCCTCATCTCCAGAAATGGAGTTTTTCGTAATTTTCTTGCCGCTAGTAGCGTTTCTCTACTTGGTAATAATATTTTTGATATTGCTATCCCGCTATATATCGTTCAACGCACCCACGATCCCATGGTTCTCTCTGCAGCCAATATCGCACTAACCCTTCCTTTTTTTGTAATGGCACCACTCACGGGATTCACGGTGGACAATTTTAACAAAAGACGAATCATGCTTTTTAGTGATTTAGGACAGGTTTTCTGTCTTTTGCTTTTACTAGTTTACGATTACTACACGCTAAATCACTTCTGGCCTATCTTTGCCATTATTTTCGCAGCAAAAACGCTAATGATCACCTTTGAAACCGTTGCTACTTTTCAACTCATTCCAGCTTTGGTGAGTGATCACGATCTCAATGAGGCCAACTCTTGGTTTCTTTCTAGCCAAAGACTTATTCAGATTTTGGGGCCCCTCATTGCCGGAATTTTAATGAGTACCAGAGGAATTCAAACCTGTGTAATCGCTAATATCGTTAGTTTTCTAGCCACGCTATTTTTTGTTTTAAAGCTTAAGAATCTTAACGAAATCATTATAAAGAGTGAGGGGCCCTCAATAAAAAAAACCCTCAGTATCGGTGGTGTCGTCGATAGTTTTATTGATTC
Organism: Bdellovibrionales bacterium; assembly: GCA_009692515.1. GTDB lineage: Bacteria > Bdellovibrionota > FAC87 > UBA2466 > UBA2466 > UBA2466. Next base: position 59,074 of record SHZA01000002.1, read on the forward strand.
GATCAAATTTGTTTGGCATTCCCCATTATTCAAACCCTTTATTTTAATGATGTTTGTTTGGAATTTTTCCGCGCTAATTCCCAATACTCCATCTTTAATTTATTATTTTACCGTCGAAAAGCATTTTACCTCCGCAGAGTATGGAACAGTAGCCTCCCTATTTGGTTTCTTCGGTATCTTAGGATTGCTTCTATCTGGAAAACTTTATCGAAAATATAATTTTCACGGCCCCTTTGTTTATGGAACGGTTTTTTTAGCAACGATGGGAACTTTATCAATTTTATTTTATGATCAGCCTTATGTGCTAACTGCCATTTTCGCTATCTCCAGAATTGGAAGTTCTACCGTGACTATGGGAACCTTTTTCTTGCGCCAAACTAATATTCCCAAGGGAAAAATAGGTGGGACCAATGCTGCTTTAAGAATGTTTTTTATGTCGTCGGCTCCACTATCAGCTCTGCTTCAAGGGTTTCTTATTAAACACTTTAGCGTTAAGGTGTCCCTAATCATCGGGTCCCTACTGCTGTGGGCTACCGTTTGGTATTCGTTTAAGGTGGCAAAGGCCTATCTGATTCTGCCTAAAAAAAGGAAGGTGTTGGCAAAGGCGGCTTAATTTTTTTCCCCTTTTTTCCCTTTTTCAATCTCCGGTTTAGTCTCCATACCCCCGTCCTCCTCCTCGACAGGAACCCGATACTCTTCATTGGCCCACTTGCCCAAGTCTTTGTCTTTGCAGTATTTACTGCAAAAGGGACGAAAATGATTATTTTCCCAATGGGACTCTACTTTGCAACTAGGACATTTTACAGTTTTCATCAATTGGTTCTAACCCTTTGGCCGTCTTGACTCAACCCTCTAGTATGCTAGATTGACTCGCGTTTCATTTCACAATCTATTTGGAGGTATTTATGACCATTAAACCATTACGCGACCGAATTATCGTTCGTCGAATGAATGAAGAGGAAAAAACTAAAGGTGGAATTATTATTCCTGATTCTGCAAAAGAAAAACCACAAGAAGGAGAGATCATTTCTGTGGGAGCTGGAAAAGTTCTAGATGATGGGAAAATAATGCCTCTCGAAGTTAAAAAAGGGGACCGAATACTTTTTGGTAAATACTCCGGAACTGAAATCAAAATTGACGGAGAAGAACTTCTAATGATGAGAGAAGAAGAAGTTTTAGGAATTTTAGAAAAATAAGGAGCTATTATGTCAGCAAAAGAAATTATTTTTAGTGAGCATGCAAGAGCAGCAATCATGAAAGGTGTTAACACTCTTTCGGACGCTGTAAAGGTAACGCTAGGACCCAGAGGCAGAAACGTTGTGATCGAAAGAAGTTATGGAGCTCCATTGATTACAAAAGATGGCGTCACCGTAGCAAAAGAAATTGATCTTGAAGGTCGTTTCGAAAATTTGGGCGCACAAATGGTTAAAGAGGTCGCTAGCAAAACTAACGACGATGCCGGAGACGGAACCACTACCGCAACCGTTCTTGCTCAAGCTATTTATCAGCAAGGCGTTAAAGTGGTAACTGCCGGACTTAATCCCATTGAAATAAAAAGAGGGATCGATCAAGCCGTTGAAGTTGTAGTTCAAACCATCAAATCATTTAGCCGAAAAACAGAAGGCAAAAAAGAGATTGAACAGGTAGGAACTATTTCAGCAAACAACGATTCCACCATTGGAAAGCTGCTTGCTGAAGCCATGGAAAAGGTGGGCAAAGAGGGCGTGATAACGATTGAAGAATCCAAAACCGCCGAGACTAGCCTTGAAGTTGTAGAAGGAATGCAATTTGATCGTGGCTACTTATCGCCTTACTTTGTAACTAACGCAGAAAAGATGGTGGTTGAATTAGAAGAGCCTCTCATTCTTTTGTACGACAAAAAATTGACCAACATGAAAGATCTTTTGCCGCTACTTGAAAAGGTAGTTCAGCAGGGGCGTTCTTTGTTGATCATTGCAGAAGATGTTGAAGGAGAAGCTTTAGCCACTTTAGTCGTAAACCGACTTCGTGGAACTTTCAAAGTTGCCGCAGTAAAAGCACCTGGTTTTGGTGATCGCAGAAAAGAGATGCTCGCTGACTTAGCTACTCTAACCGGGGGAACTGTTATCTCCGAAGAGATGGGAATGAAGTTAGAGGCAACTCAGTTAACCGATCTTGGAAAAGCCAAGAAGGTAACTATCGACAAAGAAAACACCACTATTATCGATGGTCTTGGAACCAAACAAGATATCGATGCTAGAGTAAAACAAATCCGCAAACAGATAGAGACCACAACCTCTGATTACGACCAAGAAAAACTACAAGAGAGATTAGCAAAGCTTGTGGGCGGTGTGGCTGTGATTCATGTGGGAGCTGCGACTGAAGTAGAAATGAAAGAGAAAAAAGCTCGTGTGGAAGATGCGCTAAATGCGACTCGTGCGGCTGTAGAAGAAGGAATTGTAGCGGGTGGAGGAACAGCTTTACTAAGAGCTATTTCTAGCCTTGATACATTAAAACTTTCTGCTGAACAACAGGCCGGAGTGAACATTATTAAACGTGCATTGAATGAGCCTTTGAGACAAATTGCAGCTAATGCCGGTCATGAGCCTGCCGTTGTGATCTCAAGAGTTCAAGAAAACAAAAACCCGCACTTTGGTTTTAATGCTCTCACTGAGAAGTATGAAGACCTTATTGCAGCAGGGGTTATCGATCCTACTAAAGTAGTTCGATGTGCTCTTCAAAATGCAGCGAGCGTGGCAGGAATGTTATTAACAACCGAAACGTTAATTACAGAAAAGCCAAAAAAATCAAAGTCCGCTCCATCAATGCCTGATAGCGATTACTGAATGTAATTTTTATTTGGATAAGATCTTAAAGGGCCTGGTGCTGTTTAGCACTGGGCCTTTTTGCTTTTGTAGTAGCGCTTTTTTATTAAGCCACAATCTGCTTATAGGTTTTGACCACTCGTTCTGTAATTGCTGGCCAGTCCAAGTGCTTTGCTACCCAACTCTGGGAAGTTTTTATCTGTTGTGATCTTTCTGAAATTGAAAGGGCATAAGTCTGTTTCATTTTTTCATTTAAAGAGGCTTCTGAGGTGTCGTGATAAATTAAGTTCGGTGCAAACTCCTCTACGTATTCTGCACCGCCGCTTTTTTTGGGAACTAAACAAAGTGTACCGGCGGCGAATGCCTCAAAAATAGTTCTCCCGAATGGCTCCTCAATACCGGGATAAATAACTGCCAGTGCGCCTGTTAAAAGTTTTGTTTTCTCCAAACCATAAATTGGCGTTTCGATAGTGATTTTTTTTTCTAGTCCTAAGCTCGTAATCAACTCTTTTAATAGCACATCATAGTTTCGCTCAACAGGTCCGACTAAGCGCAGTTGAGCGCTTGGGTTTTCAGAATTAAAAAACATGAATGAGCGAATTAGAAATTCTAAGTTTTTACGTGGTTCTATTCTGCCGAGATAAAGAAAGTAGGAATATGGGGGCTCTGGTACTTTTACACACTGAACAGGTGCTATGCCATTAGGAATTACAATAAATTTTTCTTTTTTTACTTGGTAGGTATGACATTGCTGCTCTTCAAAATTACTGAGGAGAATAACTTTGGCGGCGTGTCTCACAATCCAGTTTCCAAGTAGGATATTAAATAATTTTTTTAGCTTTGGTCGACGATAAGCGGCCCACAGCATTCCCCTGGGATGTAATACATAAGGGGTCTGATATCGAGAACAAAGACGTGCAAAAAAATAGTTCTCCCAAAACCAGTGGCCATTAAGATGAAATAAATCGGCACTACGAATCTCGGCATTCAAAGAGTGCCAGGGATTAACAAAAGCAATAAATACTGAAAAGGGCGAAAAGGAACGAACCTTTTTTAATCCCTGAGCGTCGGTAAAATTTCGATCCCATCTATTAGTTCGTGAAAGCAGGAGAATGTCGTGATCCTTTGACAACTCAAAAGCTAATGAACTTTCCGAAACTGCAGCCCCACCAAAGTGCGCCGCTAAACTAGAACTAAGAAATAGTATTTTCACAGAGTCCAATTATAGCATCATCGTACTCTAAGAGTATTCGAGCTACTGGCTCATGACTTGAATTAAATCACCAGGGTGGTTTCCGGCTTTTAACTGGTGGTCGGAAGAACAGAGAGAACCTAAGTTGTAATAGGGAGTTTAAGTGACGTATTCCAAAGTAATGGTAGCCTTAAGTGTCTTATTATTATGCATTGGTTGTGGCAATAACCGGCAGGATCAGGCTCCCTGGCCCGCAAAGGTGACGATTACAGGTCTTAATGAAGCTGAGCGTAGTGCAGTGATCGATCAATTAACCGTTTTTTCAAGCACTATGGGGTCTGAGGTTTTTTACTTCGATGACCGTCCTAGCCAATTTCAAATCACCATCACTAAAGTAGATCCCTCACCCGAAACAAGTTCAAGAGCAGGGCTTGCAACCTATGATGAGAGGTCTTGTACAGTAGAACTCTCTAGGATGCTATTTACGGAAGGATTTAGTAGTTATTTAGAACCCGTTTTGTGGCATGAGTTAGGCCATTGTTCTGGAATGGGACATGATAGTAAAGACACCGAGTTAATGTACCGATTGGCCTCCCCTCAAGAGTCCTACGGATCGGACGCCATCGATCGTTTTATGCGTGGGTTTGCCAGCCTAACCCATCTAATAGTTAAAGAGACTGTGGCTGCTAGTTTTATAAATTAGTTTAAGTCTCGATTTAGTAGGCAATTATTTTTTTCTAACGACGAGTGGTTCCAAACAATAAATTAATTCCGGCAGTAAAGCTATGAAGTCGTCCCACATTAGGAAGGAAATATCCGGCTGTGATTGCTAAGGAGGCCCAACTATAAATCTTTATTTCAGCATTCACACTAGGATGAAAGACAATGAACCCACCTGAATTTAATTTTTGAACAATTTGATTGCTATCGGTTTCAAAAGTAATTTTTGCAATCGAATATCCACCACCACCAATTAACAATCTCGCATTAAACCAGCTGCCGACAACGTACTCGCCGACAACTCCGCCGTATCCCATACCAAAGGCAAGATTGTCAGAGCCATTCCAAAGAAACCCACCACCACCGCCGCCACCCAAACGAAATTTTGGAGTTACCCAAGCATAGCCAATACCGCCAATTACGACAGGGCTTCCGGTCACGCCCGGATCAAATCCACTTAGGGAATTAGCGTGATACTCAATAAAAGGGCCCCCGCGCCCCCCCCCCGAAGTGGAGGTTTCTGATCTAATAATAAAACTCATCGTGGATACAAAGACCAATACCCAAAAAGTATAAAATTTAGACCTTGATAAAATCATCGTTTTAATTGGGGCTTTCGGGAAAGATTCCCAGTAAGCAAAAAAGAGGACACTATCTCTTAATTGTAGACTATTTTTCACGTATGAAATACGGCAAAAATAGTTCTGCGACTAACTCTTGCTTGGCTCGGTGAGTCTTCCAAGCGCATGGGGACTGCCTTCAATACGCCCAGCGTTAGTAATCTCCATGAACTGTGCTTTTCTTTGAAGGTCTTTAATGGTGGCAGCACCACAGTAGGTTAATCCCGAACGAATTCCCCCCATAATATCCTGAATAATATTTTTTACCGGCCCCTTGCAAACAACTTCAACTGCGACGCCCTCGGCCGTTTTCCACTCGGACATTCCACCCATAAAATCATCTTGAGCCTCTTTAGACGCCATTCCCCGAAATCTTTTCACCTGAACTTTTTTTCCATCAATCAAAACCTCAATAGTGGCACCCGGAGATTCATCGGTTCCCGCGAGCATTCCTCCCAACATTACAAAATCGGCCCCTGCAGCTAGGGCCTTAACTGCATCTGAGGGAAATCTGATTCCACCATCTGAAATAATTCCACGGTCTACTTTACGACAGTCTTGAAGTGCAGATAACTGGGGTACGCCAAATCCAGTTTTGATCCTTGTGGTACAAACTGAACCCGAGCCAATTCCTACTTTAATGAGATCGGCTCCGGCAGCCGCTAAATAATCTGCTCCAGCATAGGTTGCTACATTCCCTGCAATAATAAGAATATTATTACCGTGCACCTCTCGTAAAGTTCTTACAGATCGATTTACCTCTTTGGAGTGGCCGTGCGCTACGTCGACACAAACAAGACTTGCTCCAACCGCTATTAAAGCATCGGCTCTTTCAAGACCATCTTTTCCAATCCCAATAGACACAGCTACCTTGTCTTTATTTTTTATTTTTTGAAACATTTTGACATTGTCTTCAATCGAAAGAAATCGATGAAGAATGGCCATTCCTCCCATTTCAGTCATGGCATTCGCCATCGAGTCTTCTGTAATGGTATCCATGTTGGAGCTTATTAGAGGAATCCCAAAAGTTTTTCCCAGTAACTCGACAGAGGTTGTTACATTTTGTCGTGATTTAATCCCGTTATATCCAGGAACTAAAATAACATCATCAAAAGTTAAACCTCTAATATTACTAAGCATGAAGCCTCCCTGTTTGGGGTTACCCAAGAACTTAATTCTGAACTTTTCTCTCTACTTGTGCTCGGCAAAAGAGGGTACGTCAAGGAACCAATCTAAAGCAGCCTGCTTAAGCACAATGGGAGATGTTCCCTTTTAAAAATAGGTTTACCCTGTTAATGAAACTGAAATTGGGCATTCATATTTACCGAACAAAGCACCTTGCCATTAATAAAACTAGGACGAATTTGGCCCCGAAGAGCAGAAAAATCATCAATCTGCTGAGAATAGGAAATATCCAGGGATAGAATGGGATTCGTGGTTTTCAAGGAGGGTCTCTGATTAGAAAACCCCAGTCCCCCATAAATACCGAAATCGATCGTTTTTCTGTGATTAGAAAATAGGTGATTCTCAACCCATCCTCCAACCAAAACATTAAGAATCGATCCTGGAGAAAACAGCATAAAACTAAGTTCTGGGCCGACGTAAATAGGGAATCTTGAATAAACTAATCGCCCCAACTGAAACCCAGAGTTCACAGAAGACCCCGAAACCACATTGAAACCAAATTGTGTATTCAGTTTATACGAACTGGGAGATATTAACTTTTTTGTTGATCTATCGACGGGCCACCCCATTTTTGAAGTCCTATGCCCTTTAGTTTTCCCCATGGCAAATGGAGCGGTCACTAATGGCCCAACAAGAATAATCAATAAAAAAAACCACCTCATGATTTAAGTCTATCGTAATTAGTTCTTATGCGGGAATGCAAATTGCTAATAAAAAGGTGATTGGTTTCCATTCTCCTCAGGCGACCAATTATCCATGCCTTGACTAAGAAAAAAAACCGGTCACGATCAGGAAGTCGAACAACCTTATGAAGAAAAAACTACTATTATTTTCTGCTATTTCAATCATTCTTCTCTCTTGCGTTATAGGGGTGGGATACTTTCAATTAAAATCTCACCTTCCTCAATACCTTAAATCATTTATAGAAACCGCAAAGACCCTAGGGGTGGATGTGGCTTTTGAACAGGAGATCCCCGCCAAAAATGCTCTGATCGATTTGAAAAAGGTGACCCTAGCTATAAAAACCTCTCCCTATTTATTTTCGGCGGCCTCTTTAAAGCTTAATACCTCTGTTCGCCCTAGTTGGCCTCCCATCACTTTATCTCTATTACTAAACCAACCGGTCATTTCCGAATTGCTACGGGAACCAAGGGCAGAAATACCAACGATACCCCCCCCTCCTAATCAGCTTCCAAAGTTATTAAGCTGGCTTGGACTAGCTTTCACTTTGGTACAAATTGAGGTCGTGGTCTCAGAAGGGTCCGCTCCTCCTTGGGGATTAAAAAATACCGATTTCACTCTTCATGCGAAAAATATTGATGTTAAAGATGGAATATTAACCAGGTTAATCCTGGAACAAAAAATACTGATTAAGGAGTTTTCTCCCACTAAGCAGATCACTCTTCCCAACATGGGAATTAATGGCACCCTTATTTACGCGGCGCCCTTAGTCACCGTTTCAAACACCTCTATTTTGGTCGGACCTATTTCTTTTCAAACATCCGGTAAATATGACCTTGCATCGACTAAGTGGAGTTTAGACATTGAGAGCTCAGAAAAAGAGATCAAGGAGCTCGACCTTAAAAGTAATCACAATTTAATTCCTTGGCTTCAATCGGTTCAGGGAAAACTATATTTCAAAACCTCTAGTCAGGGATTGGGAAAAGATATTAATGCCATCAACACCGAAGGAGAATTGCGCGCCAATGGGCTAACCCTGGTCGTAAATCATCCCAATATTACCGGTCCGGTATCTTTGGAAATCGACGCCAAGTTTAAAAAAACAGAAACGACTTCCTTAAATGCCGATCTTAAGATTGATGGCAGCAAAGCCACGATTATAAAGGACAATCAGTTTAAGAAACTCCCTGGAGTCCCGTTCAATGCTAAGGTTCAGCTTGTTGGAAATAATCAGCAGTACCAACTCAATCTGGGTGCAGCTCAGTTTCATAATCTCACCGCCGCGATCAGCGGAAAAATTATCAATGGGCCGAAAATAACCTCCCAACTTGAGGCTACCATTGAACCCACATCTCTAGAGGGCTGGGAACAGTTTTTCCCCAGCCTTGGCAATATTAAAACCAAGGGATCTTTAACTGGAAGGTTAGGTTACTCTGGCACCTTTGATGATTGGAAATCTGCAAGCTTAGAATTAGATCTTAACGCCAAAGAGGTGCAAATACCTGTATTACAAAACTGGATTCCTAATAAAGAGATAACACTTACTGGAATTGCCAAAATAACTTCCGATACTAAAATTAAATACTCTCAAGGCGAGCTCAAAACACTCGCTACAAATACCTCTATCAACCTTCAAGATAATACTTTTGGGTATTCCGATTTGTTTTTAAAGGGGCCTGGCGTCCCTATGGGAGCAAACCTCATCATTCAAAGTACCGCCAAGGAGGCCCAGATTAAAAGTGGCTCCTTTTCTCTAGGACCCATTAAAGCCACACTCAAGGGAAGCATCTCAAACTTCAAAAACCCAATTGCTAATTTAAACTTAGAAACCCAATCTGTTTCTGCCAAGGAGCTTGCCCCGCTGATTCCCTTTTTAAAGAGCAATAAGATTAGTGTTTTTAAGGGGACTTTTAAAAACAGAATTTCTCTTGGTGGACCACTCACCACACCCCACAAACAACCTACGGTTACTATCGAGAGTACGCTAACGGGCCTAGCGTTCGATTATCCCCAAAAAAATCTTGCTAAAACTTTACAAATAAAAGAGATGAACGGCAAAATTATAGCAACACAAAACTCTCTGAAGCTACAAGGATTTCAAACTCGATTCCCCAATTCCGATGTCAATTTATCCCTTTCATTATTTTCTTTTATCGCCCCTGTTATTTCATTTAATTTGAGTTCAAACCATTTATCGTCGAAAGATTTTTTACACGACACCCTCGAATCGAAGGCAGTTTTAGTTGCCGTTCCAGTTTCCAGTTCCAGTGAAACGGAGAACGATTTCAGAGATGCCTTTCCCATTCTTAAAAAAGCGAAAATTAATGGCGCGATCAATATTAAGAATGCAGAATTAAATTCCTATACAGCTGAGAATTTAATCGGTCGAGTAGATTGGGATAAGGGTATTTTAAATATCGACCCCTTGAATCTACAAATGTTTGGCGGCTCAATGAGGGTAAGCACTCATTGGAATGGAAATGAAAAGCTACCGAAATGTGACCAAAAAATTACCATCAGCGGAATGAATATAAATAGCGTTATTGAAAGTCTCTCTCCGAAATCTCACGGCCTTCTTCAGGGGCGAATTAAAGCAGAACTGAATAATAATTTCACTGGAATTACCGAGGGAGCCATTAAAAAATCGATGGCAAGCTCAGGAAGCTTCACACTTTCCGATGGACGACTTAATACCATTAATTTTACACAAAAGCCTCTAGAGGCTTTAAAAAAATTCCCACCACTGTCGGGTTTTATTAAAAAAACAGCTTGGGAAGAGTTGATTAAAGACACCTCGGGAAGTTTTTCTTACAAAAACGAGAAACTAGCCCTTAATGATATGTCTATGCATAGTCCATACTTTGATCTAACCGCCCCCTTAACCACGGTCGATATCGAACAGAATGTGTACTCTAAGGTCTCGTGGATTCCCAAAGAAACATTACTAGATCGTAAAGTATTGGATGCTATTAAGGATGAAAAAGGGGAGTCTTCGATTCCACTTTTAATCGAAGGGCCCGCTACCCATCCCTCGGTGACTGTAGATAGTTCCGTCATTGAAGGTCGATTAATTACCTATGCCAAACGATTAGCTGAAGAGAAGCTACAGAAGGCCGCTACAGAATTAAAAAATAAAACTAGCCGCGAGCTTGAGGAGAAACTAAAAGAGGCGCTCGGTGGACTCATTAAAAAATAGTTTTTTATTTTCCTAAAGAGCCAAGAAAACTAGTTTGGTATTCGGTGACCGCCTTTACCATCTTTCCCTTAAATAATGTTCTGATAAGGGCCGATTTTTTTAACTCATCAATCTCCATGACGTCGGTGATAATAACCAGCGACTCCTTGTCATTTTTTTTATTAGCCACCACTTCGTATAGAGTTAATGAGGAGTCGAAATAGTGAGCGGTATAAAATGGTAATTCAAAAAATAACACCCTTTCATTTTCGTGAAATTCAAAGCCCTCGGAAATCCTCAAGATAGGCTGCATCTGGTCTGGAGCAATAATAACCATTTCCTGTTTTATCCACGAATCTAAAGGATGGCCGTTACTTTGGGGAAGCGTCCAAAGTTTTTCCTTTAAATAGGATAGGGTTACTGGACTAAGTTTTAATGTAAAAATTAGATCCAACATCTGTGGCACGTAACCCACATTACTTTTTCTATCCTCATAACCGGCGAGCTCTCTAACAGCGAGATAGTTTTTTATTCTTTGAAACATTAACTGGCGAAAGGTTTCTATTTTGTTTTTTGATTTTTCTAATAGAATGACCTCTGTCTTGGTTCTTAGTTTCATTAAACACTTTTCAGTGCTGCAACTCTTTATTCCCTCAACTTGATTTTCGGCTAAAGCCCCATCGGGAAGTTTATACTTTTCTAACAAGAAGGCTTCCGACCCCATTCCCTGATTGGAAAACTGGGTTTTTAAATCCAATCGTCCAATCTTTAGTTTAATTCTAATTTTATCCTCTACGATTTTGGGTGGAAGGGAATATTTCCAGGTGGTTCTTGTGATCAAAAAAGGATGGCTATAATCATCTATGGAAACAGCTTCATCCAACGGGGTTTTCTGAAAGGTAATTTTATCCTCAAGCTTGATATCGGCCTGAGAGATGGGGGCTAGTAAAGTTAGGCCTAGCCCTAAAATTAAGAGGTAGATTTTCAAATGACCTTTTAAACGCTATAGCCATCGACTTGAGGGGTGATCCCGACCATGGGAGTTTCATACTCAAACATGCTCAAGTACATTTGAGCTGATTTATTTTCAGGATCTAAAAGTAGGGCTTCGCTCCATTGCCGATAGGCCTCCTTCAACTTTTTTAAGGAGTGATATAAGATTCCCAATTGTATTTTAGCACCCACATCCTTAGGATGCGACTCTGTTGCTTTCTTAAGTAGGTTAAGTGCCCACTCCTTATTTCCCGTTTTAGACAGACAGCGAGCCATCTGAATAGCACTAAAAATATTTTCTGGGTCTAACTGAAATGATTTAGAAAATTCATGATGAGCTTCTAAGAATCGCTCAAACTTCATATAAGAAACCCCAATAGTGAAATGACTTTTAGCGAGTGCCTGATTAATTCTCGGATCAAATCCGGGCTGAGTATTTTCTAATCTCCGTTTGGCGTTTTGATAAACAATCGCCGCCTCTTTGTAGTTTCCTACATCATTTTGCAAACTACTTAATGCAATGGCTGCCTCTGTATGTGAAGGGTCTAAAACCAGGGATTTTTTAAAGGCTAAGATCGCTTTTTTAAACTTTCCCTTTTTAGTATAAACGTGGCCCAAAAGATTAAAGGCTTCAGGCGATTGATTGTTTAAAAGAATCGCTTGCTCAAGATTTTTTTCTGCAGTTGAAAGTTGGTTTCGATTGAGATCTTCGCGCGCCAAACTTAATAACTCTTCCAGCGTTTGAGTCGAGGGCAATGAGACCATGAGTAATCCCCTTGTTAGTTTTTCTTTTTCAAACTTTCAATTAACGCTTCTACTTCTATCTTAAAAGTTGAATTGGGGTACTGAACTACCAGCCTCTTTAAAGCGGCAGTGGCATTCCCATTCATATGAATATGATAATAACATTGTCCCAATCGGTACAGTGCTACTTCATCATAACCCATATTTGGGTAGTCTCTTAGAAGTGACGCGTAACGATAAGAGGCCGAAAGATAATGTTTTCGCTCATAATAAAAATTAGCGACGTAAGCTTCATGTTCTCCAAGTTTTTTTCTCGCATCTAAACTGTACTCCTTCGCCTTAGCAACAAACTCAGAGTTTGGAAATTTTTCAATGACTATCGCAAAAGAATCGATCGCTCTGGTTGCAGAACTTAAGTCCCTGGCGTTATCATCCGGAATTTCTTTATAGTAGGAGAGAGCGATTCTAAATTGAACATAATCACTTCTAGGGTGTGTGGGATGAAGCTCTTTAAAAATTTCGTAGGCACTTTCTGCTTCCAAATAATTTTCCTGTGCAAAATAGGTGTCTGCGATTCTCAGCTCTGAATCGGTGGCACGAGAGCTATAGGGAAATCGATTTTTAATGTCTCGATACTTCTCAATGGCGATTAAATATCTTTCATCCTTAAAAATAGACTCCGCTTCATTGTAAAGACTATCGGGATCCTCTTTGTTTACCTCTTGATGCGAACAGGCCCCCAAAAATACAATTCCCATTAATAAGCACAAAATAGACGTTCTTTTTAGCACCGTTAAACCAACCTTAAGTGTTTGAGATTTCATAACTTTATTTGATACCTGGTGGAGTCTATCATAGGTATCCTCACCAGGAATCCTTTTTTCTGTTAAGCAACGCGTTAATTCGGCCGATAGGTTGGGTATACGCGTTATCACACCGCGCCAAATATTAAAACCGGAGCACTTTACTATGCGTAATTACGATTCTCAATTAACGGATGATGTCGAGGAGCTATTAGAAAAGGTGGTGCTTGAGGAGGCTACGGCATTAGTTTGGAAAACCTTTGAAGAGGCCCTGAAAAAGTTAGACCCCGAAAGTCGAACCCTTATTGAAGATCATCTTAATGGGGTCTCGGCCGACAAACTAGGTGCCGCTACCCAAATCCCAAAAAAGGAGATCGAAAACTGGTTGAAGCAGGTCAAGCGAGAACTCAAACAAAATATTCGAAAAGATTTTGTGGTGAAGCAATAATGATTCATCCAACTCAATTAATGGCACCGGCTCCAGAGTTTAGTTATGTTTTTAGGGAGTTGTTGGGGTGCCTATTTAACGAACCCTTTTCTTTAAATAATAATTTTAAAGATCTTAGTTTTGAAGATGTCGGCCTAGTCCTTGAAGAGTCTTTTGGTGGAACAGAAAACTTAAGTGAAAGCTACGAATCCTGTAAAAGTACCTATTGCTTAATGCTTATTGAATTAGATTTAAATGGTTACTCAGACCTCCCGAAGATACTTCGTGAAAATCCAATCAACGACATTGCTCATTTAGCTATTTGGCCCTCTGTGAATAAGAGTCCTCTCCCTTTAGACTTGCCAATAGGGCCTCCTCTAGAATTAAAAATGAACGCCCCCCTCTCTTTAATAAGCGAAGTCCCGCTAGAGGAGATCATCGCTGAGCAGATGATGATATCGACAGATATTTTTGAGGCCGCCCCCACCTTTGAATTACTCCCTGCGACTCCGGATAACTTGAACGAGATCTCGGATGACATTGAGAGTGCTATTAAATCGGTTATCATTGCAAATTCAGATCTCGATAATCGGCCGACCCCCTCATCTCATCTAACATCCGAAATAAACCCGACAGAGAAATTTAGTGGTCTTGATTCAGAGGTCATCCCTATCCTCCAAGAACTAAATCCTGTGACGGCTTTTAAAACTTCAACAGAAACACCAATAGATTCCGATTACATGACTACGCTCGGACAGGACTACTTTAAATTAGCTGACCTTTTTAAATTAAATTTGAACACTAACTCTATTCCCATTTCCCCTTCCACATCTGAGAGAGCTGCGATTCAATTTCTTGTGGTGGCCTGTGAACTAGAAATTTTTAAAACACTTCGCGAAAACCTTATTGCCCTTTGGCCAGAGAGGGAAATTAAGATTCAGGGATTATTGAAGGTCGACACCTTTAAATTCAACGATGAGATATCGCAAGTGATTCAAAACCACCAAAATCGATTCGCTGATTGGCTGTATGATGCAAAATTTCCGGAGCTCGCCGCCTTACACTGTCTAAGGTATTTAGTATTAACGCCCACAATTGATGAGCTACATCCTTCAGTATTTGAGCTGGCAACCTTCATTTATTTTTGGAGCGCACTTGCCGATCCCAATACCGAGTCTTTATGTCATCAATCTGAAGGACCCCAACTTTCACAAGATCAGATGATCGAAATCGCTTTTCGCCTTTTCCGATTAGACCGAATTAAGGCTAATGCTAATAATTTTAATTACGAACTTTCCAATCAGCATTTTCAGCAAACACAAGAAGACACAACTCGAATTCTGGAGCTGTTAAATGAAAATTCTATGGTGACACTAGAAAGAGAAGTGGCATGACTTTATGGAACTTCATCGGCTAACAGCTAAAACCTCCATCGCTGAAGAGCTCGAAAAGGCGGAGGAGGAGCACTTCAAAAACTGTCCCGATGCTGCGTTTTCAATTCGACTAGCCTCCGTTTGTGTGGATGGTATTTTAGCCTACCTAGCCGTTACCGGACTTCATAGTATCTGCGGCGCTTTAGACCTACACCTATCCCATATTACCCAATCCTCATGGGGCCAACAGATCCCCAAAGTTACCGCTGTATTTTTGGAAAACAGAGCTGCCTATATTGCTTTATATATTGAGCTCACTTTAAAAATAATGTTTTTCTACTTTTATTTTGTCGCCTCAACAGCCTTTTCAGGAGGAACTCCAGGGAAGCTTCTTCTGGGAATTCGCGTACTAAATATGAACACCGGGAAAAAACTGGATACTCAAAAAGCTCTCTTACGGCTTGTTATTGCTGTGAGTTCCAATTTAGTGAGTTGCGGAATTATTTACTTTTTCATTCCCTTTAACGATCGCAAAAGAGCTTTTCACGACGAGCTTACACATACTGTTGTCAAAAAAGTTTATGGTGTGAAATGATTTTGCTAGTCCCTCTAAATCCGGAGGTGCCACATCTTTTAAAACCAAAACTATGGCCCTCTATTTTAATGGTCGGACTATTGTTTCTCGGTTACTTTTTAACAAAGAATGTACTTCTGGCCGATGCTGAATATGTAGATTCGATAGAAACTACCCTTCAGAAAAAACCTCAGCGATCTACAGTGGTAGACTCCGAAACTGAAGACTACCTGTCCTTGCGCCCTCTTTTAATGGTAGCCCCAGCCCAAGGAGACTGGAATGTAGAGCGCCTCATTAAGGCTAACTTTATCCACGGCTCCCTAACTCACCTTCTGCTTAACTCTATCGGGATTTTCGCTGGCATTCGTTTATGCATGACCTTCATTCCCTTTTTGACCGCCTTCGCTATCTTTTTATTGGGGGGATCTACGGGACTTCTAATTAGCCTATTAACCTCCAAGCAAATTTCAGAATTCATTCCTCATGTGGGGGCTAGCGCTGGATTATTTGCCTTGATGGGAACCTATTATATTTACAACTTTAGATTTCGAACACAATATTTCTTTTGGTTGCCGATACGCCAAGGATTTGTGTGTTTACGAACCTCATGGTTTTTTTTCGTTGATGTCATTCTTTTAGAGCTCATTCTGTCAACCGCTCAGCTTTTTCCTGAACGCATCGACAGCATTGATCACATCGCACATGTAATCGGATTTTCATCGGGAATGCTTCTGGCTTTAGGTGTGCGATTTTATCAGAGGTGGCCCAGCTTTTTACAAACGCGAGGAGAGTATCTCTATTGGAATCACTTTGTCCGCCACAACCATTACTATAAAACTCAAAAGGTTCAAACTTGGTTAGCACTACTTAGAATTAACCGGTACAACGATTTTTTGAAGCTTCGTATTTGCAAGTCAATTAAGCAAAATCCATCCGCACTATCCGATACAGAACTTAATGAGGTTTTCAAGTTTTTTGTTCCCACGTTTGTAAGATTACAGGCCGCTGCTGTCGGCAATACCTTGAGAAGCCTTCTTGCTGAAAACCGACACATACCCAAGCGGTGGCTTTCTCGAGTCCCTTACGATATTTTAATTCGGCTAGCCAAATTAATGGCGGCCTCCCCAAAAGAGCAGGGCTACCTATATAGATTTCTTCTTGAATATAAACTAGCTCAGGCCTCGCTTGGAAAAAGTAATGCTTCTGTAGAAAAATTACTAGCCCGTCTCGAATTAGAGGTGATTGAATATGAAACGGGACCTGCAATACAGGCGAGATAAATGGAGGCAAGGGAAAAACATTCTAATCTTTATTTTATTTTCTGGTCAGTGAAACTTAGGACGATAGCCTTGATATCTTTTTCTCAAAATAAATCCACTGAGCCACAACAACCCGCTCACTAAAATAAAGGGCCAAATGAGGGTGCGAATTTCACCCATGATGAAACGAAAATAGATATATACCAACCAAGTATTTAGACTTAAAAACCCTAAAAACTTCCCGAAAGCATACACATGAGTTTCCCAATCTAAGTCGGCTACTTTTTGAGGTTCATTGCCCACAGTAAATTCCGTAATCTCAGGAACTTGATCATGTAAAACCTCTCCAGCTTTAAAATTCAACTCTTTAAGAATACCGCTATTCACTCCTATAGCTTTGTACTCTAACCAAAATGTTTTTATGTTGTAATAGATCGTAAAGAGGGCCCAAAGGCCATGTAGCCATCCCACCCAAACATGAGTGGTATTAGAACAGGCGCCACCTAGGGTGGTCAAAATTAGAAGGTATAAAATAGCATAAAGCGCTGGGGGAAATACGGTACGCTTAAATACCTTTGTTTTTTTTACGTATTCTTGGTTTAGGTTTAAGTCTTCGACCAAAAGACGAGTGTCTTTTCCTGATCCGGTGAAGATAGCAAAGACTAAACAATGAAGAGAGGCCGCAAAAACTGCTGCTACCAAGCCCCAAAGCATATGATTTGGAACCCCAATAACGCCATAAAAAACACTTAGTACAAAAAGAATCGTGCTAATAACTGCTGAAAACCCAAAAAACTTTGCCATGATGCGGTGGTTTTAGCCGAAACCTTTATCCCACGCAATAGGGAACCCAATAGTTGATTGTTTCCTCGAGAGGGTTTATAAATTTGAGCATGTTAGATACGAAAATCGCCCAAAGACTACCCGCTGATAAACTTAAAGAGATCGCTAAGAGATGTCGGATCGATATTCTTGAGATGCTTGAAAAGGCCGCAAGTGGCCACCCCGGGGGCTCACTTTCTTGTATTGATCTCATTGTGGCTCTTTTCTTTCATGAAATGAAACTAGATCCGAAGGAGCCCCTTTGGGAGAATCGCGATCGATTTATTTTATCTAAGGGGCATGGAGTGCCCTCACTTTATGCAGTCTTAGCCTATCTAGATATTATTCCGCGAAGTGAATTGGCTACGTTACGCAGAATTAATTCTCGCATTCAAGGACACCCCGATCGAGTGATGTTACCGATCGTTGAAGCCTCTACAGGAAGTTTGGGGCAGGGACTTTCTATCGCTCAGGGGATTGCATTAGGACTAAAATTACAAAAAAAGGAATCCCGAGTTTTTTGTTTAATGGGAGATGGCGAAACTCAAGAGGGCCAAGTTTGGGAAGCGGCCCTCTCTGCACCCAAATACAAACTGAATAATCTTGTTGTTTTTATTGATAATAATAATGGGCAGATTGACGGACACGTTACTGAGGTCATGGACCTCCGTCCCCTAACCGATAAATGGCGGGCCTTTCGTTGGGCTGTTCAGGAAATTGACGGTCACGATTTCAATCAAATTATTGGGGCATTAGAAAAGGCAAGATTAGAAACCGAAAAACCCACACTCATTGTGGCAAAAACGGTGAAGGGTAAGGGGGTTTCCTTTATGGAAAATGCTATCGGTTGGCACGGAGTGACCCCTAATAAAGAACAATTGCAACAGGCCCTAATTGAAATCAACGGAGGTCTTAAATCATGAGCACTCCTAACACTCCTTCTAATTTAAAGGACAAGGCCACCAGAGACTCTTTCGGTGAAGTGATTAAAGAATTGGGAAAAGAGTTCCCTAAAATTGTAGTTTTAGATGCCGACCTATCTTGCAGCACAAAGAGCATTCTTTTTGCAAAGGCCTTCCCTGATCGATTTTTTCAGATGGGGATTGCGGAGGCCAACATGGTTGGAACTGCGGCCGGACTTTCCTTTACCGGTTACATTCCATTTTGTTGTAGCTTTGGCGCCTTCGTGGCGGGCCGCTATGAAACCATCCGTGTATCGGTAGGTTACTCTAAGGCCAATGTTAAAATTGTGGGAACTCATTCCGGCCTAGGAATTGGTGAGGATGGCTACACTCAAATGGGACTAGAGGATATCAATGTCATGCGCGGACTGCCCGGAATGATTATTTTAAATCCCTCAGATGATGCCACCACCAGAGCCGCAGTCAGATTTGCGGCCACTCATGAAGGCCCTGTTTATTTAAGACTCACGAGACAAAAGCTACCCGCACTTCATCAAGAGACAGACTTTCAAATGGGCCGTGGAATGGTCTTAGTAGAGGGAAAGGAGCTTGCTTTAGTCGGGACTGGGAGTACCGTCACCGAATGCCTAAAGGCCTCTCAATCACTGACACAATTTAATCCTTGGGTCGTAGACATTCATACTATTAAACCCATTGATAAGGCGCTGATTAAGACTCTCGCCAGAAACTGTAAGCTTATTGTTTCCGCAGAGGATCATAATATCGTAGGTGGTTTGGGAACTGCGATTGCTGAGGTGTTGGCTGAGGAGGGCTGGTCTGGAAAACTTGTTCGCTTGGGGGTTCAAGATACCTACGGAGAATCTGGTTTGGCCGATGAGCTTTATGAAAAATATGGTTTCTCGGCCGGAAAAATAACTAAAAAAGTGATGAGCCTTTTAGGTTAGTTTAATATCTCTCGATAACCCTTGAGCATGGTAGTGAGTTTTTTAATCTCATTCACATCATCTGCTGTCGGGCGAGATTTTAGATAATCTTTTAAATCGATCATTGCTCTAGAGAAATACTCCATTTCACAATAAAGAATTCCTCGATCTCTAGTAAGCTCTGGTGATTGGGGAAAAATACAGGTGAGCAACTCAACCGCTCTCAGGGCCTCCATCGCATTCCCTTTTAAAATATAAATATGTTTTAGCTGTTGGATTAATCGCGCAATTAACTGACTACCGTTAATTCTCTCAAAAATATTGGTGGATAATATTCGATTTCGATTCATGGCAAGGCGAAATTTTTTCTGAAAATCCTCCTGCCCCAAAAACTTACCTCCATCAAAGGGATCAATATAAAACTCTTCTTTGATACCTTTGATTCGGATCAAATAATAGGAGGGTAGGGCGAGTACTTCATAATTCAAACCCACCTGTTCTGCCATGATTGAGTACAGCAAAGTTAAGGTCAAAGGACTTGCAATTTTTTTCTCTAAGACTCGATGAAGATAATATCTATCGGGGTCATCAACAATCTGTTTGTGCTGCTCACTTTTACCCTCAAATCCATATTCCTTATAAAGAATCCTATTAATAGCCTCTGCTTTTTTAATGGGGTCATATTTACTTCGCGCAGAGAGATGCCAGATGCTAGCCGCCATTTCCATGACTAGCTCTACAAAAGGGGCATCATTAAACTCGGGGTTTTGCACATGGCCCGCAAATAAAGCCGCGCGCAAAAGATCATGACGACGCAAGAGCGCTAATAGCTCCGATTTAATTTCTGTCATAGGATTTGTTTTTATGTGCTTTAGTTTGGTGGGCGTATCTGAGTGTGAAACTCATGCCCTATCCTTTAAGTTTATAGAGATCGCCGGAAAAATCAATTCCCCAAGTAGAGACAAGGTCATTTTTAAATGGCGCAATGCAAACCTTGTTTGCTTGACTTAAAATAGGTGAAAAGGTCACAACAGAGGGATATGAAAGACAAATTTATTTTTGTGTGTCAGCAATGCGGCCAGCAATATTCTAAGTGGATGGGCAAGTGTCAAGAATGCGGTGAGTGGAATAGTGTTGTGGAGGAGCGCGGCATGCCCAGCATTAAGAAGAATATCACCTCAATTGCGACTCCGTCACATCCGCAACCGATTTCTGAAATCATCACTCAAGACTTTCCAAGAATAATTTCAGATCTCTCAGAACTAGATAATGTTTTGGGCGGGGGCTTAGTTCCGGGTAGCGCCATTCTTTTAGGCGGAGAGCCCGGAGTGGGAAAGTCGACCATCCTTCTTCAGGCTGCAGATCAATATGCTCGTCTCAAGCAAAAGGTTTTATATGTAAGTGGGGAAGAATCTGCCTCTCAAATCGCTTTACGCTCACAGAGACTGGGAGTGAATACAGAAAATCTTTTGGTGGTGTGTGAAACTAATCTTGAAAAAATTGTAGGTCACATTGAAAAAACAGGTCCCAATCTTTTGATCATCGATTCTATTCAAACCATTTATAGTGGTGAATTAGATTCTCAGCCAGGAAGTGTGGGACAGCTCCGAGAATGTGCTTATGAAATTATTGCCCTAGCGAAAGCTAGAAACATGGCTACTTTTTTAGTGGGCCACGTCACAAAGGACGGAGCGATTGCCGGCCCAAAGGTATTAGAGCACATGGTGGATGTGGTTTTATATTTTGAAGGAACCTCTTCTCAATCTTTTCGATTGCTAAGATCTATCAAAAATAGATTTGGTTCCACCAATGAAATTGCCGTTTTTGAAATTGCCAGCAAGGGATTAAAACAGGTCATCAATCCCTCAGAGCTTTTTCTTTCGGAGCGAGCTGAGACGGTTCCGGGGTCGGTCATTGTGGCTAGTGTCGAGGGAACACGGCCTATTTTAGTCGAGGTGCAGGCTTTAGTTTCTGGAAGCTTTTTAACGATGCCCAGGAGAACCGCTTTAGGATTAGACCACAACCGAGTTTCTTTGCTCGTCGCTATTTTAGAAAAGCGCGGAGGGTTTCGGCTTTTCGATCAAGATATTTACGTTAATATTGCGGGTGGATTAAGGGTAACTGAAACTGCGATCGATCTTGGTGTAGCAGCCGCTTTAATTTCTAGTTATACCGGCCGAGCGGTACCGGCAGGCACCGTTTTTTTCGGAGAGATGGGGTTAGGGGGGGAGGTCCGGAGCGTTCCTAAGGCAGGCATTCGACTTAAAGAGGCTGAACGAATTGGATTAAAACGTGCTTATGTTCCCAAAAAAGTGGCAAAGGAGATAAACGATTTTAAATCACTTGAGCTCATTCCGATTGAGAATATTCAAGAGCTTGCCGATAAAATATAGCTTTTATTTTGCCAGAATCTTTACCGCATTCATCGCTTTATCCCAGCGACTCACTTCTAAGGATCTTTTTTTCTTGGTCATCTGAGGTTCATAGGTGTGGTCCGAACGCCATTTCTTTTGAATCTCCTCTAGGTTTTTCCAGATACCCATAGTTAATCCGGCTTGAAGCCCAGCACCGAGAGCTGTGGTTTCTAAGATGTGTGATCTCACCAAAGGATATCCCAAGAGATCCGACTGAAACTGCATCATGAGATTGTTGGCAGCACCGCCGCCATCCACTTTACAAATTTTAATTTTTTTGCCGTAATCTTTAGCCATTGCCACTAATAACTCTCGAACCTGAAATGCAACTCCCTCTAAAGTAGCCCGAGCCACATGGGCTTTGGTAGTTCGCCGGCTAAGGCCTGTAATAAGCCCAGTAGCGGTCGGTAACCAATGAGGCGCCCCCATTCCCGAAAGTGCCGGGACAAAAACAACCCCATCAGAATCGGGGACGGAGGTGGCTAACGCCTCCACTTCAGAGGCATTATTTACCAGTGATAATCCATCTCTTAGCCATTGGACTGCAGCCCCTGTAATAAAAGCGCTACCCTCGATTCCGTAGGTAGTTTTATTTCCAAACCTCCATGCTACGGTAGTTAAAAGCTTGTGTTTAGAAAAAACAGGGGTGGCTCCCGTATTCACTAAGGCAAAGGCTCCCGTTCCATAGGTACACTTGGCGGTTCCCGTAGTAAAACAGGCCTGTCCAAAAAGGGCCGATTGCTGGTCTCCAATCATCCCTGTAATAGGAATCCCATCTGGCAAACCTGCAAAGTTTTTTGTGCGACCAAACTCGATATCATTGGAACAAATTTCAGGAAGAATATTTTGAGGAACCTGAAAAAGATTCAAAAGATCTTCATCCCAACGACAATTTTTAATATCCATCAGCATGGTGCGACTCGCATTAGAAGGCTCAGTGCGATGCTCGCCCCCGGTGATTCGATAAAGCAAATAGCTTTCTATCGTTCCAAAAGCGATGCTTCCTTTTTTAGCAAGCGACATAGCGCCAGGAACATTTTTTAACAACCACTGAAGTTTAGTTCCACTAAAATAGGGGTCTAATAAAAGCCCCGTTTTTTTATGAATATATTTTTCATGCCCCTGTTTTTTCAATTTTTGGCAGAGGTCATGAGTCCTTCGATCTTGCCAAACAATAGCGCGGTGTAAAGGCTTGGCTTCGGGACCGCGATGCCAAAGACAGGTGGTCTCTCGTTGGTTTGTAATTCCAATGGCTGCGATATCTGTGGTTTTTACCTTGGCTATTTTAAAAACGTCTGCCACAGCCCTTACTACCGATGCCCATATTTCCTCTAGATCATGCTCCACCCAAGAGGCCTCTGGAAAGTGCTGTGAAAACTCATGGTTTACCTTGCCAAGTACATTTAGGTTTTCATCAAATATTAAGGCCGTAGTGCCTGTGGTGCCTTGATCGATCGCTAAAATAAGTGGGCGCATGTGAGGGAGCTCCTAAATTAAAAGAGGATTATAACGAATCCCTCTTTAAAAATAAATTCCGTATGCTAAAGAGCCTTAATTTATCTCTCTTTAAGTTTTCCCCCAAGATTTTTCTGGAAATTTAGTTTATGCTCTCGCGCCATGGGAAAACCTTCACAAAACCTAAAGCGCGCTCTGGAAGCGGCCTTCGAAGACTTTAATCACGAAAAGGAACGCCGTCTGGATCCCATTTCATTAGTCTATCCCTACAATCACCCCAAAGACCAAGAGGTGGTTGCTTTTTTAATTGCACTTCTTTCTTACGGAAATGTTCGAACTATTATTCAGAGCGGATTACGGGTCTTAAAACCTTTGGGCCTCCATCCCTATGACTATTTAACCTCAAAAAAACCTTTAACTCTTTGGCCAGACTTTAAGCACCGCTTTACCACCGGAAAGGACATTGAGATTTTAACTCATTGGATGCGCGGGGCCTTGATAACTCATTCCTCCCTAGAAAATTTATTTTTAAGTTTTAAATTAAGTCCTGAATATCTTATGAAAGAGAATCTTTCCTCCTTTGTAAAAGGGCTCTGGAATCAATCTCTGCCTAAAGAATTAAAATTTGATCTAAACCAAAGAAACAGAAATTTAAAATATTTATTATCAGACCCAGAACAGGGAAGTGCCTGTAAACGGCTTAATATGTTTTTACGTTGGGTGGTTCGGCCAAAAGATGGAATCGACTTAGGACTTTGGGAAAAGGTGTCGCCTAGAGAACTCATGCTTCCCATTGATACCCATCTATTAAAAACATTGCGTCGCTTAAGGTGGGTCCAGTCTGAGCAAGCCACATGGAAGACCGTTGAGATTGCGACTAGGAAACTACGAGAGATCTCAATTGAAGATCCGATTAAATACGATTTTGCTCTTTGTCACCTGTCTATGTCAGGTGGCAATATTAAAGACTATCAAAGACTGAAGGCAACAGGAGAACGCTAATGCGAAATTGGAATGATGACCCTTACACCAAGAGAGCTAGAAAAGAAAATTTTGAAGCTCGGTCTGTTTATAAGCTTGAGGAAATTGACAAGCGGGAAAGAATTTTCGCCGGCGTGAAAACGGTTTTAGATTTGGGGGCGGCGCCAGGCTCTTGGACACAATACTGTTTACAAAAACTTTCTAAAACCGATGGAAAGGTGGTGGCCGTTGATATTAGTCCGATTCAGGTTCAAGATCCGAGACTTGTTTTTCTTCATCAGCCCATTGAAGAGGTAGATCTAAGCCCTCATATAGGAAATGGAAAGGTTGACCTCGTAATAAGCGACATGGCTCCTAATACCACAGGAATTCATGATCGAGATGTGGCCCTATCTTTTGAATTAGCCTCGCTGGCCTTTAACACCTGTGAAAAACATTTAAAATTGGGCGGAACTTTTGTCGTTAAACTTTTTATGGGTGACTCTTTTGAAGAGTTTCATAAACTACTCAAGGAAAATTTTTCTCCGGTAAGATTATTGCGCCCCGACAGCACTCGTAAACACAGTCGAGAAATATTCTTTATTGGAAAAGGGTTTAAACCTAAAGCTCAGAAATAGTTTATTTTAATAAGGTATACAACTGTTCTAAAATTTTCGCACTCGCGCCCCAGATCAGTTCGTTCTCACAAATAATTCCAATGCTACTCACCGTAAAGGGGATTCCTTTGTCTGTAACGGAAACTTCAACCGGCTTCAAGCCCTCTGATAAAAGTTGATCTAAGGGCAAAAAGATAGCTCTTTCCACCTCCACCTCGCTAATTTTAAGTTCCTGAGGGAACTGTACCTTTGCAACCCACGGATAAATGACCACATCTTTTAATGTGTAAACTGGCTCTAGATTTCCTAAGATTTGAATCTCGTTTTCTCGCAACCCCACCTCCTCCTCAGTTTCTCTGAGTGCCGTTTTGAGAAGATTGCCATCGGATGGCTCAAATAGCCCACCAGGAAAACTAATCTGTCCTTTATGGGTTTCAACCTGCTCCGACCTTTTAGTTAGAAGAATTTCATAGCGCGCCGTTTCCTGTTTGAATCCTATGGGAATAAGAACCGAGGCAATAATTTTCTGGCTCTCTTTGCAAATGAACGGTTCTGTGGGAACTAACCGCTTCATGAATATCTTTTCCCAATGGTTCATATTTATATATCCTAATTACTATGAGAGTTGCTTTTTAACTCTTTCTTGTGGCAAGTTCTAGTTCTTTCAAGGAGTCATCATGATTAGCCCAACCGATCGGTTTAAAAATAAAGAATGTATCTTTTGCAAAATTATTGCTGGAACCTTGCCCAGCGAAAAGGTTTATGAAAATGGACACGTGTTTGCCTTTAGAGATATTAATGCGCAAACTCCAGTACACGTACTCATTGTTCCAAAGAAACATATTGTAGATATTTTAGATGTGAGTGGAGAGGAGTCAGAAATTTTCCAGCACATTTTTAGAGCCGCTCAATTAATTGC